>DASYWA010000124.1:0-28149 GCA_035936475.1 Rubrobacter sp. | reverse complement strand
CGCCGGAAGACCGCCCGGCAGGCCGCGGTCCCCTGGAGGATCGGCCAGCGGACCGGCGAGGCCGCGGCCCTCGGGGCGGGGGCCGCGCCGGGAGCCGTAAGCCCCGCCGGCCGGAAGCGGGCGTTGGGCCGACCGACCGCGCTGTTGTAGACTCCCGCGACGGACGGGCCGTTTAGTATCCCCGCCACAGGAAACGCGGCAGCGGCGTAGACGTATCCACCCGCGACGGGCGCAGAGACCACCCGCGGTCGCCAGAAGGCGCAGCAGAGAGAGAACGCTTGTACCGGAGAGAAGACCAATACCGTTCCGCCGATCAGCAGATGCGCTCCGCGCGGCGCGATCGGCAGCGCGCGACGTACCGCAGGCGGCGCTGGCTGGCCCTGCTCGCGGTCCTGGTGGGCGTGATGGTGGCCGTCGGCGTCCAGACGGGGGTGTCCCTACCCTCGCTCATGCCCTCCAACGACGAACTCGCGCGGGGCGGCCCTCCCGGGGGAGCGGCGGAAGGGCCCGAACTCGCGGCGGACAAGGCCCCCGCCGAGCGGACGGTGTTGTCCGCGGGGAGCGGCTCCTCGGCGCCCCAGCCGGAGGAGACCACCGGCGACCAGGAGGGGACGGAGCCCGAAGAGAAAGGGCCTTCCGAGAACCCCGAGCCGCCGCCCGCGTCCGGTGAGCCGCTCAACGTGCTGATCCTGGGGGTGGACCGGCGGCCGAGCGAGGCCGAAGGCGCCTCCAGCCGGTCCGACACCATCATGCTAGCCCAGGTCTCGCCGGGGAGCGGGCGCGTCGAGCTTCTCTCCGTGCCGAGGGACCTGTTCGTGGAGATCGAGCCCGGGGTCGAAGACCGCATTAACACGGCCTACGCCTACGGCGGGGTCGAGCAGGCAAAGGCCGTCATGGAGGGCCTTACCGGCGTCCCCATAGACGCCCACGCCATCATCGACTTCCAGGGCTTCGAGGACGTCATAGACGCGATGGGCGGCGTGGAGGTGGACGTCGCGGACGAGGTCCCGCCGAAGTACGAGATCGCCGACGGGCCCCAGACCCTCAGCGGCGAACAGGCCCTCTTCTTCGCCCGCTACCGCGGCACCGCCGGCGGCGACCTCGACCGGATAAGGCGCCAGCAACAGCTCCTCACCGCCCTGCGCGCCAAGATACTCCGCTGGAACACGGTGACGACGCTGCCCTCGATGCTGAGGATCGCCAACGAGAACGTGGACACCGACCTCGGCGTCTTTCAGGCGATCTCGCTCGGCCGCGCCCTCGTCCTTCGCGGCGGCGAGGACGACCTGACGGCCGTGCAGCTCAAAGGCTACCCTGAGACCCTCCCGAGCGGCGCCCAGGTCCTCCTCCCCGACCACGAGGCGAACGAGGAGATCCTGCAAGACTTCCGCGAGTAGCGCCGGAGCACGCCGGCTTCGCCGGCTCTCAGCTCGGCGCTTTGCGCCTTTCAGCGCGCTTCGGGCCTGCTCCGCAGGCCCTCGCTTTCAGCTTGTCAGATTTATGTTGTTGGGGACGCGACTTTGGCCCTGGGGTGCGCCCGGGTTTTGGCCGAGGTCGTTCCTGCCCAGGCGGGAGGCGCTGGTGAGCATCACCCGGACGCCCGGGGCCGGGGACACCCGCGCCGTTACGTAGTCCCCGAAGCGGGAGAGGCGCGTCGTGCGGACGGCCCTCACCTCCTCCCCTTCCGAAGCCTCGAGCCTCCAGCGGGGGAGTCCTTCGGCCGCCAGCCGCGCGGCGGAGAGCAATCGCCCGGGGGCTATGGGGTAGGCACGGACGGCGCGGGCCGAGTTGGCCGTCGGTCTGTCTGTCTCTTGCACAGCGGGTCCATTCTAGGCCCCGCGGGCGCGCGGGCGACCTTCGCCTATAAGATAGGCCCATGGAGTTGACGGTAGAACTTCTGGAGGCCTGCTACCGGGCCGGCGCGTTCCCGATGGCCGACGGCTACGGGCGCATCGAGTTCTACCGCTCGGACCCGCGCAGCGTGCTTGAGTTCGGGGACCTGCGCGTCTCCAAGTCGCTGCGGCGCGTGATCCGCAAGGGTGTTTACGAGGTGCGGGTGAACGAGGACTTCGAGGGCGTCGTGAGGGCGTGCGCGGACCGGGAGGAGACCTGGATCGACGCCCGCATCATCCGCGGCTTCGTCCGCCTGCACGAGGCCGGCAAGGCCCACAGCATCGAGGCGTACGAGGACGGCGAACTCGTCGGCGGGCTCTACGGCGTCTCTTTGGGCGGGGCGTTCATGGGCGAGTCGATGTTCAGCCGCGCGAGCGACGCGTCGAAGGTGTGCCTCGTCGAACTCGTGGAGCGCCTGCGCGAACGCGGGTACGTCCTGCTCGACTGCCAGATCCAGAACGACCACCTCGCCCGGATGGGGGCGAAGGAGATCCCCGAGACCGAGTACCTGCGCCGATTGTACCGGGCCCTCGAACTCCCCCGCGACTTTGTATGAGCGGCGGACCGGGCGACGGACGCGCGACTATCGACTAACGGCGCATCTTCGGCAAGGCCGATCGGCCGTGCCGGGCCTCTCCCGGAGGGGGGCGTGGTAAGCTTGCTCCATGGCTAATAAATACGTCAAATTAGATTGGATGCCGGAGCTCGAGCGGCCCGTCCTGATCGCCGGCTTCACGGGGTGGAACGACGCGGCCGAGGCTTCGAGCCTCGCGGTCGGAACGTTGAACGACGCCTGGGGGGCGCGGCGGTTCGGCCATTTCGACGCCGAGGAGTTCTTCGATTACCAGGCCACGCGGCCCCAGATCGCGCTCGCCGACGGCGTCACGCGCACGATAGAGTGGCCCGAGAACACGCTGAGCGCGACGGCCCCTGCGGTGGAGGCCCTGCGCGGGCGCGGCGCCGTGCTGCTCTCCGGCCCGGAGCCGAACTTCCGCTGGCGCTCCTTCTGCGACGCCGTGGCCGAGACGGCGAAGGAACTCGGCGCCGAGATGGTGGTGACGATGGGTGCCCTGCTTGCGGACGTGCCCCACTCGCGTCCGGTCTCGGTTTCCGCCAACTCCCAGGACCCCGTCCTCGTCGAGAACCTGCGCCTCACCGCTTCGCGCTACGAGGGGCCGACCGGCATAACCGGCGTCCTGCACCGCTTCTGCGCCGAGGCGGGCCTGCCCTCGGTGAGCTTCTGGGCCTCCGTCCCTCACTACCTGCCCGCCGTGCCCTCGGCCCCCGCGGCGCTGGCCCTCCTCCAGAGCCTCTCCGTCCTGCTCGAGATAGACGTGGACACCTCCGACCTCGAAGAGACCGCGACCAGCTACCAGGAGCAGGTCTCCGTCGCCGTCGCCCAGGACTCCGACCTCTCCTCCTACGTTCAGATGCTCGAAGAGCGCTTCGACTCCCAGGTCGAGGGCGGGGAACGCAACCTCCCCACCGGCGACGACCTCGCCCAGGAACTCGAAGGGTTCCTCCGCGAGCGCAACGACGAAGAGTAGCCGTCTCCTAGCACGCCGGCTCCGCCGGCGCTCCGCCGGCCCTCGCCCTCGGCGGTCAGCTTCTCGGACGTTAGGGACGACGTTTTGCGGAGAGACCGATCATCTCGTGCCGGCCTTTCGCCGCGCGCGAGCGGGTGGCGGTTTCCGTCGCTGTCGCCTCGCAAACCTGGCGCGCAGTTCGTCGCTGATCGGTTGAAAGCGGAGGCGTAGCCGGAGCCCGCAGGGCGCAGCGTTCCGAGAGCCGACTATCTGAGAGGCTAGTAGATGAGCGCTAGTACGAAGACTACGACGCTCGCGAGGCCGAGGATGCCCTGCGCCACGGCGGCTATGAGGTAGCCGACGAAGACGCCGCCAGCGGCGCGGCCCGTGCGGCGCCAGTCGCCGTCTTCCGCGCGCGCCGGGCGGGCCCGCGGCTCGTCCGTATCGGGACTCGGGGTTCCCTGGCGGCGGCGTCTCAGGTACTCGCCGAGAAAAACGCCGCCGACGGAGCCGAGAATGAGGCCGAAGAGGGAGCCGATGCCGAGGAAGAGAAAGCCGACGAGGGCGCCGACGATGCCGCCGATGGCGCCGCCCGCGGTCCCCCAGTTGCTCGCGCCGAAGCGGCGGGCGCCGTAGCTGGTGCCGACAAAGTCCGCGACGAGGGCGAGGATGGCGAAGAGGCCGATGAGGGCCACGACCCAGCCGCCGACGATTTCGAAGCCGGTGGAGAAGGCGTAGACGAGGGCCGAGATGAAGATCAGGGTGACCCCCGGCAGGGCCGGGAGCACGCTGCCTACGAGCCCGACGAACATCGCTACGAGGGTGACGACGAGGAGCGTGCCTTCCGGGAGATCCGGCATCAGGAGAGGACCGGCAGGGACTTCTTGCCCTCCTTCTTGAGGGCGGCGTTGAGGCTGCCGGATTTGTAGCCGGCGAGGTCCAGGGTGACGTAGAGGAAGCCCGCGTTTAGGAGCTCGGCCGTGATCTTCTCCCGCTCGGAGAAGGCCCGTTCGAGCTCCTCGGGACCGACCTCGAGGCGGGCTATCTCGCCGTGGTGCCTGACGCGGACCTGCCGGAAGCCCTCCCGGCGCATAAACTCCTCGGCGCGCGCTACCTGGGCGAGCTTCTCCGGCGTGATCTCCTGCCCGTACGGGAACCGGCTGCTGAGGCAGGCGAGCGCCGGCTTGTCCCAACTCGGCAACCCGAGAAGCTTCGCAAGCTCCCTGACCTCGGCCTTGCCGACCCCGGCCTCCGAGAGCGGCGAGACCACCCCGAGCTCCTTCGCCGCCTTTCTCCCCGGCCGGTAATCCCCCTCGTCGTCCTTGTTGGCCCCGTCGACGACGCACCCGTAGCCCTTCTCCCCGGCGAGCTTCGCCAGGTCCGAGTAGAGGGTGCTCTTGCAGAAGTAGCAGCGGTTGGTCGGGTTGGAGGCGTAGTTGGGGTCGTCGAGCTCGCGGGTGTTCACCACGAGGTGCTCGACCCCGAGGGAGGCGGCGAACTCGCGTGCGAGATCCAACTCAGAAGGAAGGTAGGTCTCGTTGTTGGATGTCACGGCAAGGACCCTGCCCGCCGGCAGAGCCCGGGCCGCCACCGCGAGCGCCAGCGAGGAATCCACGCCGCCGGAGAAGGCGACCAGCGCGCTCCCGTGCGGGGCGACGATCTCTTCGAGTTCGCGGAGCCGCTGCTGCAGGGGGTTGGCGGAGACGCTGTGCACTTCTATCACTCCTCTAGTCTGTCGAACGCGCGGAGAGCCATTCGACGACCCGTTGCGCGCTCTCGTTCGGCGGGAAGACGGGGTAGAAGACCTCATCGATCCTGCCGTCTTCCAAGATCATGGTCAGCCTCTTCGTCAGCGTGTCGTCCCCGACCTCGAAGGTGGGTAGCCCGACCGCCCGGGCGAAGTCGAGCCCCTCGTCGCTCAGGAGCGCGAAGGGGAGGCGCAGCCGCCCGGCCGCCTCCCGCTGGTACGCGGTCCCTTGGGTGCTGAGGCCGAAGACCCGCGCCCCGAGTTCAACTAGCTCCTCGTGGTGGTCGCGGAAGGAGCACGACTGGGACGTGCAGCCGCGGGCGCCGGGGATCCCGTCCCAGTTTTCGGGGAGGTCCCGGTCCGGCCGTCCCGTCATCGGGTAGCAGTACACGACCGTCAGGCCGGGAAGTGCTGCGAGGTCGACCCGGCCACCGTGCGTGGACGCCAGCGAGACCGGCGGCAGGGGCCGTCCCGGCAGGTGGTCGGCGCCGCCGTCGTCGACGGGCTCGGGGAGGTTCGCGGGCAGCTGCTGCAGGTTGTCCGTGCCGGGAGCCACTAGGCCCTCTGGAGGACGACGGCGGCGTTGTGCCCGCCGACGCCGAGGTTGGCGCAGAGGGCGGCTTCGAGGTCCGGCGCCTTGCGGGGCTCGTTCACGACGTAGTCCAGGTCGGCGCAGCCCTCCGCGAGCTTGTCGAGGTTGCGCATGGGGGGGACGGTCCGCTCGCCCAGGGCGAGGGCGCAGATCGCGGTCTCGATCGCGCCCGAGGCGCCCAGGGAGTGGCCCAAAGTGGACTTCGTCGCGGAGACCATGGCGTTCGGGTTTATCTCGGCCATCGCCCTCGATTCGGGCCCGTCGCCGGCGACCGTGCCCGTGCCGTGGGGGTTGATGTAGTCGATCTGGTCTCCCGTGAGGCCCGAGGCCTCGATGGCGAGGCGCATGGCCCTCGTGATGCCCCGGCCCTTCGGGTCGGGGTCGGTGAGGTTGTGGGCGTCCGTGCTGCGGCCG
The DNA here is from genome assembly GCA_035936475.1 of Rubrobacter sp. Taxonomy (GTDB): domain Bacteria; phylum Actinomycetota; class Rubrobacteria; order Rubrobacterales; family Rubrobacteraceae; genus Rubrobacter_D. The sequence goes on along the minus strand of DASYWA010000124.1, from coordinate 21,977 downwards.
ACGCCGGTGAGCTTCGCGTAGGGCGTGGCGCCGCGGCGCTCGACGGACTCCGCGCTCTCTAGGACCATCACGGCGGCCCCCTCGCCGATGAGGAAGCCCGAGTGGTTGGAGTCGTAGGGGCGGCAGGCGCCCTCGGGGTCGTCGTTGCGGCGGCTCATCGCGCGCATCGCAATAAAGCCGGCGACGATGACCGGGGTGATGGAGGCCTCCGAGGCGCCGCAGAGGACGACGTCGGCGTCGCCGCGCCGGATCAGGTCGTAGCCGAGCGCCATCATGTCCGTCCCGCAGGTGCACGCAAGGGCGCCCGTGATGGAGGGCCCCTGCACGCCGAGCTGGATGGCGACGTGGGCGGCGGCAGAGTTCGGCATGATCTTGGTGACCGAGAACGGGTTCACCCGTGCGGGCCCCTTGGAGTCTATGGTGGCCTGGGTGGTCTCCATGCTGGTGACGCCCCCGATGCCGCTGCCGAGCACGAGGCCCACTCTTTCGGCGTTGTTGTCGAGCTCGCCCCAGGCGCCCGCGTCTTCGAGGGCGAGCTTGGCCGAGGCCAGGCCGATCTGGGCGAAGCGGTCGGTTCGGGCGGCGACCTTGCGCTCCATAAAGTCCGTCGGCTCGAAGGAGTCGCACTCGGCGGCGATCCTGACGTCGAACCCTTCCGGGTCGAAGAGGGTTATGGGGCCGGCCCCGCTCTCGTTGGCCAACAGCGAGCTCCAGAACTTCTTGCGGCCGACCCCGACGGGGCTGACGACCCCTATGCCCGTTATGTAAGCCGCCGGGCGTCCGTTTTCCATCTCGCCCCCCCGTGAACGTAAAAGACCGTGCAGGACCCACGCATCTTAGCACCGAAGGTCGGGTAAGAGGCGCCGTCCGGCCTCGCGCGGTGCGGTGAAGGCGGGCACGTTCGGGTTCGCCGCCTGTGCTATAAACGGGTGAGCGTAATTGGGAAGGAGCACCCGCTGGCGTCCGTGATCTTCTACTGCGCCTTGATCTTGTTCGTGGCGAACTTCGCCCTCGGTGTGCTCGTGCAACTTGGCATCGTGGACACGAAGCCTTTCCGGTGGCTCCACCACGCGCTGTTCTTCGCGGTCTTTGTCTCCGCCGCCCTGGCGGTGGGGGCGGGGTTCTGGCAGGAGGCGCCCTACCGCTGGGCGTTGCTGCCGGTCCTCGCGCTCTACGTGGTCCTGCCGCGGGTGCGGGCCGGGACGGCCGGGCACGCGGCGCTCGCGGGGGCGGCGATGGTCCTTTACGCCACCGGGCTCGTATTCTCCCTGTAGGAGGCTCTGTTGGATTTTCTCGAAGTAGTGAGGCGCCGCCGGACCACGAACGGTCCCTTCCTGCCCGACCCTATTCGTCCGGAGCACCAGCGCCTGCTCGTCGAGGTCGCGGCCATGGCCCCGTCCCACTTCAACAGCCAGCCCTGGCGCTTCGTCCTCGTCGAGGACAGGGAGAAGATCGAGGAGGTCGCCAGGATAAGCGGCGACAGCATGAGGCAACTTTTGGAAGAAGGCACGTTCTGGAAGCGCTACCGGCCGTACTTCCGATTCTCGGAGGCCGAGATGGAGGAGCGCCGGGATGGGATCTTCTTCGACCAGATGCCCGCCGTCCTGAAACCCTTCTCCCGGCAGGTCTTCTCGAGCACCGGCCAGGCGGTGATGAACCGCTTCGGCGTCCCGAAGACGCTTGGGGAGGACAACCGCAAGCTCGTCGCCGGCTCCCCGCTCCTGCTCGCGGTCCTGCTGGACAAGACCGAGTACCGTCCGGGCGAGCTCTCCGGCTTCTACTCGGTCTTCGGGATGGGCGCCGCCGTCGAGAACATCTGGCTCACCACGACGGAACTTGGCATGGGCATCCAGTTCGTCTCTACGCCGATGGAGATTCCGGAGAACTGGAAGAGGCTCCAGGACCTCCTCAAGGTCCCCGACGACTTGGAGCTTATGGCCGTCTACCGGCTGGGCTACCTGCCAGAGGAGAAGCGGCGCCCGACCATCGACTGGTCGAGCCGGCAGCGCAAGAGGATCTCGCAGTACGTCTTCAGGGAGACCTGCGAGACGCCCGAGGCCGACCCCGCGCCCGAACCTGGCTTCGGGACGGCGACCCGGCGGGCTGGCTCTTGAACCCGAAGGTGCTCTCCGTGGCGACCGCCGTGCCGCCCCACAGGGTGGGTCAGGCAGAGGTCAAGGAGTTCGCCCGCGGCATGTTCGGCGAGGTCTACAAGGACATCGAGCGCCTGACCCCCGTCTTCGACAACGTCCACGTCGAGAACCGGCACTTCTGCGTGCCCCTCGAATGGTTCGAGACGGACCACACCTTCCCGGAGAAGAACGGCCTGTACGTCGAGCACGCGCTCGACCTCTCGGAGAAGGCGGCGGGGCGGGCCATGGACAAGGCGGGGGTTGACCCGGGGGAGATCGGCGCGATCTTCTTTTTCTCGACCACCGGGATAGCTACGCCCTCGCTCGACTCGAAGCTCATCTTCTCTTTAGGCCTCTCCGAGCACACGCGGCGCGTCCCGATCTGGGGCCTTGGCTGCTCGGCGGGTGCGGCGACCCTCTCCCGCGCCTCCGAGTACGCCCGCCTCTACCCGGGGCAGAAGGTGCTCATGGTCGGTGTGGAGCTCAGCGGCCTCACCTTCCAGCGCGGCGACCGCTCCAAGAGCAACCTCGTCTCCACCAGCCTCTTCGCCGACGGCGCCGCCGCGGCGGTGTTGGGCGCCGGGGAGGGGCCCGAGGTCCTCGGGAGCCGGAGCACCACCTGGCCCGACACCGGGGAGGTGATGGGGTGGGGCCTGATCGAGACAGGCCTCAAGGTCCAGCTCTCGAAGAGCGTCCCCGACATCGTCCGAGGCAAGCTGCGCGAAGACCTGCAAGGGGCCTGCGACTCCCTGAACCTCCCCTTCGAAGACCTCGAACACTTCGTCCTCCATCCCGGCGGCGCCAAGGTGCTCGACGCCTTCGAGGAGGTCCTTGGCATCGAGCGCGGCGGCCTCACGTTCTCCCGGAGCGTCCTGCGCGAGTACGGGAACATGTCCAGCGTGACGGTGCTGTTCATACTCGAACGCTTCCTGGAGAGCGTGGAGTTCTCGCCAGGAGACCTCGGCGTCCTCTCCGCGATGGGTCCCGGCTTCTCGGCGGAGCACGTGTTGTTTAGGTGTTAGGTATCAGGCATCAGGTTTTGGGTGGTGGTCTTCGGTTCGCCCGCCCCGGCGAGGGGCTTCCCTGAGGGCGGGGCTGCTTCTCGTCGGGGTTGGGCTCGTGGCCGTGCAGCGGCTTCTGGAGCTGCGGTATTCGCGGCACAACGAGTGGCGGCTGCGGGCCAAGGGGGCTGTGGAGCGGGGGAGGGGGCACTATCCGGCTATGGTCGCCATACACGCCCTCTGGCTCGCCTCCACGTTGGTAGAGGGGTTGTTGCGGGGGTCAGATCCCCCGTCCTGGTGGCCGGCGCCGCTCGCGCTGTTCCTGCTCGTGCAGCCCTTGCGGTACTGGGCCATCTTCTCGCTCGGGGAGAACTGGAACGTGCGGGTGCTCTTCGTGCCCGGTCGGGAGGCGGTGGCCCGCGGCCCGTACCGGTTCCTCCCGCACCCAAACTACGTGGTCGTCGCCGTCGAGGTGCTGACGCTTCCCCTGGTCTTCGGCGCGTGGTTTACCGCGCTGGTCTTTTCGGCCCTGAACGCCCTCTTCCTCTACGTCCGCATCAGGACGGAGAACCGGGCGCTCAGGGAGCTCTCAAGCTAAGATGGCTGCGATCTTCAGCTCCTTGCTGAAGCCCGAAACCGGCGACCGAAGGGGGCCACCATGCTCGATCTCAAATTCATCCGCGAGAACGCCGAGGCCGTCCAGGAGAACTGCAAGAACCGCGGCGTCGAGGCCGACGTCGGGTTGGTGGTGGAGCTTGCCGACAGGCGTTCGGCGCTTATCCAGGGGCTCAACGAGCTCAAACAGGAGCAGAACCGAACGGCCAAGAGCATCGGCCAGGAGCGCGACCCGGAGGCGCGGGAGCGGTTGATAGCGGGTTCCAGGGAGATGAAGCAGCAGATCCCCGCCAAAGAGACGGAGCTTTACGAGGTCGAGGTGCGGCTGCGCGACGAGCAGCTCAAGATACCCAACATGACCCACCCCGACTCGCCCATCGGCAGGGACGACTCCGAGAACGTCGAGATACGCCGCTCCGGCGAGATACCCGAGTTCCCCTTCGCGCCGAAGGACCACGTCGAGCTCGGCGAATCTTTGGGCATCATAGACTTCGAGGCGGGCGCCAAGACCACGGGCAGCAAGTTCTACTTCTTGCGCGGGGACGCCGTCCTCTTGGAACTGGGGCTGATCCGGTACGCGCTGGACCTGCTCGTCGGCTACGGCTACGAGCCGACGATCACCCCGGACCTCGCGCGCGACGAGGCGCTGGTCGGCACGGGCTTTATCCCCCGGGGCCCGGAGACCCAGATCTACTCCGTCGAAGACGACGACCTCTCGCTGGTCGCGACGGCCGAGATCCCGCTCGCCGGCCAGCTGACGGACGAGATAGTCGAGGAGGAGCGCCTCCCCCTCCGCTACGCCGGCCTCTCGCACTGCTTCCGCACGGAGGCTGGCTCTCACGGCCGGGCGAGCCGCGGCCTCTACCGCGTCCACCAGTTCACCAAGGTCGAGATGTTCGCCTTCACCACGCCCGAGGATTCCGAGGCGGTCCACGAGGAGATGGTCGAGATAGAGGAGAGGATCTTCCAGGGCCTCGGCCTCCCTTACCGCGTCGTTGACATCTGCACCGGGGACCTCGGCGGCGCCGCCTACCGCAAGTACGATCTGGAAGCGTGGATGCCTGGCCGCGACGACTTCGGCGAGGTCACCAGCACCTCCAACACCACCGACTACCAGGCCCGCCGCCTCCGCATCCGCTACCGGAAGGACGGAGGTCGTCCCCGGCTGCTCCACACCCTCAACGGCACCGCCCTGGCCATGAGCCGCGCCCTGATCTCGCTCCTCGAGGTCTACCAGCAAGAGGACGGCTCCGTGAAGCTCCCCGAGGCGCTGGTTCCCTACGTCGGCAAAGAACGCATCGAGCCGTCTGGTACGACGCGGTAGCCGAGCGACCAACCCGCCACGAGCGGCCGAGGCCCGTGTCTGCGTGTCCAGCGAGCAGGGCATCACCCAGAACCAGGCCAACGCCGGCCTGGGTGAGATCAGCGACCTGAACCAGGGCGGCGACGGCGTCGGCGATTTCTTCTTCGACTGAGGACGCGTCGGCTTACGGCCGGGCCGGGGTCCCACGGGGCTCCGGCCCTTCTTCTTGCCCCTATTGATCGTACGTCCCGGAGGAGGCCTTCCCGGCGTGCAGCGCCGTGATTGCTTGCGATGACGAGGGGGGGTGTCCTCGGATGGGGCGGTGGTCGGTGTTGTCGGGCAGCCGGAGGTGGGCGGGTCACCGGTCCGTGAACGCGAGCTTGGCGGCGAACGCGATCAGGAACGCGCCGAGCGCTTGCTCGGCCCACCGGCGGGCGACGGGTGCGGCGAGCACGAGGTCGCGGACGGCGGCGCTCGCGAGCGCGTAGGCGGCGAACACGGCGGGCGTCACGAGCATGAAGACCCCGCCGAGCCAGATCAGCTCCAGGTCCACCAGACCCGGCGAGGCATCCAGGAACTGCGGAAGAAAGGCGAAGAAGACCGTCAGCTTCGGGTTGAGGATGTTCAGGACGACCCCGCGCCGCACCACGACGCCCATGGGCCCGATTCCGGCCTCTTGGTCGTCGGGCTGCGAGGCGCCGGCGTTCCGGATCATCGACACGCCCATGTAGACGAGGTAGGCGACCCCGGCCCACCGGACGACCTCGAACACGACGGCCCCGGCCTGCATGATGGCCGACAGCCCGAGCAGGGCCGCGAGGATGTGCGGGACGATGCCGAGCGTGAAGCCGACGGAGGCGAACAGCCCGCACCGCCAGCCCCCGCCGATCGCGCTAGAGATCGTGTAGACCACCCCCGTGCCCGGCACGAGGGCCGCCACGAGCGACGTCAGCACGAACTCCACGGACATGACGGGGAGGCTATTCGTTCCGTTAGGGCCTGTCAAGAACGCCGCGGGTCGCCGCAGCGGAGGAATAGCCGGGGGACCGGACGCTATACTCTTCCTCACCCGAGTTCGCATCAGGAGAGGAGCGTCCGTATGGCCGAGGCGGTCGAGAAGCTCACGAAAAAGAGCGAGGACCCGAGCAAGTGGTACCTGCAGCTGGTTCGCATGGCGAAGCTGGCGGATTACGGGCCGGTCCGGGGCACGTTCGCCATCCGGCCTTACGGGTTCGAGATCTGGGAGCGCGTCCAGCGCGACCTCGACGACCGCTTCAAGGCGACCGGTCACAAGAACGCCTACTTTCCGCTTCTGATCCCCGAGAGCTACCTGAAAAAGGAGGCCGAGCACGTCGAGGGCTTCGACCCCGAGCTCGCGTGGGTGACGATAGGGGGAAGGGAGGAGCTGGAGGAGCGGCTCGCCATAAGGCCGACGAGCGAGAGCATCATCTGCGACTTCTACAAGAACTGGATCCAGAGCTACAGGGACCTGCCCATCCTCATAAACCAGTGGTGCAACGTCCTGCGCTGGGAGAAGGTCACCCGCCCCTTCCTCAGAACCTCTGAGTTTCTCTGGCAGGAGGGACACACGGTCCACGCCACCGCCGAGGAGGCCCGCGCCGAGGCGTTGCAGATGCTGAACGTCTACCAGGACTGCTTCCACGAGGCCATGGCCATCCCCGTGCTGACGGGCATCAAGAGCCCCTCCGAGCGGTTCGCCGGCGCCGTCGAGACGTTCACGTGCGAGGCGCTTATGGGGGACGGGCGGGCCTTGCAGGCCGCGACGAGCCACGACCTCGGGCAGAACTTCGCGCGGGCCTTCGACATAACGTTCCTCGACGAGCAGCAGGAGCGGGTCCACCCGTACCAGACGTCGTGGGGTTTCTCGACGAGGACCATAGGCGGCCTGATCCTGGTCCACGGCGACGACCGGGGCCTGAAGCTGCCGCCGCGCATAGCGCCGACGCAGGCTGTGGTAGTCCCGATCTGGCGCGGCAACAACAAGGGCGAGGTGCGCCACGAGGCCGAGGCTCTGTACGCCGAGCTAAAGGACGCAGGCCTTCGCACGGAGGTCGATCTCGACGAGGAGCATTCGCCGGGCTGGAAGTTCAACGAGCACGAGCTCAGGGGCGTGCCGGTGCGCGTCGAGCTCGGGCCGAAGGACATCGAGAAGGGCCAGGCCGTCCTCGTGCGGCGCGACACGCGGGAGAAGGAGTTCGTGGACCGGAAAAGGTTGCCCGGCCGTCTGCGGGAGCTTATGGAGGAGATCCAGGAGAACATGCTCCGCCAGGCGGCGACCTTCCGCCACGAGAACACCCGCCAGGCCGAGACCTACGACGAGTTCAAGGAGATCGTCGCCGAGAAGCGCGGCTTCGTCGTCGCCCCGTGGGACGGCACCGACGAGACCGAGCAGAAGATAAAAGAAGAGACCAAGGCCACCATCCGCCTGCTGCCCTTCGAGCGCCAGGAGGGCGAGGACCTCGTCTCCGGCCGCCCCGGCAAGACGGCAATCTTCGCCCGCGCTTATTGAGGGAACAGGAGACCGCGGGGCGGCTTCACCGCGGTCCCTGCGCAGAGCGCGCCCGGCAGTTTTGTCGCGGCCGGGCCGAAAAACCGGCCGCTCTCCCCGGCTGCGGCGATAACGGGCACCCTTGACGACGGGCCTCCGCTTGTTTAGCATCCCTGCGTAGCGCGAACTCGCATCGAGAGCGGTGGAGGGAACTGGCCCCGAGAAACCGCGGCAACCGGCGGAGGTTATTCTCCGCGAGGTGCCAAGTCCAGCGGGACGGCCATTACCGTCCCGGAAGATGTGGGGAGAGGTGGGCAGCCTCTTCTACGGGCGGGTTGCGCGAGGGGCGGGCGTCTGGGCTTCAGGTCCGGGCGGGCGCCGAGGCGTAGGACCCGACGAGAGAGAAGGAGGCTGTATTACCGCTGAGTATGACACTAGACCCGGGGGCCGGCGCTAGCCAGGCCCCGGCCCTTCCTGGCAGATCCCACCACGCCATCGGCTCCTTCGAGCCCGAGCTTGGCGGAGCCCTAGCTGACGTTACCCTCGCCTACGAGACGTGGGGCGTCCTTAACGGACGCGCGGACAACGCCGTCCTGCTGACGCACGCCCTGACGGGCGATTCGCACGCTGCCGGAGGACCCTCTGGCGGGCACCGGCGCGGCGGATGGTGGGACCCGATGGTCGGCCCGGGGCGGCCCATAGACACCGACGAATATTTTGTGGTCTGCTCGAACGTCCTCGGCGGCTGCGCGGGCAGCACGGGGCCGGCCTCGGTGGACCCCGAGACCGGGGAGCCCCGCGGCGCGCGTTTCCCGATCGTCACGATCCGGGACATGGTCCGCGCCCAGAAGCGCCTGCTCGACGACCTCGGCGTGCGCCGCCTGGCGCTCGTCATCGGCGGCTCCATCGGCGGCCAGCAGGCGCTGGAGTGGGCCGTGGAGTTCCCCGACTTCGTCGAGAAGGCCGTCCCCGTGGCGGCGACGGGCACCTTAGGCCCGCAGGGCGTGGGGATGAGCGAGATCGGGCGCCGCGCCATCATGGCCGACCCCAACTGGCAGAACGGAGCGTACTACGGCACGGGCAAGAGCCCGGACGAGGGCCTCGCCATAGCCCGCATGGCCGGCATGATGACCTACCAGAGTGCCCCGGGCCAGTGGGAGCGCTTCGGCCGCAGGCCCGCCGGACGCCCCGCGCTGTACGAGCCTTTCGGCGGCCGGTTCGAGATAGAGAGCTACCTCCACTACCAGGGCCGCGACCTAACGAAGCGCTTCGACGCCAATTCCTACCTCTACCTCAGCCGCGCCATGGACCTCTACGACGTGGCAAACGGCTACGATTCCGAGAGGGAGGCCCTCTCCCGCGTCTCGGCCGACCTCCTCTTCGTCGGCATCACCAGCGATTGGCTCTTCCCGGCAAACGAGGTCAGAGGCACGGCGGAGAACGCGAACAACGCCGGCGCCAGCGCCCGCTACGCCGAAATAGATACGCTGAGCGGCCACGACGCCTTCCTCAAAGACTGGACCGAACTCACGGAAGCGGTAGAACCGTTCATAACCAAGACCTGAGACCCAGAACCTACGAAAAGGAGATACGACATGGACACCACGGAGAACCAGGCGGCGGAGCGCAACCTCGGTTTCGACACGCTGGCGTTGCACGGCGGGCAGGAGCCCGACCCGACGACGACCGCTAGGGCGGTCCCGATCTACCAGACCACCTCCTACGTCTTCAACGACGCCGACCACGCGGCGAACCTGTTCTCGCTCGCCGAGCCGGGCAACATCTACACCCGCATCATGAACCCCACCACCGACGTCTTCGAGCAGCGCATGGCGCTCCTCGAGGGGGGCGTCGGGGCGCTCGCGGTCGCCTCCGGGCAGGCCGCCGAGACGCTGGCGATCCTCAACCTCGCAGGCGTCGGGGACGAGATCGTTTCCGCAGCGGCCCTCTACGGCGGCACCTACAACCTCTTCCACTACACCCTCCCCAAGATAGGGATAAACGTCAAGTTCGTGGACTCGACCGACCCCGAGAACATCCGCGCGGCCATCACGGAGAAGACCAAGGCCGTCTTCGCGGAGACGGTCGGCAACCCGGCGCTTCACACGCTGGACATAAGGGCGACGGCCGACGTCGCCCACGAGGCCGGTGTCCCGCTCATCGTGGACAACACCGTGCCCTCGCCCTACCTCGTCAACCCGCTCGCGCACGGGGCGGACATCGTGGTCCACTCGGCGACGAAGTTTATCGGGGGGCACGGGACCTCCATAGGCGGCGTGATCGTGGACGGTGGGCAGTTCCCCTGGGACAACGGCCGGTTCCCCGGGTTCACCGAGCCCGACCCCTCGTACCACGGGCTCGAGATCTACCCGACACTCGGAGAGCTCTCGTTTATCCTTAAGGCCCGCATCCAGATGCTCCGCGACTACGGCCCGGCCCTCTCCCCGTTCCACTCCTTCCTCTTCTTGCAGGGCCTGGAGACGCTACCCCTCAGGATGGAGCGCCACTCCCAGAACGCGATGGCCGTCGCCGAGTTCCTGCAGGCCCACCCGAAGGTCTCCTGGGTCAACTACCCCGGCCTGCCCGACCACCCCGGCTACGAGACGGCGAAGAAGTACCACCGCGGGGGCATGTTCGGCGCCATCCTGGGCTTCGGCATCGAGGGCGGCCTGGAGGCCGGCAAGGCGTTCATCAACCGGCTGGAGCTTCACAGCCTGCTCGCCAACATCGGCGACGCGAAGAGCCTGGTGATCCACCCGGCCTCGACGACCCACTCCCAGCTCACCGCCGAGGAGCAGCGCACCACGGGTGTGACGGACGACTACGTTCGCCTCTCCGTCGGCCTGGAGTCCATCGACGACATCCTCTACGACCTCGACCAGGCGCTGAACGGGGCATGAGGGAGGCGGTAAACGACAGCCCCCTCGTAATAAAGTTCGGTGGCACCTCCGTCGGGGGCGGCGCGGCGTTTGCGCGCGCCGCCTCCATCGCGGCCGGGGCCGCCCGCGAACGGCCCGTGGCCGTCGTCGTCTCCGCGATGAGCGGCGTCACGAACCTCCTGCTCGGGCACGCCGCGGGCGTCGTGGACCCCGGCGGGGGGGCCGCCGAGGAGCTGCGGGAGGCCCTCGCCGAGAGACACCTGCGCGCGATCCGGGAGGCCGTCGCCCCCGAACGGCGGCCCAGGGTCGAGGAGCGGATATCGGAGCTTCTGGACGAGCTCGTCGAGACCGTAAGGCGCCCTTCGGAGAGCGTGAAGGCTCGGCGGGCCGGGATCGCGGTCTTCGGCGAGCGCCTCTCCGCCGAGGTGCTCGCCGGGGCCGTAGCCAAGGCCGGCGCCCCGGCCGAGGTCGTCGCGGCCGACCCCATAGCCACCGACCGGCGCTTCGACGAGGCCGAGGTGGACGTGGGGGAGACCGAGCGACGATGTTCACGGTACGTGGCCCCGCTCCTCCAGAGCGGCACCGTCGCCGTGGTCCCGGGCTTCGTGGGGCGGGCGCCGGATGGGTCTCCCACGACGCTCGGGCGCGGCGGGTCGGATCTTTCGGCGACCGTGATCGGGCGCGCGCTCGGCTCGCACGAGGTCTGGATCATGTCAGACGTGAACGGCGTGCTCGACGCGGACCCGCGCCTGGTCCCGGACGCGGAGCTTATGCCCCGCCTCTCCTACCACGAGGCCCACACCTTCGCGGGCCTCGGCGCCAAGGTCTTGCACCACAAGACGATGGAACCCGCCGCCGAAGCGAAGATGACGGTGCGCGTGCGCAACACCTTCGCCCCGGACACGCCGGGCACGCGCATCTCGGCGGACTTCGCCGACGGCGACGGCGTCCGCTGCGTCGCGCTGCGCCGCAAGGTGCCGATGGAGATCCCTTGCGCCAACGGCCGCCGCAGCGAGACGGCGATGGTCGTCTGCATCGGCTCTCCTTCTGAGCGGGACCTCAAGCTCGGCCTGCGCCTGCTCAGGAAGGCGAAGATACGCTTCTTGCACGCCGGCTTCGCCTCGGCGGGCCTCGTCTTCGTCGTGAACGGGGAGCAGGGTGAGGACGCCCTGCGGCTGCTCCACGGCTCGCTGGTAACGGCCGACGCCGGGGTCGAGGAGGTAGCTTGAGGCGTCTGGAGATCGTCCAGATAGGCCTCGGGCACGTCGGGCGCGCGGTCGCCCAGATCGTGCTGGAAGAGCGCAAGCGCTGGCTCGAACGCCGCGGCGTCGAGGTCCGCTACCGGGCCGTCTCCGACACCTCGGGCGCGCTCGTCGGCGAGGATCTGCTGCCCCAGGCCGTCAGGCTCAAGGAGGAGGGCGGGTGGCTCTCCGATCTCGGCACCGAGCCGCTTGAGGACGTCTTGCGCTCGGAGCCCGAGCCCGGTCTTGCGAGGGTCGTGGTGGACGTGGCGGTGCACGGGGGGACGTTCGACCTCGACCTGTTAGGTATTGAGAACGGGTCGTACCTCGTGCTCTCCAACAAGGGGCCGCTCTCGGGGAGCACTGCCGAATACGAGCGGCTCGTCAACGAGGTGCCGGACAGGCTCTGGCACGAGGCGACCGTAGGCGCCGGGATGCCGATCATCTCGACCATAGGCGGCCTGATCGAGACGGGCGACGAGATCCTGGAGATACAGGCGAGCCCGAGTGGAACTTTAGGCTTCGTGATGAGCGCGGTAGAGGCCGGAAGGTCCTTCTCGGAGGCCGTCCGCGAGGCGGTAGACCTCCACTACGCCGAGCCGGACCCCCGCGACGACCTCTCGGGGCTGGACGTCGCCCGGAAGGCGATCATCCTCGCCCGCATGATGGGGCGCGGGATCGAGCCGGAGGAGATCCCCTACGAGTCCCTCGTCCCTGATGGCCTGGAAGACGTCCCCCTGGACGAGTTCATGGCCCGCCTGCCCGACCACGACGAGGCCTTCGCCGCCCGCATGGCCGCCGTCGAAGACCACCACATGCTCCGCTACCTCACGCGTATCCCCAGGGAGGGACGGGTGACGGTGGGCCTGGCGGAGACCCCGGTCGAGAGCCCGTTCGGCCCCATAAGCGGCCCCGAGAACGTCTTCGACTTCCGCACGCGCCGCTACTCGGATGTTACCCTCACCGTGCGCGGGCCGGGCGCGGGCCCCGATCGCACCGCGAGCGGCGTGGTCTGGGACCTGCTGGACATCGCCCACAGGGCGCTACGAGACGACTAGGAGACCGAAGGAGAAGACGAGATGCGCGAAGGGTACACGGTGGCAGTCGTAGGAGCCGGGCTCGTGGGAGACCGGATCGTCGCCGAGCTCCGGCGCCGAAATTTCCCCCTGAAGGAGCTCCGCATCCTGGCCCGCAGCGCCAGGACGGCGACGCTCGCCGGCGAAGAGTTCGAGGTGGGGGTGGCCGAGCCCGAGGCGTTCGAGGGCGTGGACATCGCCTTCTTCGCCGGCACGGAGGGCGAGAAGGGTGCGGCGGTCCAGCTCGCCGGGGAGGCCATCTCTAGGGGAGCCGTCGTCATAGACAACGGCAGCGACTTCAGGCTCGACCCCGACGTGCCGCTCGTCGTGCCCGAGGTCAACGCCGAGGCCGCCAAGGAGCACGAGGGCCTGATCGCCAACGCCAACTGCTCCACGACCCAGATGGTAGTAACGCTCGCCCCGCTCTCGCGCGAGTTCGGGCTCGAGAAGGTGGTCGTCTCGACCTACCAGGCGGTCTCGGGCTCGGGCCGGGGCGGGGTGGAGGCGCTGGAGGACGGGCGCGAGGGCGTCTACCCCAAGCCCATAGACCGCAACGCCATCCCGCTTATCGGGGGCATCGGGGACGACGGGTATACCTCCGAGGAGACCAAGATGCGCCTGGAGACCCGCAAGATCATGGGTCTCCCCGACCTCGACGTCTTCGCGACGACGGTCCGCATCCCCGTCCACACCGGCCACTCCGAGAGCATATACGTCGAGCTCTCGCGGGAGGCCGACCTCGACGAGGTCCTCGAAGTCTTCCGCGCGGCACCCGGCGTGACGTTCTCCGGCGACGCCGAGGACTTCCCGACGCCGCTGGAGGCTGCGGGGGACCCGAACACCTTCGTGGGGCGGGTACGCGTGGAGGGCAACGTCTTACAGTACTGGTGCGTCTCGGACAACTTGCTCAAGGGCGCGGCCACCAACGCCGTCCAGATCGCCGAAGAGCTCGTCGGCGCCCGCGTCTGAAGCGGTCCGCTTCGCGGACCGCGCCGTCGGCTATCAGCCGTCAGCCGTCAGCTCTTGTTGCGTGGGGCCAGGACCTCCGTGCGACGCCCGAACGTGAGGGAGGGTGATGGTACACGTCCGCGAGGCGTCGGAGGCGGACGTGCCGCTGATCCTCTCGTTTGTCCGCGAGCTCGCCGAGTACGAGGGGCTCTCCCACGAGGTCGTGGCGACGGAGGAGGGGTTGCGGGAGGGCCTGTTCGGCGAGCGGCGGTACGCGCAGGTCCTGATAGCCGAGCGCGACGGGCTCCCGGCGGGCTTCGCGCTCTTTTTCCACAACTTCTCGACCTTCCTCGGCAAGCCCGGCATGTACCTGGAGGACCTGTACGTGAGGCCGGCGTTTCGCGGGGCCGGAATCGGGAAGAAGCTGCTGGCCCACCTGGCGAAGCTGGCGGTGGCGCGCGGCTGCGGGCGTTTGGAGTGGTGGGTACTCGACTGGAACGAGCCGTCGATAGGTTTCTACAGGAAGCTCGGCGCCGTCCCGATGGACGACTGGACGGTTTACCGGCTCACCGGCGGGGCGCTCGATGAGCTGGCGGCAGGGGCGTAGCTTTTGCGGCGAGGCGTCGCGAGTCGCTATACTGGAGTCCGTGGCGGGCACTGTTCCCGAAACGGGGCGAGAGGAGTACGGGCATGGCCGAGGAACGGGAGAGGCAGTCTCTCTGGCAGCGCTTGTTCAGCACGAACAAACGCTCCGCGCGGGAGGAGAGGGTCGTCGGGTACATCATGCACAGGATCGGGGAGGGCGCCAGCCTGCGCGAGGTGACGCAGGAGGAGTACGTGCGCCGCAACGCCTCGCCGGCCGAGGTCGAGGAGATCCTGCAGAACCCGAAGCTCCTCGAATCGGCGCACGAGCACATGCGGGAGGACTTCGACTCCGGCGAGCTCGACCCGCGCCGCCGGCCCTAGTAGCGGCGGACCAAACATCCCCCGGGCGGTATAATTCCCTCCGTTGCGAGCTGTCAGATGGAGGCCGGATGCCGATCTACGAGTACAAGTGCGAGAACGATCACGTCTTCGACGTGATGCAGAAGATGGCGGAAGACCCCCTGACGGCGTGCATCGAGTGCGGCGCGCCGGTCCGCAAGGTCCTCCAGCCGGTCGGCATCTCCTTTAAGGGCTCGGGCTTCTACTCCACGGACTACAACAGCAAGAAGGGCCCCAAGGAACCCGCCGCCGCGAACTCCAACGGCGACTCCAAACCGGAGACGAAGGAGAAGAAGACCGCGGACAAGTCGGCGGACAAGCCCGCGGCGTCGTCCTCATCCTCCGGAACCAAGGACTGACCCCCTCGTGGCCCGCGCCGCGGACCTGCCGCGCGACGAACCTCGCCGCGACGGCCCCCTCCGCCGGGCCTTCCGCGTCGCCGTGCTCGGCGTAACCCTCCTCTTCGTGGTAGCGGCCCTCGCCATCTCCTGCGCCCTCGTCGTCTACACCGCTTACCGCCACGACCTCCAGAACGGCATCTTCGCGCTCCTACTCGCCGTCCTGAGCGCCCAGATCGCCATAAACTGGTTTCTTTGGAAGGACGAAGAGGAATAGGTTTTGAGGTTTTTAGGCATTAGGTAAGGCTCCTCATCGGGACGCGTCGCCCTCAACCGGGCAACGCGAACGGTCACGGATCGTCCCTTTCCGCCCCAAGTTACCGCCCTCACACAGCCGTTTCGCCGCGCTTCACCTACCCAAGACCTTGTACCTAAAACCTGAAATCTTCCCTGAAAAGTCCTGCAAAACCAGCCTCATCTTCTACTTCAGGTGCCCTGGACAACCGGCTCCCCCGTCTCGTATAGTAGCCCGCGTCGAGGATGGATCGACGGGGAGAACAGGCGAACGGCGGCGTCCTTTCGGGGCGTCGCCGGGAGCGCGAGCAGGGGAGGGCTTTTGTCGGGGGGTTCGGGCGCTTTCGCGCACTTGCACTGTCACTCGGAGTACTCGATGCTCGACGGGGCGAGCCGCATCAAGGACCTCGTCTCTTTCGCGAAAGAGCAGAACATGCCGGGGCTGGCGCTCACGGACCACGGGGTAATGTACGGGGCGGTCCGGTTCTACAAGGAGGCCAAGGACGCCGGCATCAAGCCGCTCATGGGGTGCGAGGTCTACGTCACGGCCGACCGGCACGACCGCAGCCGGGCGCCCTACTACCACCTGACGCTCATCGCCAGGACCGCGGCCGGGTACAGAAACCTGATGAAGCTCTCCACGGCGGGCTTTCTCGAGGGCTTCTACTACAAACCGCGGGTAGATATGGAGATGCTCAAGCGGCACGGGGAGGGCATCATCTGCCTCTCGGGGTGTCTCTCGGCGGAGGTGCCGACCCGCGTCCTCGAAGGGCGCTTCGACGAGGCGCGGAGGTTGCTTGCCGAGTACGGCGAGATCTTCGACGCCGTGTACCTGGAGATGCAGGATCACGGCATCCCCGAGCAGCGGCGAGTCAACGAGGGGCTCGTCAGGCTGCACGAGGAGACCGGGCTCGACCTCGTCGCGGCCAACGACTCCCACTACACCACCAAACACGACGCGAAGATGCACGACGCGCTCTTGTGCATCGGGACCGGCAAGTTCATGAGCGACCCGAACCGGATGAAGTTCCACGGCGAGGAGTTCTACGTCAAGAGCATCGAGGAGATGGGCCGCATCTTCCCCGACCACCCCGAGGCGCTGTCTAACACGCTCAAGGTCGTCGAGAGCGTCGAAGACGTCGGCATAGAGCTCGGCAAGACGAGGTTGCCGAACTTCCCGAAGCCGACAGGGTACACGGCCGACCAGTACCTGCGCGAGCAGTGCGAGCGGGGGCTTGCGGCGCGCTACGGGGAGCGGGCGAAGGGGCCCGAGGTCCGGCAGAGGCTAGAGTTCGAGCTCTCGACCATCGGCAAGACGGGGTTCGCCGATTACTTCCTCATAGTGTGGGACTTCGTGAAATACGCCAAGGACAGGAAAATAGCCGTTGGGCCAGGCCGCGGTTCGGCCGCCGGGTCCATCGTCGCCTACGCGCTCGGGATCACGGACCTCGACCCGCTGCACTACTCGCTGCTCTTCGAGCGGTTCCTTAACCCCGACCGGATCAACATGCCCGACGTTGACATAGACTTCTCGGTCTCCGGGCGCTCGGAGGTGATGAGGTACGTCACGGACAAGTACGGCGGGCACGAGCACGTCGCCCAGATCATCACCTTCGGCACCATAGGCGCCAAGGCCGCCATCAGGGACTCGGGGCGCATCTTCCAGTACCCGTACTCCGACACCGACAAGCTCGCCAAGTTCATCCCGGACAAGCCGGTGGGCACGACGTTGCGCGACGTGCTGACGCCGGGGCCGGACGGCGGTTACGTTCCGGGTGAGAAGCACCCGGGGCAGGCGCGTGAGATCATCGAGTTCGTCGACGGCAACGATGGCGCGAAGGAGGTCCTCGACACCGCCTTCGAGATCGAAGGCTTCGCCCGCCACGCCGGAACCCACGCCGCGGGCGTCGTGATAAGCGAGGAACGCCTCACGGACATCGTCCCGCTCCAGCGCGTCAAGGACACGGACTCCGTCATGGTCCAGCACCCCATGAGCGACGTCGAGGCTTTGGGCCTCCTCAAGGTGGACTTCCTGGGCCTGCGCAACCTCGACGTCATAGAGGAGACTTTAGAGACCATCCGGCAGAGCACCAGCGAGGAGGTGGATATCCAGAACATCCCGCTCGACGACGAGAAGACCCTGAAGATGTTCGCCCGCGGCGACACGTTCGGTGTCTTCCAGTTCGAGTCCGGGGGGATGCAGCGGATGCTCCAGGAGGTCCGCCCCGACCGCTTCGACGACCTCGTCGCCCTGAACGCCCTCTACCGTCCGGGGCCGATGGACTACATCCCCACCTTCAAGAAGGGCAAGCACGACCCCGAGAGCGTGGACTACCGCGACGAGCGGTTGAAGCCCATCCTGGAGCCGACCTACGGGGTCGCTGCGTACCAGGAGCAGCTCATGGAGATCAGCAAGCTCCTCGGCGGCTTCACCCCAGGCCAGGCCGACACGCTCCGCAAGGCGATCGGCAAGAAGAACGCGGCGATGCTCGCCACACTCAAGGACAAGTTCATGGAGGGCTGCGCCGCCAACGACGTCTCCATCGAGGTCGCCGACGAGCTGTGGAACTGGATGGAGAAGGCGGGCGGATACTCTTTCAACAAGAGCCACAGCGCGTGCTACTCGTTCCTCGCGTTCCAGACCGCTTACCTCAAGGCCCACTACCCGGAGGCGTACATGGCGGCGCTGATGAGCAGCGTCATGAACACCAAGGACCGGGTGCCGCAGTACGTGGCCGAGGCGCGGGCGATGAAGATAGAGGTGCTGCCCCCCGACGTGAACGAGAGCGGGCGCCGGTTCACGGTAGTCGGGAACACCATCCGGTTCGGGTTGTCCGCCGTAAAGAACGTAGGGGAGAATACGGTAGAGGCGATACAGGCCGCAAGAGAAGAGGGCGGGCCGTTCGCCGACATCTTCGACTTCTGCGAGCGGGTGGACTGCTCGACCTACAACAAGCGCACCCTCGAGTCCCTCATAAAGTGCGGCGCCTTCGACAACGTCGGCCCCTCGCGCTCGGCCATGGTCGCCGTCCACGCGAAGGCCGTCGAGCGGTCCACGAAGGGCCTCAAGGGCGCCTGCGAGGACCAGTTCTCGATGTTCGACGACGCGGAGATAGCTCCCCCCAAGCCCGAGTTCCCCGACCTCGAAGACGACCGGCGTGAGACCCTCGAGTGGGAGAAGGAGACCCTGGGCCTCTACGTCTCGGATCACCCCCTGCGGCCCGTGCTTCACAAGCTCAAGAAGCACACGGACACTACCGTCTCGGACCTCGACCACTGCCGCGACGGGGCGATGGTGTGGGTGGGGGGCCTGGCGACGAGCGTGAGGACCAACACGACGCGCAAGGGCGACATGATGGGCATGCTCCAGCTCGACGACACCCGCGGCCTCGCGGAGGTCATGGTCTTTCCGAGGGTCTACGCCAAGTGCAGGAACTGCGTGCGCGAGGACGCCGTGCTCAAGGTCAAGGGCCGCGTGGAGCGCAAGGAGGGCATCCCGCGCATCATCGCGATGGAGATGGAGGAGCTCCAGCTCGAGCCCGGCCCCGACCCCGTCTACCTCGACGCGTCCTGCTTCGTCGGCCTGCCCAGAGCGTCCGCCGAGGAGGCCTTCGGCCTGCTCGCGAAGAACCCCGGCAGCAGCCCCGTCTTTCTCGTCTCCCCGGCCGAAGGGCGCGAGGAGCGGGTCTTCGACGTCGAGGACTCCTCGGATCTCCACGCGGAGCTGAAGCAGATCCTCGGTCCCAGGTGCCTCTCGTACGCCCGGAGGGAGGCCGCGCCCGCCGAGCCGGAGATGGAGCAGGTGTCCTAGGGCGGTCAGCCGTCGGCTTTGGGCTGCCGGTGGGACTCGACGAGACGAAGGAGGCACGGTGGCCGAAGAGGCGGTGATCCTGCGGGGTGGGTGCCAGTGCGGGGCGGTGCGGTACGAGGCGCGAGCCGAGAGCGGCGACGCTTACTACTGTCACTGCCGGATGTGCCAGAAGGCCTTCGGCCATCTGTCTAGCGTCTTTTGCGGGGTTGACCGGCGGGGCGTGGAGTGGGAGAGGGGGGAGCCCGCCTACTTTCAGTCCTCGAAGGTCGCGCGCCGCGGCTTCTGCCGGGGGTGCGGCACGCCGTTGACGTTCGAGTATCTGGACTCGGATGAGCTGCACCTGGCCGTCGGCAGCCTCGACGAGCCCGGGCGGTTAAACCCGGTGGCCCACTACGGCTCGGAGAGCATCATCGAGCCCTTCTTCACCGAAGACGGGCTGCCCCGCGAGCGCACGGAGGACGGCGAGGAGTTCGTGGCCAAATGGCGCGCGGCCCACGGCCCGGGATCCACGCCAGGACCCCTGAACGGAGCCTGAGAGGGCGCACGGCCGGTCTCGCGTCGTGCCGCCGGCCGAATGGGATCGCCCGGCGCGTTGTACAAGCCGCCGGATAGAGGCTAGGATTGGTCTTTTGGCACGCGCACACGAGAGGGTGACTCGATGACGGACACCATGACCGAGAAGATAGTCTTTACCCGCGGCGTCCCGCCGCCCGAAGCTTTCCCGACGGAGGAGATGGGCGAGTGCTTCGACGCGGCGGTGCGCGGGGACGCGGCCACGGTGCTGCAGTACGGCCAGCAGCGCGGGTACGCGCCGCTGAGGCGTCAACTCGCCGAAGAGTACGGCGTCTCCGAGACGGAGATACTCGTCGGAAACGGCTCGTTGCAGTTGCAGGACCTCGTGGCCTCTTACCTCGCAGGACCAGGCACCGTAGTCTACACGGAGCAGCCGAGCTACGACCGCGCCATCAAGACGTTCCGCCGGCGCGGCGCGCGGGCCATCGGCATCCCACTCGAGGAGGACGGCATCAGCGTCGAGCGCCTGGAGTCGGCGCTGGAGAGGGAGGTCCCGGCCTTCCTGTACCTGGTCCCGGACTTCCAGAACCCGGCCGGGGCGACGCTCTCTTTGGAGAAGCGGCGCAGGATCGTCGAGCTCGCTACTCGGCACGACTTCTGGGTAATAGAAGACGTCCCCTACCGCAAGCTGCGCTACGAGGGCGAGGACCTGCCGCTTTTGCGCGAGATCGACGCCTCGCGGGTCATCACGATGAGCTCGTTCTCCAAGCTCCTCTCGCCCGGCATCAGGGTTGGGTTCATGATCGCCCCGGAGGCCCTCGTCGACGCCGTCACGGCCCTCGGCGAGGACACCTACCTCGCCCCGGTGCTGCCGACCCAGGCCGCCGTCGCCGAGTTCATGAGCCGCGGCCTGCTCGAAACGAACATCGAGCGCCTCAAAGGGCTCTACACCCCGCGCTGGAGGACGATGTCCGACGCCGTCCGCCGCGAGCTGCCCGACGCCCAGGCCTTTATCCCCGGCGGCGGCTTCTTCGTTAGCGTGATGCTCCCCGAGGACGCGAACACTTCGAACCTCGTCGGCCGCGGAAAAGACGCCGGGCTCGTGCTCACGCCGGGCGCCGCCTTCTTCGCCGATCCCGAAGACGGCGAGGTCGTGCCGGGCGACCGCTTCGTGCGGCTCCCCTTCTGCGCCGTGACGCCGGAGCAGATAGAGGAGGGAGTCAGGAGGCTCGCTAGCCTCTTGTAGCCGCCAGCAATCAGCCGCCGGCGGCTCCTCCGTGGGGCGGAGGACTTCGCCCTGGTCCGAACCGCGTGGGCGGTCCCGGAGGTGCCCGGTTCGAGATCGACGGAGGATTCTCCCGTGGTCAGGCGCGCCTCCGTCCGTAGACTGCTTCTGTGGCGAAGAAGGCACATCCGGCCGGGTTCAGGGTGGATCGGAAGCGGGCCCGGGCTGTCAGGGAGGCGCTGCTCTCGTGGTTCGGGGAGAACGCCCGGGACCTGCCCTGGCGGCGCACGCGGGATCCGTGGCGCGTCCTCGTCTCCGAGGTGATGTTGCAGCAGATCCAGGTCAAGCGCGCGATCCCGTTCTACGAGCGGTTCCTGGAACGCTTCCCCACGGTGGAGGCCCTGGCCGAGGCCCCGCTCTCGGACGCGATCCGCGTCTGGGGAGACCTGGGGCGTTACAGGCGGGTGGTGAGCCTTCACCGGACGGCCCGAATCCTCGTCGAGGAGCACGGAGGCGAGGTGCCGTCCGACCCCGACGCGCTCCTGAAGCTCCCCGGCATAGGGCCCTACACGGCCGGCGCGGTCGCCTGCTTCGCCTACGAGAGGGACGTGCCGTTCGGTACGGTAGCCACAACCAATCCCCTGTCCGTCTCTGGCTCGTCCGGTGGGTCGAAGCGGTAGGTGATGCGGACCTCGCTCGTGCCGTCCTCGCGCTTCTCTCCGGCCGACACCTCCGCCACCAGCAGCCTTACGAGCTTTCTTCTCGCCTGGAAAGCCGCCTCCGTGTTCTTCTCCACGTCCGACAGACGCTCCCTGAGGGCCAGCAGCCAGGCGTGGGTCGTCTCTGCGATCTCGGCCTGCTCGCGCCTGCGGGAGAGGTCGGCATCCACGGACTCTACGAGGAGCCGCAGGTTTTCTATCTGGTTCTTGAGGTCGAGCATGTAGGTCTCCAGCTCCTCCTCCGAGATGTGCCCCTGCGCGAACGTCCTGACGTAGCGGTCCTTCTCGGCCTGCTTGGCTGCGAGCCTCTTCGTGAGGTCGGCGTGGCGCGCCTCCAGCTCCCGGGTCTCGCCGCTGTCGCTTAGCTGCGCGCGCAGTCGCACCAGGGT
>DASYWA010000123.1:0-1831 GCA_035936475.1 Rubrobacter sp. | reverse complement strand
ATCCACCGCGCCATAGACCTCGGCGTCACCTTTCTGGACACGGCCGACATGTACGGCCCGTTCACCAACGAGAAGCTCGTGGGCAAGGCCATCGCCGACCGGCGCGAAGAGGTCCAGCTCGCCACGAAGTTCGGCAACGTGCGCGGCGAGGACGGCTCCTTCCACGGCGTGCGCGGCGACGCCGCGTACGTGCGCGAGTGCTGCGACGCCTCTCTCCGGCGTCTGGGCGTGGACCACGTGGACCTCTACTACCAGCACCGCGTGGACCCCGAGACGCCCATCGAAGAGACCGTGGGGGCGATGAAGGAGCTCGTCGAGGCCGGCAAGGTCCGTTTCCTCGGCCTCTCTGAGGCGGGTCTGGAGACCATCCGCAAGGCCCACGCCGTCCACCCCATCAGCGCGCTCCAGTCCGAGTACTCGCTCTTCACCCGCGAGGTGGAGGACGAGGTGCTGCCGACCCTCCGCGAGCTCGGCATCGGCTTCGTGCCGTACAGCCCCCTCGGGCGCGGCTTCCTTACCGGCCGCTTCAGGAGCATCGAGGACATGCCGGAGGACGACACCCGCAGCGCCCGCTTTCCCCGCTTCGCCGAGGAGAACTTCGTGAAGAACGTGGAACTCGCCGACAGGGTGCGCGAGGTCGCCGAAGGCAAGGGCGTGACGCCGGGCCAACTCGCCCTGGCCTGGCTCCTGGCCCAGGGCGAAGACATAGTGCCCATCCCCGGCACCAAGCGCCGTAAGTACCTGGAGGAGAACGCGGGCGCCTCAGGCGTCGAGCTCACGGGGGAGGACCTGCGGCGCATCGAGGAGGCCATGCCCCGGGGTTCTGCAGCCGGCGAGCGCTACTCCGAGGAGCAGATGCGGGCCGTTGGCCGCTAGGGGCGCGGCCCCGTGACGCCGGACGTCCGGCTGGACCACTGCGTGGTCCACGTCTCCGATTGGCAGAGGTCCAACGCCTTCTACCGGGACGTGCTCGGCGCCGAGCTGGTCCGGGCCGGCGCCGGCTGGTCCTACCGCTTCGGCGCCCAGCAGCTCAACGTGCACGGCCCCGGCGTGGACGCCGCGCCGGTCGCCAGGGTGCCCGTGTCGCCCGGCGGCAGCGACCTCTGCTTTGTGTGGCCCGGCCCGATCTCGGACGCCGAACGCCACCTCCGGTGCCACGGCGTCGAGGTGGAGATGGGCCCGGTCGAGCGCCGCGGGGCCGGGGGCGTCGGCAAGAGCGTGTACTTCAGGGACCCCGACGGCTCGCTCCTCGAATTTATCTCGTACGCGGACGCCTGAGGCTGGCGGAGGCGGGGAGGGGGACCCATGAGCGACGTGGAGCACACCTCGCGCAAGGGAACGGGCGTCCCCGTGGCCCCGTGAGCTGGTTTCCGGTGCCGGAGGAGACGGAGTTGCCGGAGGGGTTGCGGGGGTTGTTCAGGAAGGCGCGGGAGACCGTGGGGTTCGTGCCCAACGTGTTCAGGGCCTACAGCTTCAGGCCGGAGAGGCTCTCCGCCTGGTTCTCGCACTACCGCCAGCTCCACGAGCCGACGGAGAACCTGGACGCGGCCGAGCGGGAGATGATAGCGGTCGCCGTCTCCATGGCGAACGGCTGCCTCTACTGCCTGGTCGCCCACGGCGCGGCCCTGCGCCAGGCCCTCGGCGACCCCATCCTGGCCGACCGTATCACGCTCGATTACCGCAGGGCCGGCCTCGACGAACGCCGCACGGCCATCCTCGACTACGCCGTCAAGGTCACGGAGCGCCCCCTGGAATGCGCCCCCGAGGATCTCGAACGCCTCAAGGGTTACGGCCTTACCGAAGAGGAGGTCTGGGACGTCATAGAGACGTC
>DASYWA010000122.1:0-29439 GCA_035936475.1 Rubrobacter sp. | reverse complement strand
CGCCGACGCAGTGTGCGTGCCAAATACCTAGTAATCGTGATACGTATAGGCAATACTACACGTAACCTGTTTGTCTATAATATTAGTAAACATTATCACGCTAGCGTGCCTCAAATCGTACCCATGCATTGTACGCAAGTTCTCAGCAAACCCCGGTGGGCACCACCACGCAGCACCCCCTACGATAACCCCTTCCCCAACGTATCATCCGCTACCCGCCCAGTGCGAACAAGCCGAGATTCAAGAGGATGGTCAAGCCCACACTCAGCACGATACTGACCACTATCCAGAAGAGGCAGCCCCTACCCAACGACGGACGCTGTCCTCGCTGCCATCTCCTCTTCGAACACCACATCCTCCATGACAGCTTCCAGGTAGGCCAGAGCAATATGCTGGCCGTGAGAGTAGGCGTGTTCTAAGGCCTCTTCCAACCACGCTAGGGTTGCTGCCTCGGTATGCGCCCCCAACATCGAGTCCAACGTGCTCCCTCCCATGATACGGCGTCGTTCGCACCCTAGGATAGGAACGTTGTTCGCACCGCACATGCTCGGTTTGTCCTACGTCCCTCTAGTCTTTATGTCCCGAATACCGCTGAGAGGCTTTACTGGCACTGTAATCTGCGTTACGAATATAGTCCCTGGTGCCCTACTCCTCCTTTCCTCACTATTACCCCACCCAAAGTAGGGCACCAGTTCCTTCACCACAACGCTACCAGCGTGAGTGCCACGCGCAACCCTCCTTCTTTAAGCAGGCTTTACGCCGCTTAACAAGCCTCCATCGCCCTAGCAAGCGTGTTTGTTTCCTAATCGTTGCCCTGTATCGCTCACGCAGCTACCGGCTCCGGTAATCTTCCCATGCCACACGCTCTATCAACCGTGGGTCGGCGTAGTCCGCGACGAAGCGTGCCAACACCGAACCATCCCCACGACGTAAGGTCAACACGTCCACGTCGTCCGCGACACGGTAACCCGGCGGCAGATTCAGGCTCAACCCATCCATGCAGGGTTCTACGCACCGAACGCCCCCACGGATGCGGCTACGTGTATCCTCGTCGTTTGTTTAACAGTTTCGCCCCCACATTCCATGCTCTACAATACTCAAAGGATGGGAACCAAGATGTTCATAGTCGCTGCGGTATTGGTGCTCGTGGTTGGTGTTGTTGGCCGAATTACGTACGAGCGCGTACTCAATACGGACACGCCAGCCTACGCACAGGATGAGGACCCCACCATCGGTCGGGATTGCGACGACTTCCGCTCACAGGCGGAAGCACAGGCCGCGTTGAGGGAGGACCCCACCGACCCCGACGTCCTCGATGAGGACCAGGGACCGGACGATGGCATAGCCTGCGGGACGACGGCTTACGACGACCCGGCCACGGACTTGACCCCCGTGGCCGCAGCGGTTGGCGACGGTGGGAGTGCATCACCCACACCCACCACCAGCAGCCCGGCACCTACCACTACCAGCAGCCCAGCACCGAGCGATACTGGCGCATCTCAGGACCAGTACGATGATGGGAGCGACGTTGTTAGACCGGGCGACCTTATAAAGTCCGGTGGTCCTACACACGGGCCGATACTCACCATGCCCGACGGTAGCTGCCTGCCGGAGTACCCTATTAAGAGGAACGGCTACTGCTACCGTTAGACTGCGCCTGAATTAACGGTGCTCGCGACTCCGAGCTACCGAGACCCTAGATTACCGCCCGTTGGCTATCCTCCAAACTCCGTGTTGCTGACGCGTATTTCTCTCAACCCTTGAAGCCGAAATAGGCGAAGCCGCAACACCATGTGGCTTCGCCAAAAAACGACACTTGAGTGTTCCGCCACCGCACGTTTCGAGCCAGAATGCCGCGCTACCCAGCTAGCTTTTGTGGTAGGGTAACGAGCAAGGTGATTCCTTGAGGGGGGAACTGCGTGGCGACGAAACCTGTTTCGGTATGCTTGCTGGCTGCGATTGCGGCAGCGATTGCGGTTATTGGTGCCGCGTCGTTGGCACCGCGAGAAGCAAAGGCCGCCATGGTGACAGTGAAGACTTGCGGTGGCGGCAACATCGAAGTCAACGGACGCGAGAAGCGTATGCTGGAGCTTCACAATAAGGCCCGAACCGTGCGAGGTCTCGAGGCGCTTTGCGTACATCCCGCGCTGACCAAGGCCGCCCGCGCCCATTCGCAAGAGATGCTGGACAAGGATTATTCAGCCCACAACTCCTTCAACGGTGAGTCCGTCAAGCAGCGCTTGGAAAGATTCGGGTACAGCTTCTCCGGTTATTCTTACTATGTATATGGCGAGAACATTACCTGGGGCTGCGGTTCTCTCGGCACTGTGGATTACAGATTCGATTCGTGGATGAGCAGTTCAGGCCACAGAGGCAACATCCTCAACACGAAGTTCCGTCAGGTGGGCATAGGCGTGCGCACGGGAACCTTCAAGACTTGTACTCACGGAACTATGTACACCGTGGACTTCGGTACCCGTCGGCGTTAGCGTCTTCTCCGAGGGTTCTATGAGTGCAGCATAAGGACATGCGTTGGAAACACAAGCTCTCTTGCTCGTTCACAGCCCTTGAGCCGCCTGGACTCATGGTAGGCCGCTTCGGTCCACGCTAAGGCCGAGCGCAGCGCCTCGGCCATCGCGGCCGAGATCTCCCAAGGAAACATCTCCTCGAAGCGTACCTTCCTCCCCGAATCGGCCTCGGGGTCGCCCCCGGACCGAACCCCGATCGTCCCGCGCTCCATAGACCTAGTGGTTGAAGTGCCGTCGTCCGGTGAAGACCATCGCCACCCCACGCCGGTTTGCCGCGGCGATGACCTCCTCGTCGCGGACGGAGCCGCCGGGCTGTACGACGGCCTCGACGCCCGCCCCGGCGAGCGCCTCCACGCCATCGGCGAAGGGGAAGAAGGCGTCGCTGGCGGCGACGGCGCCCCGCACCCTCTCCCCGGCCTTCTTTACCGCTACCTCCGAGGAGTCCACCCGGCTCATCTGGCCCGCCCCGACGCCCACCGTCGCCCCGTCCCTGACCAGGACTATAGCGTTGCTCTTGACGGTGCGGGCGACCCGCCAGGCGAAGAGCAGATCTTCCATCTGCTCCGGCGAGGGGCGCTTTTCTGTGACGACCTTGTACCCGGATGCGTCTTCGACGCCGTCGGCCTGCTGCAGGAGGACGCCGCCCGTCACATGCTTGGCCGAGAGCGCCGGCCTGGCGATGGGGCCAGCCCGCAGCACCCTCGTGTTGGGCTTAACGGCGAGGGCCTCCCGCGCCCCAGGAGTGTAGCCGGGGGCCACGAGGACCTCCGTGAAGACGCCGGAGATCTCCCCCGCCAACTCGTCGTCCACCTCGCCGCTGAGGGCCACCACGCCGCCGAACGCCGAGAGCGGGTCGGAGGCGAAGGCCTTCGCGTACGCCTCTGCGACGGTACCGCCGACCGCGGCGCCGCACGGGTTGGCGTGCTTGACGATCACGGCGGCGGCCGGAGCCTCGAGGTCCACGAGGTCCGCCAGCAACGTCCTCGCGGCGTCGAGGTCGTAGAGGTTGTTGAAGGAGATCTCGCGCCCCTGCAACTTCTCGACCCCGGCGAGTAGGTGCTCGCCCCCTTCTTCCGCGTAGTAGGCCGCCTCCTGGTGCGGGTTTTCGCCGTAACGCAAAGCCGAAGCCTTCTCGTAACGGACAATTCTCCGCTCCGGGAAGATCTCTTGTTCGGAACCACCGAGCCAGGCGGAGATGGCGGCGTCGTACTCGGCGGTGCGGCGGAAGGCGGCGAGGGCGAGGCGGCGGCGGGTCTCTTCCGTTACCTGGCCCTCGTTCTCTATCTCGGAGAGGACCTCGTTGTAGAAGGCGGGCGAGGGGACCACGGTTACGCTCTTGAAGTTCTTGGCGGCGGCGCGGAGCATCGCGGGGCCGCCGACGTCTATCTGCTCTATAGCTTCCTTCTCGGACGGGTCGCCCGCCACGGTCTCCTCGAACGGGTAGAGGTTTATGCAGACGAGATCTATGGGCCCTATGTCGTGGTCAACGAGTTGCATGACGTGGTCGGGGTTCTCGAGGTCGGCGAGGATGCCGCCGTGGATCTTGGGGTGGAGGGTCTTTACCCGACCGTCGAGCATCTCGGGGGCGCCGGTCACGTCGGCGACCTGGACTACCGGGATGCGCGATTCTTCGAGCGTCTTCGCGGTGCCGCCGGTCGAGATGATCTCGAATCCCATCCCCGAGAGCTTGCGCGCGAACGCTGCTACCCCGCGCTTGTCCGAGACGGAAACCAGCGCCCGACGTTTCATACAGCCACCTTTCCCCAGAAAAAGTCCGCGACCGCCCGGACGAGCAACCGGTGCTCGACCGGGTGCAGACGCCCCAGCAGGCCCTCCTTTGTCTCCCCCTGCAGCACCGGCACCGCCTCCTGCGCGACGACAGGCCCCGCGTCTACCTCCTCGACCATGAAGTGCACCGTCACCCCCGTCTCCTCCACCCCGGCCTCAAGAGCCCGCTCCACCGCCCGCAACCCGCGGAACCGGGGCAGCAACGACGGGTGGACGTTGAGCACGGCCGGGAACCTCTCCAGAAAAGCCGGCGACAGCACCCGCATGTACCCTGCGCCCACGACGAGCTCGACGCCGTGGGCCGCCACACGTTCGGCCAGCCGCCGGTCGAAGTCCTCGCGGCTCGCGAAGCCCGCGGGGTCCACGTGTTCCGTCGGCACCCCAGCCCGCCGCGCCCGCACGAAGGCGAAGGCGTCCCCTCTGTCCCCGGCAACCACGGCGACGTTCTCGGGGTAGGCGTCGAGCAGGGCCTGGAGGTTCGTGCCGGAGCCCGAGGCGAGCACCGCGAAGCGGGAACCCTGCGGCAGCCCCTCAGGCAAACCGGACGCCAGGCCTTTCGGTGACGGTCCCTATCCTCCACGCCTCGCAACCGGACGTTCGGAGGGACTGAAGGCTTCTTTCGGCATCCTCCGGGGCGACCACGGCGCAGAAGCCGACGCCGAGGTTGAAGACCCGGCGCATCTCCTCCTCGCGGACGTTGCCTAGGGACCGGATCAGGCCGAAGACCTCCGGCTCCGACCATGAACCCGCGTCCAGCTCCGCGCCGAGCCCGCCGAGCGCGCGGGGCAGGTTCCCTACGAGCCCGCCGCCCGTGACGTGCGCCATCCCCCGTACGGCTACGTCCTCGCGGAGGGCCTGGATCTCTCGCACGTAGGTCCAGTGCGGCACGAGGTAGGCCTCGCCGACGGAACGGCCTAGAGGCCCGGGCGCATCATCGTAGGAGAGGCCCGCGTCCTCGACGACCTTGCGGGCGAGGGTGTAGCCGTTGGTGTGGAGGCCGCTGCTAGCCAGCCCGATCACGGCGTCCCCCGGACGTACCTCCTCCCCCGTAACGACATCCCCCCGCTCGCACGCGCCCGTGCAGACGCCGACCACGTCGAAATCTCCCTCGCCGTAGAGGCCCGGCATCTCGGCCGTCTCGCCCCCTATGACCGCGATGCCGAGCCCCCGACAGGCTTCCGCCGCCCCGCGCACCAACGCCGCGACCGCCTCGGGGTCGAGCCTGCCCGTCCCGACGTAGTCCAGGAAAAAGAGCGGCCGGGCGCCGGTGGCGAGCACGTCGTTCGCGCAGTGGTTGACGATGTCCGCGCCCAAAGCGTCGTAGCGCCCCATCTCGCGGGCGACGAGGACCTTCGTGCCTATGCCGTCGATGGTGGAGGCGAGGACGGGGTCGCGCATGCCGGCGAGGGCGTAGAGGCCGGCGAAGCCGCCGGCGGCCCCGATCACCTCGGGGCCGTGCGTCCGCTCGACGGCGGCGCGTATGAGGTCCACGGCCCGCTCCCCGCGCTCGATGGAGACCCCCGCCGACTCGTAGGATCCCCGCCCCTCAGGCACCGCTCTTCCTCTCGTAGTAGAGGCACTCGAACGGCCCAACCATCCCCCGGCCGGTCTCCCGGTAGCCGTTCTTCTCGTAGAGGCGCCGCGCCGCGGTCTGCTGCACCGTGGTGTCCAGGTGGAGCGTCCCGTAGCCGAGCTCGGCTGCGCGGCGGTGGAGCGCGTCGAGGAGCGTCTGGCCGACGCCCCGCCCCTGGAGGCGTGGACAGACCCTCATGCGCGTGATCCAGGCGCGTCCTTCCGAATCGCGCCGCAGCGCCCCCATCGCGACGACGCTCGCTTCGAGGACACCTACGAGGAACTCGCCGCCGTCTTGCAGATAGACCGATTCGACGGCGTCGAGGTCGCCGTCCCAGGGGCCATCTCCGAGGTGGGCGCCCACATCGTTCAGCGCCTCGTCGTGCAGCCTCCGGACGGCCTCGCGGTCGCCGGGCTCGTAGCGACGGAGGGCGATAGCCGGGGTTTGGGATTTCGTGGGCGTCACCGGCTCTTGACGGGCGTGTGGTGGGTGCGGTTCTCGAGGGCGAACTTCTCCGAGGTTCCGGTCGTCGGGTACTCGCCGTCGAAACAGGCGCGGCAGAGGCGGTCCTTGGGCTGCTCCGTGGCGGCGACCATCGCGTCGTTGGAGAGGTAGGTGAGGGTGGTGGCCCCGATCTGCTCGCGAATCTCCTCGACGGTAAAGTTCGCGCCGACGAGTTGGTCGGGGCTGTCCATGTCTATGCCGTAGTAGCACGGCCCCGTGATGGGCGGCGAGGAGACGCGGAAGTGGACCTCCGAGGCGCCGGCCTCGAAGAGAAGCTCGACGAGCTTGCGGCTCGTGTTGCCGCGCACGATGGAGTCGTCCACCACGACCACCCTCCTGCCCTCGATCACGCTCGGCAGCGGGTTCAGCTTGAGCCTGATGCCGAGCTGGCGCATCCCGTCAGACGGCTGGATGAACGTACGGCCGACGTAGCGGTTCTTTATGAGGCCCTCCGCGTAAGGGATGCCGCTGGCCTGCGAGTACCCGACCGCCGCCATCATCCCCGAGTCAGGGACCGGGATGACGACGTCGGCCTCCACCGGGGCCTCCTCCGCGAGCTTCTCGCCCATCCGGTGGCGGCTGCCGGCGACCTCGCGGCCGTCGAAGCGGGAGTCCGGGCGGGCGAAGTACACGTACTCGAAGACGCACAGCGCCCGGCGCGGGCTCTCCGAGCGGTAGCTCGTGAGGCCCCCGTCGTCTATGACGACGACCTCCCCGGGCTCCACGTCGCGCAGGTATTTGGCGCCGATGATGTCCAGGCCGCAGGTCTCGCTCGAGACGGCGTAGCCGCCCTCGACCTCGCCTATGGCGAGGGGCCGGAAGCCGTGGGGGTCGCGGAACGCGACGAGCTTGTCGCGCACGATCATGGCCACCGAGTACGCGCCGCTCAGCCGCCGCATCGCCTCCCTGACGGCCTCCCCTACCGAGCGGCCGCGCTCGAGCTCCCTCACGGCGGCGGCGGCGATGTATGTGGTGTCGGAGGTGGAGTTGAACCTGAACCCCTCCTCAGACAACTCTTCCTGCAGGGACTTGGCGTTCACCAGGTTGCCGTTGTGGGCGACGGCGACGTTCACCTCGCCGCGGCCCACGAACTCCGGCTGGGCGTTCTCCCAGGATGCAGAGCCCGTCGTCGAGTAGCGGACGTGGCCTAGGGCGAGGTGGCCGGACTCGAGAGCCGCCAGGCGCGGGCCGTCGAAGACCTGGGAGACGAGGCCCATGTCCCGGAAGGCCGTCGTGCGTTCGCCGTCGGAGATCGCGATGCCGGCGGACTCCTGCCCGCGGTGTTGCAGCGCGTAGAGGCCGAAGTACGTCCTTTGGGCGAGTTCGCCGGCAAGCTCCCGGGAGTACATACCGAAGACCCCGCACGCCTCCTTCGGCTTGCCGTCCGTGTCCCGGTAGTCTACGTCCAAAACGTCCACCCCTCGCAGCTCAGATCCTGTCAAGCGTCTCTTGGGTCATCCCGCCCGTCGCGTTACCCGTGTTTACGGTAGAGGCCGGCTCGAAGAGCATTATGTGCGCCTCCTCCTCGGCGACGGGCCTGTGCTCCACCCCGCGCGGCACCACGACGAACTCGCCTTCCTCGACCCACTCCTCCCGGTCCCGGTACTCCATCCTGAACCTGCCCCGCACCACGAGGAACAGCTCGTCCTCCTCGTCGTGGTGGTGCCAGACGAAAGGGCCGAGCAGCTTCACGAGCTTCACGTGCTGACCGTTCAGCTCGCCGACGATCTTCGGGCTCCAGTGCTCCTCGAAGAGCGCGAGCTTCCCCGCGATGTTCACCTTCTCAGGGCTCATCCGACCGCCTCCGATCCGCCGACGACCTCACCCGGGACGCCGAAGAGGTCCTGTTCGTAGGCTTCCTTGAGTTTCCCAAGATCAAGATCCACGAGGTCACCGATCTTGAACCTTCTTCCGCCGGTGGCACCGATCTGGTCGTAGGCGAACCCGACCAGCGCGTCCTGCACATCATCCCACCGGTCTTCGGGGAAAGCGATCAGGTAGCTTCCGCCCTCCTCCCCGAACAAGAAAGCGTCAGCCCGCATTTCGCGAAGCGCCTCCCGAACGTCGACCTCGCCCTCGTAATCGAACCCGATCCCGCCGGCCAGCGCCATCTCCGCCAGCGCCACGGCCTCGCCCCCCTCGGAGAGGTCGTGCGCCGTGTCGATGAGCCCGGAGCAGATCATGCCCCGTACGAGATCCCCGCACCTTTTCACCTCCGCCAAGTCGTTTGTGCGTGGCAGGCCCTTGATCTGACCGTGCACGACTTCCAGGTAAGCCGACCCCGAGATCTTGTCCCCCCTGACCAAGTGCATCTCACTCTTGAGGGGAGGGGCCGGACCGACTATGACCACCACGTCGCCTACTCGCTTGAAGCCGGGCGTAGCGTGACGACCTACGTCCTCGAAGACACCGACCATCCCAACCGTGGGCGTAGGGTAGATAGGTCCCCGGTCCGTCTCGTTGAAGAGGCTTACGTTGCCGCTCACCACCGGCGTACCGAGGGCCTCGCACGCCTCGGACATCCCCTCGATGCACTCGGCGAGCTGGTAGTAGCCGTCGGGCTTCTCGGGGCTTCCGAAGTTGAGGCAGTCGGTGACGGCCACGGGCTCCGCCCCCACACACGAGAGGTTCCTGTACGCCTCGGCGACGGTCGCCGCCCCGCCGCCGCGCGGGTCGAGAAAGCAGTGCCGCCCCCGCCCGTCGGTCGTCACGGCGAAGCCGCGCTTAGTGCCCTTGATCCGCATGACGGCGGCATCGGCCCCTGGCAACACGACCGTGTCGGTGCCGACCTGGTGGTCGTACTGGTTGTATATCGACCGTCGCGAGCGAAGGTTCGGGTGGGAGAGCATCCGGAGCAGGACCTCGTTAAAGTCCTCGGGCTCGAGGATCTCCGCCGGGTCGAACTTCTGGACCTCGTCCAGATACTTCGGCCGGACGACCTCACGCTCGTAGGCGGGGGCGTCGGCGAGGTGCGCGGCCGCAACGGTGCCGACGACCTCGCCGTTCTCGACCACGCGCAGGTCGCCGTGGCCCGCGACGCGCCCCACGACCGTCCCGCCGATGCCGTAGCGTCGGGCCAGGGCCAGCGCCTCTTCGACCTTCTCGGGCTCGACGACGGCGAGCATCCTCTCCTGGGACTCGGAGATCATGACCTCCCAAGGCTCCATCCCCGCCTCCCGCCTCGGAACCTTCTCGACCTCGATGTCGATGCCGACACCCCCGCTCGCCGCCATCTCCGAGGACGACGAGGTTATGCCGGCCGCCCCAAGGTCCTGCAGGGAGACGAGCAAATCCTGCCTCAACAGCTCCAGGCAGCACTCTATGAGCATCTTCTCGGCGAACGGGTCCCCGACCTGCACGTTGGACCGTTTGGACTCGGACTCCTCCGTCAGCTCGTCCGAGGCGAAGGTGGCCCCGTGGATGCCGTCGCGGCCGGTCTTCGAGCCGAGCAGCACGACGGCGTTCCCCTCGCCCGTGGCCCTAGAGCGCATAAGGTCGTCGACCCGGATGAGCCCGACGCACATCGCGTTGACTAGCGGGTTCCCCGAGTAGGCCGGCGAGAACTCGACCTCGCCCCCGACCGTCGGCACGCCGACGGCGTTGCCGTAGCCGCCGATGCCGCGCACGACCTCGCGGAAAAGGTAGCGGTTGCGCTCCTCCTCCAGCGGCCCGAAGCGCAAAGCGTCGAGCAGCGCCACGGGACGGGCGCCCATGGCGAGGATGTCGCGGATGATGCCCCCGACCCCGGTCGCCGCCCCCTCGTAGGGCTCGACGGCGGAGGGGTGGTTGTGGCTCTCCATCTTGAACGCGAGCGCCCAACCGTCCCCGACCTCGACGACGCCGGCGTTCTCCCCGGGCCCCTGAAGTACGCGGGTCCCCTCGTTAGGGAAGC
This sequence comes from Rubrobacter sp., assembly GCA_035936475.1. Taxonomy (GTDB): domain Bacteria; phylum Actinomycetota; class Rubrobacteria; order Rubrobacterales; family Rubrobacteraceae; genus Rubrobacter_D. The sequence goes on along the minus strand of DASYWA010000122.1, from coordinate 19,154 downwards.
GGCGGAGCAGCGGGCGCGAGTTCTTGTAGCCGCAGTGCTCGCTCCACATCACGCTAAAGAGCGAGAGCTCCAGGTAGTTAGGCTCCCGGCCCATAAGCTCCAGGATGCGCCCGTACTCCCACTCAGAGAGCCCGAGGGCTGTGTATCTCTCCCGGACGTTCAGACCCCGGCCCCCACCATGACGGAGCGCAGGACCTTCAAGCCCTCCTCAGAGCCAAGCGCCGGGTCCGAGACGCGCTCGGGGTGGGGCATGATCCCGACGACGTTCCGCCCCTCGTTGCACACGCCGGCTATGTCGTTAACCGACCCGTTGGGGTTCTCCAGGTAGCGCATCACCACCCGCTCCTCGTCCTCAAGACGCGCCAGCGTCTCCGGGTCGGCAAAGAAGTTTCCCTCGTTGTGGGCGACGGGCAGCGTGAACTCCTCGCCCCCCTCGCACCCGGCCGTCCAGGGCGTGCCCGTCGTCTCGACCCGCACCCGGACGCGGTCGCAGACGAAGCGCATGTGCGTGTTCTGGAGCAGGGCGCCCGGCAGCAGGTGCGCCTCGCAGAGCACCTGGAAGCCGTTGCAGACGCCGAGGACGGGTCCGCCCTCCCTCGCGAAAGCCTCCAGCGGCCCCATCACGCCCGCGAAGCGCGCGATGGCGCCGGGCCTGAGGTAGTCGCCGTACGAGAACCCGCCGGGCACGATCACGGCGTCCACCCCCATAAGGTCGGCGTCGGCGTGCCACAGCTCGACCGGTTCAGCGCCCATCCTCTCGACGGCGTAGAGCGCGTCCCTGTCGCAGTTGGATCCCGGGAACACGGTAACCCCGATCCTCACGAGACCACCTCCCACTCGTACTCCTCGATGGTGGGGTTCGAGAGCAGCCGCCGGCACATCGCGTCCACCTCGTCCGCGCTCTCTACCTCCATCTCGATCAAACGCCCTACGTGGACGGTCTTCACGCCACCGAACCCGAGCGCCGGGAGCGCCCCCCGCACCGCCTCCCCCTGCGGGTCGAGGATTCCTTCCTTTGGACGGACGAGGACCCGGATCTTCTTTAAGCCGTCAGCCATCAGCTATCAGCCTTCAGCTTTTTTCCGCTCGTAGCGCGATAAGGCTTCGCACTACGAACCCATGCCCTGGACGCATCTCTTCGCGCCGGCTCCGGCCCAACGACGTTCAACTCTCGTCTTCCCCTTCCGTGGCTGACCGCTGACTGCTGATGGCTGACGGCTCCTGAACTCGGCGCAGCATCTCCGCGTAGGCATCCTCCATCCCGCCGAGGTCGCGGCGGAAGCGGTCCTTGTCCAGCCTCTCGCCGGTCTCCTTGTCCCAGAAGCGGCAGGTGTCCGGGCTTATCTCGTCCGCCAGCATCAGCCGCCCGGCCCCGTCCCGGCCGACCTCTATCTTGAAGTCCACGAGCGTCACGCCCCTCTCGTCGAAGAACGGCGCCAGGACGGCGTTGACCCTCAGGCCGAGCTCCTCGCAGAACTCCAAATCCTCGTCCGAGACGCCGAGCTCGCGGAAGTGGTGCCAGTTGAGGAGCGGGTCGCCCAACGCGTCGTTCTTGTAGCACAGCTCTATTATCGGGGCCTTGAGAGGGCGGCCCTCCTCGATGCCGAGCAGGCGCGAGAGGGAGCCCGCCGCTACGTTTCGGACGACGACCTCGACGGGGAGCATCGTGAGCTTCTTGGTCTTTATGGTCGTCTCGTCTACCTGCTCTATGAAGTGGCTCGGGACGCCGTTCTGTTCGAGAAAGGCGAACATGGCGGCGCTCATGGTGGCGTTGGTCTTGCCCTTGTCCTTCCACGAGCCGCGTTTCTGGGCGTTGAAGGCCGTGGCGTCGTCCTTGTAGCGGTGCAGCAGGACGGCCTCGTCGTCGGTGCCGAAGACCCGCTTGGCCTTGCCCTCGTAGAGAAGGGTCTCAGTCATCTTCTTCGAGCCTCCCCTTGAGCCCCTCCACCCTCTCGAAGACGACGTGGGTGTTGCGGAGCGCGTGGGACGGGTCGAAGAGCCCGTCCAGCTTGCCGCTCAGGTGCTCGCGCACCTCTTCCCTGTCTTCGAGAAGCTCGCGGAACCCACCCTCGCCCTCCCAGGCCTGCATCGCCGCGCCCTGGACGACGGCGTAGGCCTCGTCGCGGGAGAGGCCGGCCTCGACGAGGGCGAGCAGGACGCGGCCGGAGAAGACTATGCCGCCGCCGACGTTGAGGTTCTCGCGCATCCTGTCCTTGTAGACCTGAAGACCGCCGAGGACGCGCCGCGTGGTGCGGAGCATGTAGAAGGCGAGGATGGTGGCGTCGGGCAGCACGACGCGCTCGGCGGAGGAGTGGCTTATGTCGCGTTCTTGCCAGAGGGCGTTGTTCTCGAAGCCCACCGCCGCGTAGCCGCGCATCAGGCGGGCCATGCCGCACAGGCGCTCGCAGAGAATGGGGTTCTTCTTGTGGGGCATCGCCGAGGAGCCCTTCTGGCCGCGGCCGAAAGGCTCCGCGAGCTCCCGGACCTCCGTCCGCTGCGCCCCCCGGACCTCCAGCGCCATCTTCTCCATCGTCGATCCCAGGATGGCGAGTGCGGCCAGGACCTCCGCGTGCCGGTCGCGCTGCACGACCTGCGTAGAGGCCGGCGAGGACGAGATGCCGAGCCCCTCGCACGTCAGGGCCTCCACCCTCGGGTCCACGTTCCCGTAGACGCCGACGGCGCCGGAGATCTTGCCGACGGCGGCGACCTCCTCCGCCCGCGCCAGCCTCTCGAGGTTCCGCTCCATCTCGAAAGCCCACACCGCCAGCTTGTGCCCGAGCACCATCGGCTCCGCGTGGACCCCGTGCGTCCGCCCTACCATCACCGTGTTCCGGTGCTCCAGCGCCGTCTCCGTGAGCAGCAGCGTCAGGCCCTTTGCCTCGGCCCGGATCAGGCCCAGCGCGTCCCGCAGCTGCAACGCCCCGGCCGTGTCGAGCACGTCCGAGCTCGTCAGCCCGAAGTGGAAGTGGCGGGCTACGTCGCCGGCGTTCTCGGCGACGTTCGTTACGAAGGCTATGACGTCGTGGTTGGTCTCCGCCTCGATCTCGTGTATACGCTCGACGGAGAAGTCCGCCTTCTCGGCCAGCTCCTCCACTTCGTCCGACGGGATCTCGCCGAGTTCGGCCCTCGCCCGGCAAACCGCTAGCTCGACCTTCAGCCAGGCGCGGTACTTGGCCTCTTCGGTCCAGACGTTGCCCATCTCCGGGAGGGTGTAGCGTTCGATCACGTATAGCTCCCGGTTCTCGGGCCGTCGGAGCGTCTCCTCACCACGAACAGGAGAGAAGCGTCGATGACGATCGCGCAGCCGGCGGCAACGCAAAGCATCGTTGCCAGGGCGCCGCCTCCGCCCGGATCTCCAAAATTGGCAAAGGCGAGCAGCACGACACCCAGAGGAACGAGTATTAGATAGAGCAAGGCACAGCGACGGAGATGGTCCAGTATCGTCGGTTGCGCCAGCTCTTCTAGTGAGAGCAGCGCCCAACCGCCGGCGTAGAGCACGGTTCCACCGGCCAACAGGTCCGCGATGATGTACAGGAAGATGGGCGAACCGGGTCCCGGGCCGGCCTCCAGGGTTCGTACCGTCAATAGCCCTACAAACATCGCAGCCAGGAGGAACGCGAGGTAAGCGAACGGAGAAGAGATTTTGGCGGCGATACGCGTGCTCGGCATAACCTCCCCCTAACCCTCCAACCTCTCCGCCAACTCGGAATCCGAGAGGGCCAGGATCTGGGCGACGAGCACGGCGGCGTTCGCAGCCCCGTTGACGGCGACGGTCGCCACCGGGGCCCCTTCCGGCATCTGGACGGTCGCGAGCAGGGCGTCGAAGCCGCCGAGCGTTCCGGTAGCTACCGGGATGCCGATGACGGGCAGCTTGGTGCGGGACGCGACGGCGCCCGCCAGGTGGGCCGACATGCCGGCGGCGCAGATGATGACCTTGAGGCCGCGCTCGCGGGCCGTGCCGGCGTACTCGGAGACGGATTCGGGGTTCGCGTGGACGTCCCTGACCTCTACCTCGTGCTCGACGCCGTAGCCGTCCAGGCGGGCGGTGCACCGTTCGAGGATGGGTAGGTCGGCTTCGCCGCCGACGAGGATGCCCACGCGCGGGCTCACAGGCCCTCAAGCTCTATAGCTTCGAGGGCTATGTCGGTGCGGTAGTGCATGCCCTCGAAGTGGATCTGCTCGACCGCGGCATAAGCCCGCGCCCGCGCCTCGATGATGGACGGGCCTGTGCCTACCACGTTCAGGACACGTCCGCCGGCCGTGTAAAACGTCCCGTCCTCCTCCTCGGTGGCCGCGTGGTAGACGTAGACGCCCGCCGGGATGTTGTCGAGGCCCGAGATCTCGTCCCCGGAGTGGGACGAATCCGGGTACCCCTCGGAGGCCAGCACGACGCAGACGGTCTTGTCCGCCGACCAGACCACCTCGCGGTCGGCTAGGTCCTCTTCTCCGGCCGCGATCATGAGCTCCAGAAGGTCGGAGCCGAGCCTGGGAAGGATCACCTGGGTCTCGGGGTCGCCGAAGCGGCAGTTGAACTCTAAGGCCTTCGGCCCGGTCTCCGTGACCATGACGCCCGCGTAGAGCAAGCCGGTGTAGGGCGCCCCTATAAGAGACAGATGGTGGATGGTGGGGCGGATTATGTCTTCTAAGATGGCCGCGTAGGTGGCCGGCTCCATCCACATGATCGGGGAGTACGCCCCCATCCCCCCGGTGTTCGGCCCCTCGTCCTCATCAAACGCCCGCTTGTAGTCCTGGGCCGGCAAGAACGGCAGGATGTCGTGGCCGTCCGTGACGACGAAGATGGAGGCCTCGCGCCCTTCGAGGCACTCCTCTATGACGATCCTCTCCCCCGCGGCCCCGAACTTGCCGGCGAACGAGGCCCTAACGGCCTCCTCGGCCTCGTCGCGGTTGTGGGCGATGGTCACGCCCTTGCCCGACGCCGCCCCGTCGGCCTTCACGACCACGGGGAAGTCGCGGCGGGTGGCGAGGTAGGCGAGGGCCGCCGCCTCGCGGTCGAAGGCCTCGAAGTCCGCCGAGGGGACGCCAGCCTGGCGCATGAGCTCCTTGGCGAAGACCTTGGAGCCCTCTATGCGGGCGGCGGCGCGGGAGGGGCCGAAGATCTTCAGGCCCTCCTCCCAGAAGCACTCGCTGATGCCCCCGATCAGGGCCGATTCGGGCCCTACCACGGTCAGGTCTATCTCGTTGTCCCTGGCGAAGTCGCGCAGGGCGACGAGGTCGTCGACGGGGATGTCCGCCACCTGCGCTATGCGGGCTATGCCGGGGTTGCCGGGGGCTGCGAACATCTCCGGGGCGAGCGGGCTCGCGGCCAGGGCCTCAACCAGGGCGTGCTCCCGCCCCCCGCTGCCGACGACCATCACCCGCACGGCGCTAGGTCCCGATCCTCTCCACGATGGCCTGGTCGCGCTCGGGGCCGACGCTGATCATGCACAAGGGAGCCCCCACCTCGGCCTCGACGAACTCCACGAAGTCCCGCGCGGCCTCCGGCAGGTCCACCCTCATCCTGCACCCCGTGATGTCCTCGCCCCACCCGGGCAACGTCGTGTAGACGGGCCTGGCGTGGTGGAGGTCCGTCTGGTGCATCGGGTAGCCCTCGAACGGCTCCCCGTCCACCTCGTAGCCGGTGCAGATCCTGACCTCGTCAACCGACGAGAGCACGTCGAGCATCGTGAGGGCGCAGTGGGTGATCCCGTTCAGGGACGCGGCCCACTTTATGGCCGGAAGGTCGAGCCACCCGACCCGCCGGGCCCTCCCCGTCGTCGTCCCGTACTCGCGCCCGACCTCCCTGAGGGTCTCCCCCACCTCGTCGAAGAGCTCGGTCGGCATCGGCCCGTCCCCGACCCGCGTCGTGTAGGCCTTGGTCACCCCCACCACGTACTCCAGTTGCCCGGCCGGGATGCCGGAGCCCGTGACGGCCCCGCCGACCGTCGGGTTCGACGACGTCACGAACGGGTAGGTGCCGTGGTCGTTGTCCAGCAGGGTGGCCTGGCCGCCCTCGAGCAGGACCTTCTCGCGGCGTTCGAGGCCCTCGCGCAGCAGGGTTCCCGTGTCGGCGAGCATCGGCTGGATAAATTCCTCGAAGCCGCGCAGCCAGGAGGCGATCTCGGAGACGTCGTAGGGCTTCTCGCCGTAGACGTTCACAAAGATCGAGTTCTTCTCCCGCAGGGCCGCTTTGAGCTTCGTCTTGAGGATGCCCTCGTCGGAGATGTCCTGGACGCGGACCCCGTAGCGGGCGACCTTGTCCTCGTAGGCCGGCCCGATGCCCCTGTTGGTGGTCCCTATCCGGGCGTCGCCCAGAGCTATCTCGCGGTGCGAGTCGAGCGCTATGTGGTAGGGCATGATGAGGTGCGCCCGGCCGTCGATCTTGAGCCGGTCCCTGACGCTGATGCCCCGCGCCTCGAGCGCCTCGACCTCCTCTACCAAGACCTCCGGGTTCACCACCACCCCGTTGCCGATGGTGCACACGACGTCCTCGCGCACGATGCCGGAAGGGATGAGGTGGAGCTTGAACTCCTCCTCGCCGACGCGGACGGTGTGCCCGGCGTTGTTGCCGCCAGAGTAGCGCGAGACGTAGTGGGCGTCGGAGGCGAGGGCGTCGCAGACCCGCCCCTTCCCCTCGTCCCCCCAGGCCAACCCGAGCACGACCGTGGCCGTCAAAGCTCCTCCTCCGCGGTGATGTGCAGGACTCCTAGGTGAACGCGGCGGGGCGGAAATCGGAGTACGCCCGACCGGGAGCCGAAACCTTTCACCATCCGGTCGAGACCGCCGCTCTCTGCCACGCCCGCAGCGTAGCACATGGTTTTACGGTTTTGAAACGCGCCACGGAAACCAGGCTTTTGGGTTCTTGAGCTTTTAGGTGTTGAGGGGTGCCAATGCCGGAGCGGGGTTTTGCCAACTACCCCTCGACGCCCAAGAGGGCCTAAGAAGGAGACGACCTCAAAGCCCCTACGCCTGATCCGCTATGTTCTGCAGCCCCTTCTGGAGGGTGGCCAGCGCCTCGTCCACGGAGACCTCGCCCTTGAGGGCGGCGTTGAACTCCTCGGCCATCTCCAGGGACATGTCCGAGTAGAGGGGCGAGACGGGGCGAGGGCGGGTGTTCTCCAGCGCCTCGCGCCCGAGCCTCGCGACCGGCAGCTTGTCGAGTACCTCGTCGTCCTCGTAGAGGCTTTTCAGGGTGGGCAGGCGGGCGCTCTCGACGGCGAACGTCTGCTGCTGCTCGGGGGCGGACATGAACTCTATGAAGGTCCAGATCTCCTCGATCTTGTCCTCCGAGGTGGCGTTGACCATGAAGTTCCAGCCGCCGAGGCCGCTGAAGCTGGTGTCGCCCTCTTCAGCCACCGGCAGCGCCCCGATGTCCACCTGCCCCGGCTTCACGTTGGAGGTCTCGGGGTCGGAGAGCAGGCCGTACACGAACGGCCAGTTGCGCATAAAGACCACGTCGCCGTTAGTAAAGACCGCCTGAGACTCCTGCGTGGTGTAGTCGCCGGAGGCCTGCGGCGCCACCCCGTCGGTGATGAGGCTCCGCCTGAGCCTCAAGCCCTCCGCCGACGCGGGGCTGTCTATGACGACCCTGTCGCCGTCGAGGACGTCGCCCCCGGCGTTCCAGATGTGCTCTAGGGCGTCGACCACGCCGCCCTCGTCCTGCGCGCCCTGGAAGACGTACCCGAACTCCGTCCCCTGATCCGCGCGGACCTTCTCGGACATACTCTTCAACTCGTCCCAGGTCTTCGGCGGTTCGGAGAAGCCGGAATCCTCCAGCAGGTCGGTGCGGTAGTAGAACATGCCGGCGTCGGTGAACCAGGGGACACCGTAGGTCTTACCCTCGTACTGGACGGCCTGGACCGGACCCTCCAGGTAGTCCTCTCGCATCTTCGGGGTAAAGCGGTCCGAGAGGTCGAGGATGTAGTCGTTGGCGGCGAACTGGGCCGGCCAGACCACGTCGCCCGCGATCACGTCCATCGAGCTTCTTCCGGACTGGAGCTCGGCCTGCATCTGCTCGAAGAACTCGGCGCTGGAGGCCGGCATCTGGCGCCACTTGACCCGGATCTCGCCCTTGTTCTGCTCGTTGAAGCGGTCGAGCAGCATCTGGAGCCCGCCCGCCTCGTCGGGTATAAACCCGAGCGTGATCTCGACGGCCCCGCCGGAGCTCGCCCCGCCGCCGCAACCGGCCACGAGGCCACCGCCGAGCACCGCCGCGCCGGCGAGCCCGCCCATCTTCAGGAAGCCGCGGCGGCTTACGCCCCGCCCCCCAACCCGCCGCATCGTCGCTCCGTCTCTCACGCGCACTCCTTCTGCTCCGCCGCCGGAGAACACCCCCTGGACGGAGGCCTCATCGGCACACTCCACAGGCGGACCGGGCGATCTGCGCCCGGTCCGCCCCTCCTGCTGGCCGTGGTTGGTTATACCCCCGTCGGGTTCCCGCTACTCAAAGAGGACCACGGGCTCCCGGTAGTAGCGCACGCGGTTCTCGGCCCAATGCTCCGAGACGAACCTCCTGAGCTCGACGTTCCGGGCGCGAGGGTCGCCGTCCATCATCCTGCCCAAAGGGTAGCGGACGCCGAGGACGCGCTCGCGCACCCGGAAGCGGGTAACGCCCGCCGGCAGGATGGCGCCGGACCCCACGATCTCGACCAGCTCCTCGGGGGCGAACGGGCGGTAACGGATCAGGACCTCCCCGCCCGAGAGGCGGACCGCCCCCTCGGGCTCGACGCGCCTGACCGCCGCCTCTTGCGGGTAGCGGGCCTGCAGCCCCCACATCGCCCGGGACCGGGCCAGCGAACCGGCCTCCCGCGACCAGACGGAGATGGTCTGGCCCCCGGCCGTCTCTATCTCGGCGACGACCTCGCCGTGGTCCGCCTCGCCGGGCTCCTCACCGACCACCAGCCCGTTTGCGTCGTCCGGGCCGGGTGGCTCCATGCCCCCAACCACGTGGCCCCAGCCCTCCGCCCGCTCCGGCGGCTCCACGACCTGCACGAGGACGAAGCGGGCGCCGAGCTCGTCCATCGCGCGGACCCGGTGGGCGCCGTCGAGGACCAGGAAGCGGTCCCCGTAGGACGAAGCCACGACGGGGTTGCGTTGCTCGCCCTCGGACGCGATCCGACTTTTCAGGCGGGCGAGGCGGCCCTCGTCGTGGGCCTCGTGCAGGAGAAGACAGCGCGGTTCCACCAGGCGTAGGTCTTTGAGGGAGGGGATCACGCGGGAGCTGGGAGGCCTTCGCGCCCTTCTCTAGGCGTCTCCCCCGCGGCGGCCCCAGATAAAGTCCAGGACGAGGAACCCGCCGAAGAAGAACGCCGCGATCACGACCATGAACCCAACGATGCCGAGCAGCAGGTAGATAGTATCCAAAACGTATAGGGCCTCTCCGTAAGCGGTTCTGAGAAAGTCGGGACGGCCGGATTCGAACCGGCGACCACTCGGCCCCCAGCCGAGTGCGCTACCAGACTGCGCCACGTCCCGACGCGCGTCTTCGCAAGGCCGAATCATACCAGACGGGGGCCGTGCTATCATGGATTTTCAGTGCCCCGAGCCGCCCTCTACATCCGCACGGACCCAGCCGGAACTCAGCCCTCCCGCGAAGAACAGGAGGCGGCCTGCGAGGCGTTCGCCGCCCACAACGGCCACGAGATCGTGGCCCGCTACGAGGACCTCGACGCCCCCGGCACGCTCCTCTACTACAAGCCCGGCCTGAAAGAGGCGATCAACAACATCAAGGAAGAGGAGGACTGGGAGGTCTTGATCGTGGCCCGTCCCGGATGCGTCTCGGACGACGCGTCGGCGGTGCACGAACTGGTGCACAAGTTCTCGCTCTACGGGAACCGGCTGGAGTCTCCGGGACGCTCCTGGGAGGATTTTCTCGCCGCCATGAAGGCCTACCGCCGCTCGATGGCCGGCAGGTGACCACCGTAGTGTCAACCGGTTCGGCGTCGGGTAGTATTGCGGGGTGAGCTTTGTCCTTACCGTCATCGGCGTGGCGCTTTTGTTGATCTGCCTGGCCGGTGTCGCCCTCGGCGTCTACATGGCTTCGGAGGCCAATAACCGCGAGTCGGGGGTGCTCTTCGCGCTCTGCTGGGTCTCGGGCGCCGCTGGCGCCGCTGGCGTGGCGATGCGGGACGGGGTGACCTTCCTCGTCGGGACGTTCTGCTTTCTCGTGGCCGGCGCCGTCTTCCTGCTGTTCGGCGACACGAGGGGCGGGACCGGTAGAAGGGCCCACCCATCCGGCGGCGGGACCGAGGGCTCGGAGAAGACCACGAGGGAGAACCGTTCCGGCCACAGGCGGGCCGCCTCCTAGGGCGGCGCCCGCGAAAGGAGGAAGGGGAGAATGTCGCTTCTTCGCACGATACTGGGGTTCGTGATACTCCTGATCCTGATCCACGTCGCCCTGGTCTACGTCAACATCGGCGCCGGCGCGAACACCGTGACCCGGGCCGTCTACAGCCTCGGCGAGCTGCTGGAGTCCCCGGCGGCCCTGCTCCTGAACGCCGTCCCCGCCCTCCAGCAGTACCTGAACCCGAACAGCTTCTTCACGGTCGCCCTGACCGCGGTCGGGCTGTACCTGGTGCTCTACCTCCTGCTCGGCATCGGCAAGAAGGGCTAGCCGACCCGCCCTTCGGGCTCCGCTCGTCGGCTCCGCTCTCAGCGCGGGGCGGGCCGACTAGCTGTACTCCCGCACGAATCGCCTATCTATCCGGTGCTTGAGTCTCAGGGCGAGGCGGCTGCGGTTGGTGAGCGGGCCGTAGATGGCGAGGCCGGTTCCGTCGCCGAGGTCGAGGACGTAGAGGTAGCGCCTCTGCGGCCTGTAGGGGGCGAGCGGTTCCCCGCGCAGGACGGCCTGGAGGTTGCGGTAGAGGACGGGTCCCTGGCGGACGGCGTAGACCCCGAACCGCGGGAGGCGATCGCCGCGGAAGGCGACCGCGTCGCCGCCGCCGAAGATCCTGGGGTCGTTCGGGCTCCGGAGGTGACGGTCGACCCACAGGGCGCCGTCGTCGCCGGTCGCCAGGCCGGAGCGGGCAAAGACGTCCGGCGGGGCTACGCCCGTTGCGACGAGGGTGAGGTCGGCCCGGATGCTCGCCCCGTCTTCGAGGACGGCGCCGCCGTCCATCGGGGCGGCGCGTCGACCCAGGATCACCCGGACCCCTAAGCTCCGAAGGTGCCCGGCCATGATGCGGCGGGTGGCCTTCGGGGAGGCGGGCAGGAGGTCCGGGCCGGCCTCGACGAGCGTTATCTCCGCCTCCGACCCGGCGTCCCGGGAGAGCCCGGCCAGGTTGGCGGCGACCTCGCAGCCGGCGGCCCCGCCCCCGACGATCGCCACCCCGAACGGCCCGCCCATGGTCGAGGCGAGGAGCCGCTCCCTCACGCCTTCGAGGTTGGAGACCGGCTTTACGGGGACCGTGCCGTGCGCGCCGCGCGCCGCGCTACCCAGGCAGAACGAGACCGCATCGTACCGGACGGTCCCGCCGTCTTCGAGGAGCAGGGCGCGGTCCCGGTGTCGCACCTTCGCGACGCGGCCTCGAACGAAGCGGCCCCCGCCCCGTTCGACGAGGCGGCGGATGCCGATGCGGTTCTCGCCGGGTTCGTAGGAGCCGGAGAGCATCCCCGTGGCCATGCCGGAGTAGTGGAGGTGTTCGGACGGGTCGATAAGGACCACGTCGAAGCCGCGGCGGGTCAGTTCTTCCGTGCGCCGCAGCGCGTAGAGGTTGGCGTGGCCGCCGCCGGCGAGGGCTATCGTGGGTCGGGAAGTCTCCGTGCTCACGCGCACCTTTATATACCCCGAGACGGGTATGTTCGTCGGATGCTTGACTCTACACCACAGGAATGCCGTATACTTTTCCGAACCGTTCCCGATGGCTCAGGAGGGTCGATGATCGTACCCGCAGAAGCGCGCCAGGACCGCGGGAAGTTCTTCCCCTGGGCCCACAGGAGATGCAATGATCGAGTTTAGAGGCGTCAGCAAGACCTACCCCGGTTCCGAGAAGCCGGTGGTCAACGACCTCTCCTTCGAGGTTCCCGAAGGGGAGGTCTGCGTATTGGTCGGGCCGAGCGGGTGCGGCAAGACCACCAGCATGAGGATGATCAACCGCCTCATCGAGCCCTCCGAGGGCCAGATACTCATAGACGGCGAGCCGAACACGTCGATGAGCGGGACGCAGCTCAGGCGCAAGATCGGGTACGCCATCCAGCAGATAGGCCTCTTCCCCCACCGCACCATCGCGGAGAACATCGGGACCGTGCCCGGCCTGATCGGCTGGGAGAAGGGCCGCATAAAGTCGCGGACCGAGGAGCTTTTGGACCTCGTAGGCCTCGACCCCGGCAGCTACCGCGACCGCTACCCGGCCGAACTCTCCGGCGGCCAGCAGCAGCGCGTCGGGGTTGCGCGGGCCATGGCCGCAGACCCCCCGATCATGCTCATGGACGAGCCGTTCGGGGCTGTCGACCCGATCACCCGCGAGCGTCTTCAGGACGAGTTCCTGCGCATCCAGGACGACATAAAGAAGACCATAGTCTTCGTCACCCACGACATCGACGAGGCCATAAGGATGGGCGACAAGATCGCCATCCTCAAAGAGGGCGGCATCCTCGCCCAGTACGACACGCCGGAGAACATCCTCGCCGCCCCGAACTCCGAGTTCGTCTCCTCGTTCGTGGGGAGCGACAGGGTCCTCAAGCGGCTCTCGCTGACGCGGGTCGGGGATATGGAGCTCGAGCCTGCCAACGGGCAGGCAGACGACCTGCCGCGCCTCTCGAACCAGACGAGCCTCAAGGACGCGCTCTCCGAGATGATCGGGGCGGGGGCGGAGCGCAGCGTGGTCGTCTCCGACGGCGACGTGCTAGGCTCGCTCACGCTGGACGCGATCCGGCAGCTCTCCGGCAGGGCCACCAAGTAGCCGTGCCTATCGTGGCTTTACAGAGCCTGCAGCCAGAGTTCTTCGACTGGGGTTGGCTTAGGGAGAACTTTTTCGAGGAGGTATGGCCCGCCGTCATCGGGCACCTCTACCTGTCGTTCGTCTCCGTCGGGATCGCGCTCGCCATCTCGCTGCCGCTCGGGGTGCTCGTCGCCCGCTACCGCAGGCTCTATACCCCGGTGCTCTTCGCGACGGGTTTCCTGTTCACGATCCCGAGCCTGGCGCTCTTCGCCTTCCTCGTCGCCATGGGGGTCGGCCTCGGGCAGAAGCCCGTGATCATCGGGCTCGTCTCCTACTCGCTGCTGGTCCTGATCCGGAACGTGGTGACGGGCATAGACTCCGTGGCCCCCGAGACGATAGACGCGGCCCGCGGCATGGGCCTGACGAACCGCCAGATCCTCTTCCGGGTCGAGCTGCCGCTGGCGCTGCCGGTGATCGTGGCCGGCATCCGCATCGCGACGGTCACGGTAATCGGCATCGCCGTCATCGGCGCGTTTATCTCGGGCGGCGGGCTCGGGCAGTTGATATTCGACGGGATAGACCGGAACTTCCCGACGCTGGTGTTGACGGGGGCGGTAATGGCGACGCTCATGGCAATCCTCGCGGACGTCGTCCTGCTCCTCGTGGAGCGTTACATGAGGCCGTGGGCCCGCCGGGCCAGGGGGGCCAACTGATGCTGGACGGCATACTCCAGACCCTCCAGCGTCCGACGTACCTGAGCCTCGTGTGGACCCACATCCAGCTCTCCGTGCTCGCCACGCTGCTGGGCATCCTGATCTCGGTCCCCGTCGCGCTCGCGGTGCGCAACACGCACCTTGGGGCCGCCGTCGCGATCAACGTGGGCAACCTCGGACGCGCCATACCGTCGCTGGCGCTGCTGGCGATAGTGTTCCCGTTTCTGGGCTTCGGGTTCGCAGCACCCCTCCTGGCGCTCACCGCGCTGGCGGTACCGCCGATCCTGATCAACGCGTCCACCGGCCTACGGGAGGTGCGCCAGGAGGTGGTGGACGCCGCCCGCGGCATGGGGCTTTCGGAGGGCCAGATCCTGTCGCGCATCCAGCTCCCCATAGCGGTGCCGGTGATCTTCGCCGGGATCCGCACCTCCGCGGTGCAGGTGGTGGCGAGCGCGACGCTGGCGACCTTTATCGGCGGCGGGGCGCTCGGGGACCTGATCGTGGAGGGCTTCGCCCGGGGCGACACGGCCATCCTGCTGACCGGGGCCCTCTCGGTGGCGGCACTTGCTATCCTCACGGAGGTGCTCTTTGAGGTACTCGAACGAACCTTTACCCCGAAGGGGCTGAAGATCGCGCAACAGAGGCGCTCCGGATAAACGAAAGGGAAGGGAACTAGATGAAGAACAAGACGAAGTCGATCCGCGCGGTATCCCTGCTGTTGGGGGCCCTCGCGCTCTTCACCGTCGTCGCCTGCGGCAACGTGGGCAGCGGCGGCTCGGGCGGCTCCGGGGGCTCCGGGGGCTCCGGGGACGGCCCGACCATCGCCGTGGGCTCGAAGAACTTCACGGAGCAGTACATCCTCGGCAACATGTACTCCGAGGCGCTCGAGAACGCCGGCTTCAACGTCGAGAGGAACCTGAACCTCGGGAGCGAGCAGATCGCCGACCGGGCGCTCCAGAACGGCGAGATCGACCTCTACCCCGAGTACACGGGCACCGCGCTCGTGGCGATCCTCGATTACGGCGAGGAGAAGCTTGAGAACCTGGACAGCCCCGAGGCTACCTACCAGGCCGCGAAGAAGCTCTACGCCCAGCGCGAGACGCCGGACACGATGCTGAAGGCGGCAAGCTTCAACAACACCTACGGGATCTTCGTCCGCTCGGACGTGGCCGAGAAGCGGAACCTCAAGACCCTCGCCGACCTGGCGAAGGCCTCCCCGGAGCTCACCTTCGTCTCCTACTCCGAGTTCCAGAACCGCTCGGACGGCTACCCGAACATGCAGGAGAACTACCCGGCCTTCGACTTCAAGAAGATCACCATCGCCAACCAGCTCGGGCTGCGCTACCAGGGCATCACGGGCGGCGACCAGGGCGAGGTCGGCGTGGGCTTCCTGACCGACGGCCAGCTCGCCTCCGACGAGCTGACCGTGATGGAGGACCCGAAGAGCATCTGGCCGTTCTACAACCCGGCCCCCGTCGTCCGCTCCGACACCCTGGAGAAGAACCCGAAGATGGAGCAGGTCCTCAACGAGGTCACCGCGAGCATCGACGTAGAGACCATGCGCGAGTTGAACGGCCGGGTGGACCTCGAACAGGAGGACCCGGAGGACGTCGCCCGCGAGTACCTCGAGGAGGAGGGCCTCATCGAGTAGGCGCCCGAAAGCGGCCCACTACTACTAGAGGAAGGTTTTCCTGCTCCGCACATCGGCATTGCTGCTGCTCATAGCCTCCGTGATCGTCGCCGGCCTGGCCTGGCAGGCCGGCGGACCGCTGCAGGCCGTGGCGCAAACCGAGGTGCGGGGCGCCCCGGAGCCGTTCTCGGCCGAGAAGCGCAGCGCCGCGGCGGAAGCGGCGGCGCGCCAAAAGAGAGCCGCGGAGGTGCGCATAGGCAGCTTCGAGCGGCCGGAGGAGGTGCCGGAGTACGACGTCCTCGACGAGAGGCGGGACGAGCGCGACGGCGCGAGGGGCGCGTGGCTCATGATAGACACCCGCTCGCGCAGCGAGGAAGAGTACGTCCTGATCACCCGCCACGTCAAGGCCGAGTACGCGGACTTCGACGCCGTCACCGTCGAGTTCGTCGACGTGGGGAGCGCGCGCTTCTACCACGGCGGCGCCCTGATCTTCAACACCGTGGCCGGCGCCAACTACATAGGCTACATCTACGGCCCGCCGAACAACGAGGGCTACTACGTCAGGGCGGCCGAGTGAGAGGGGCGCCCGCCGACGTTTCTTCGCGGTTTCGCGGTGTTCGTTCGTCTTTCCATACCCGCGCGCAGTTGAATCGTTCGCCAAAGGCGCATATCATGTAAGGTGGTGATGGGCCGAAAGGGCCATGCAATCGTTGTTCGTTCGGTCGGCAGGAGAGTCGCAGGCGGTGTGGTGTACCTCTCCAGGCGTAGCAGGCAACAGAAGGAGTGGCCACGGAAAACAGCACGCAGAACCGCGACCCGGTCATCCGGGTAGAGAACTGCTCGATAGTATTCGGGCGGCGGGCACAGCAGGCGCTACAGATGCGCCGGCAGGGGAAGAGCAAGCCCGAGGTGGAGCGGGAGACCGGCTCGACCATCGGCGCCTACGACGCGAGCTTCGACGTCTCGAAGGGCGAGATCTTCGTGATCATCGGCCTGTCGGGAAGCGGGAAGTCGACGATCTTACGTGGCATCAACGGTCTCAACGAGCTCACCGAGGGTCAGGTCTACCTCGACGGCGACCTCATCTCCGAGATGGCGTCCAAGGAGCTCAGGGAGGTCCGGCGCAAGAAAATAGGGATGGTCTTCCAGCACTTCGGGCTGCTCCCTAACCGCACCGTGATGGACAACATAGCCTTCGGCCTCGAGATCCAGGGCGTATCCGCCCAGGAGCGCAAGAAGAAGGCCGAGGAGACATTGCCCGCGGTCGGCCTCGAGGGGCAGGCCGACAAGCTCATCGCGGAGCTCTCCGGCGGCATGAAGCAGCGGGTCGGGCTCGCCCGGGCGCTCGCGACCGAGCAGGAGATCCTGCTCATGGACGAGCCTTTCTCGGCCCTCGACCCTCTGATCCGGCGCGACATGCAGAACCTTTTCCTCTCCATCCAGGGCGAGGCCCAGCGGACCGTCGTCTTCGTCACCCACGACCTCGACGAGGCCCTCACGCTCGGGCACCGGGTCGCGATCATGAAGGACGGGGAGATCGTGCAGCTCGGCACGCCGGAGCAGATCCTGCGCGAGCCCGCCAACGAGTACGTGGAGCGCTTTGTCGAGGACGTCGACTACGCCAAGGTGCGCACCGCCGAGAGCGTGATGGTCAAGCCGCGGCAGGTAGCGTACCTGAGCGAGGGTCCCACGGTCGTCCTGCGGCGTATGAAGCAGTACGGTCTCTCCCACATCTTCGTCGTGGACGAGGAGCGGCGCCTGGTCGGCCTGTGCGAGGCCGAGGAGGTCGCCCGCCTCGCGGAGCGCGGCGAGAGGGCGCTCCAGGACTCGGTGAACGACGACGCCGCCAAGATCGAGCGCAAGACGCCCTTGCGCGACGTCCTCCCGCTCTTCGTAGACGACGCCGAAGCGCCCGTCGGGGTTGTGGACGAGGAGAATCGCCTCGAAGGCGTCGTCGTCCGCGGCGCGCTCATCGCCGGCCTCACCCCGCACGCCGAGGACCAAGAGGAGGACGAAGAAGGCGTCCCCGGCGGGCCCGAGGCGGGCGAGAATGGCGACAGGGTCCGCGTGCGCCGGGCGGGGGGCTAGCAGGTGTTGGCTCAGTCGAACGTCGTCCCGCGGATACCCCTGGCCGACTGGACAAACACCGCGGTAGACTGGATCACGGACACCTTCGATTGGTTCTTCGGTCCGCTCGAGGACATTATCGTCGTCGCCGTCGGCACGCTGGAGACCGTCTTTACGGCGCTCCCCGCGCTACTCATGGTCGCCCTTTTGGCCACGATCGCCCTCCTGCTGGCGGGGTGGCGGATAGGGCTCTTCACGTTGGTGGGTTTGTTGTTCGTCATAAGCCTAAACCTGTGGGCACCGGCGATGGAGACCCTGGCGCTGGTCCTAGTGGCGGCGTCCATCGCGTTGACGATCGGCATCCCCATAGGCATACTCGCGGCCAAATCCCCAGGGTTGGAGACGTTTCTCCGACCGGTACTCGACATCGCGCAGACGATGCCCGCCTTCGTATACCTGGTGCCCATCGTGGCCCTGCTGGGCATCGACGAGCCGCCGGCCCTTATCGCCACGGTCATCTTCGCCATGCCGCCGGCCGTAAGGCTGACGATGCTCGGCATCCAGCAGGTCCCGAAGGACACCGTGGAGGCGGCCCACGCGTTCGGGGCGACCCCTTGGCAGACGCTCTTCAAGGTCGAGCTGCCGCTCTCGGTCCGGTCGATCATGGCCGGGGTCAACCAGGTAATCATGCTCTCCCTCTCGATGGTGGTCATAGCCGCCCTCGTCGGGGCCGGCGGGCTCGGGGAGCCGGTCGTCACGGGCCTCGGCCAGCTCAATACCGGGATGGCCTTTGTCGGCGGGGTCGGCATCGTGGTCCTGGCGATCATCCTCGACCGCGTGACCCGCGGCCTGGAACGGGGGAGGGGCGTCGCCACCAAGAAAATGGGTTGACGGGTAGCTTCGATCGACGTGACGCAGGATCGCGGAAGGGAGCAAGCATGAAGTACAGGTTGACCAGAAAAGACATGCTGAAGCTGAGCGGGGGTACGCTCGCGGGCGTAAGCCTCCTTGGTCTGGCGGGTTGCGGCGGGGGCGGCGGTTCGGGCTCCTCGGACAACTCGAGCAAGACGCTCACCCTGGGCAACATCGGGTGGGCGGAGAACATCGCCGTGTCGAACCTGACGAAGGTCCTCTTCGAGGAGGATCTCGGCTACAGGGAGGTGGATCTGAAGCTGCTCGACGTTGGGCCCATGTTCCAGGGCGTGGCCGGCGGCGACCTCCACGCGTTCCAGGACGTCTGGATGCCGAACCACAAGGACCTGCTCGCGGAGGTCGAGGACGACGTCCAGCACCTCGACCCCTGGTTCCAGGGGCAGACGGCCTTCGGCCTCGCCGTCCCCCACTACATGAAAGACATCCGCAGCATAGCCGACCTCAACGACGCGGGCACGGACACGATCCTGGGCATCGAGCCGGGCGCCCCGTTCATGGACGTCGTCGAGAACAAGGTGATCCCGGCGTACAACCTGAACCTGGAGCTCAAAGCCTCCAGCACGGCCGGGATGCTCTCGGAGGCCGAACGGGTCTACTCCGACGAGGAGCCCTTCGTGTTCATGCCGTGGGTCCCGCACCCGATGAACGAGGTCTTCGAGTACCATTTCCTCAAGGACCCGAAAAACGCCCAGGGCGTCTTCGACGACCCCGCCAAGATCTCCACGGTGGTCAACGCCGACCTGAAGGAAGACGACCCGAACGCCTTCGCGTTCATGAACACGTACACCCTCACCGAGAGCCAGCTCAACAAGCTCATGGCGGAGATCGAGAAGGCCGACGACCCGGTCGCCGGCTCCAAGGCCTGGCTCAAGAACAACCGCGACGTCGTGAAGCCCTGGATCGACGCCGCCAAGCAGGCGTAGTAAGGCCCACATA
>DASYWA010000121.1:0-12022 GCA_035936475.1 Rubrobacter sp. | reverse complement strand
GCCACGTTCGTCGCGCCGGCCCCGCCGAAGACCGAGAGCGCCAGCATCGGCGAGACCGCGCGCAGCCCGCCGCCGACGAACCGGGCGTGCTCCTCCTCGCTCGGCGGCACGCCGCCCAGCGCGCTGCCCAGGTACACGGCCGCCCGCCGCAGCTCGCGCGAGCCGCCGGCGAGGCCGGCGTCGGCGAACGCCTGGGCGGAGGCAGCGACTGATAGTTGGGAGAAGAGGTCGAGCCGGCGGGCCCGCTTGGCGCTCATGTACTCGGTCGGGTCGAAGGTAGGGATCTCGGCTACCACCTGCGAGCGCAGCCCCGAAGGGTCGAAGCGCGTGATGCGCCGGCCGGCCGACTCCCCGCGCCTGACGCCCTCCCAAAGCCCTTTAGCCCCCGAGCCGATCGGCGTGACGGCCCCGATGCCCGTTATGACGACGCGGCGGCTCATCGTTCCTGCCTTGCCCCGGCGGCTTCGGCGAGCTCCTTGATCCGCCCCAGCGTCTTGCCGGCGATGTTCGAGACGAAGAAGGGGCCCACGACTTTGTCGGCCACCGTCCCCCCGAACAACGGCCATCCGGCGAGGCCGCGTCTCAGGTCGTGTAGGATGGAGACCCGCACCACCCCGTCGCCCTGAGGCGCGAAGGTCCACTCGACCTCCATGCCCGTCGTGACGCCACCGACGTGGCGAAAGACGATGCGCGGAACATCCGGGAAGAGCAGCTGCTCGGCGCGCCAGCGCACCGGTATGAAGTCCCTGAGGGCGGCCATCTCAACCAGGCGCCGTCCTCCGCCGTCGTCTTCGAGGAGCCGGACCCACCGGTAGTGCGGCAGAATCTCCGGCCAGCGTTCGACGGAGGCGGCGAGCCCGTAGACCTCCTCCGCCTCTGCCCGTATGAGGATCTCGTTCTTTGTGTGCAAGGTGCCTCCTTCAGGGCCTCAAGAGCGACCAAAGGTAGCCCGGGCGCAAGGCCGGGCCCGCTGGCCGGTAGTCGCCCAGCACGGCCTTCATGAGCCCTGCGGACTGGGGTCGCCGCGCCAGTTTGCCTACGACATAACCGAACGACCGGGGCGAGCCGAGGACAAGCTGGATCAGCTTGACGAGGCGCTCCTTGTCCGCAAACGCCGCCCGTCGAGCTTGCTCATAGCCTACCGGAACGCCGTCGGGGCGCCGAAGCGCGCGCTCGACGGCGCCCGCCGCGAGCTCCGCTCCCCGTAGCGCCCGGTAGACGCCCTCGCCGGTGAAGGGATCCAGAAATCCCGCCGCGTCGCCGACGAGTAAGTAGCCTGGACCGGCCGCCCGGCGCACCCTCCGAGCCAGCGGCCCGAGCCCGCGCACGGGGCCGACCCGGCGTGCGCCCTCGAGGAGCGCGGCCACCTCCGGGAGCCTCGCCAAACTCCGCTCGAAGTGGCACTCGGCCGACTCTCCCGGTAGCTTCGCGCCCAAGGGCGCGACTAGCCCGGCGACCACGAGCCCGCCGCCGACCGGGGCGAGGCCGCAGTACGTCCCGCGCCCGACGTGCATCTCCCCGAGTCCGCCGAACCGCGACGCCACCCCGGAGTAGTGGGCGTGGAGCCCGAGGCGGCGGGGCCAACGGACCGGAAGGTCCAGGCCGAGGGAGCGGGCGACCGCGGAGTGCCGCCCGTCGGCGGCCACGACGAAGCTTGAGCGCACGATCTCCCCGGTCCGACCGGCGGCTCCCCTTAGGCGAACCCCGATGGCGCGGCCTTCTTCGATCTCTACCTCCGACACCCCCGTGCGTTCCGCCACCTGAACGCCACTCGCCCGCACGTGATCTAGGAGGGCCCGGTCGAGAAGCGAGCGCCGGACACCGAGCGCCCCCCTGTGACCGTCCCCGTCCGGGTAAGAGAGCAAGAAGCCTCTTCGCCCCACGCGGACGCGCATGCCCCCGAGCCGCTCGTGCTCGGTGGCGAGAACCGCGTCGAGTGCCCCGAGGCGGGCGAGGGCATCGACGACGCCCGGGCCGTAGTACTCGCCGCAGGGCTTCTCGCGGGGGTGGGCGGCCTTCTCGAGCAGCAGCACGTCTCGTCCGTGGCGCGCCAGCAGCGTGGCCGTGGCCGCCCCGGCTGGCCCGCCGCCGACCACCAGCACCTCGGCGTCGAGGGCGTTCACGGGGGCCCTCCAGTGGTCATCGTGACCCGGTAACCGGGCAACCCGTGGAAGCGGACCGGTCCGAGCCCCGCCCGGTCGGCGAGCGTTGCCATCTCGGCCCTCGTGTAGGCGCGGCGGACCGAGAGTGGAGCGTCGTGCCGGAAGAGCGAGTTCCTGCTCATCATTCGGGGCACCACGAGTCCCCCCAGGTAGCCGATCCAGGACCTTACGAGGTCGTTGACGATCACCCCGCGTCTCGCCACCCGCCGCATCTCCTTGAGCATGAGCACCGCGTCTTCGGGCTCGAGGTGGTGTAGCAGGAGCGAGCAGGTGGACACGTCGAAGGCCCCGTCGTCGAACGGCAGCCGGCGGGCGTCCGCCACGGCGAAGTCGACGCTTGGCGGGGCGCCGCGTGCGGCCCGGCCCAGTATCCGCGGGTTGAGGTCCGTGGCGAGGACGCGCGCCCGTAGCCCCCGCCGCCTCGCCCATGCCGCCATGGCGCGCGGGAAGTCCCCTCCGCCGGTGGCGACGTCGAGGATCTCGAGGTCGGCGCCCGGGGCGAGCTCCCGAGTCAGGCGCGCAAGCGCAAAAACGGTCAGAGAAACGCCGCCGGTAAAGCGGTTGAGCCGCCTGAGGTCGTCGAGGCACTCGTCAACGAGGACCGGGTCCTGGCCGGGGAGGTCCATCAACTCCTCCTCGTGGGCGCGGACGGGCCGGAGCGGGAACGTGGGGGGCCCGAGCGCCTCACGCATTGGCGGCTCCTCTCGACGGGGCGGGGCGGCGGCCCCGGTGCACCGCCGCCGAACTCGCGGTACCTTCACAAGATCATTGTACTGGGGCCGATGTTCGGGTGGCGCATCCGCCGGATTCTGGACCGGTCGGACCGTCCGCCTTGGGCGGAGCGCTGCTTGGCGCGAGCTCGAAGCGCCGGCGCACAGCCTACCGCCTCGCCCGCCGCACGAGCGCGACCGCCCCCGCCGCGGCCAGGCCAAGTAAGATACGTTTCCGGTTCGGGTGCTGCTCGAGGTGACGCGTGTAGAGGCTCGTGGATCTGGAAAGCTTACCGAATTCGCCGGTCGTAGAGCCGGTTTCGCGCACGGGCTCGAAGAGGTTGTCCCGCCCGTCGTCGGGCCGGTCGGTCTTCTGCATCTCGAACATCGTGCCGCGCGCAAGCATAAGCCGGTCGAGGAGCGAGGGGCTGATCCGCTCCATCACCTCCAGCATCTTGCCGGCGCTACCGACGACGATGTCGCGCCGCGGGTGCTCGGCGGCGAAAAGGATCGCCTCGGCCACGGCCCGCGGCTCGTAGGCCGGCGGTATCGGCATCGGCTTCACGCCCAGCTTGGACCGCGCGTGGCCGAAGAAGGGCGTATTGATCGAGGACGGCATCAAGAGCGTGACGGTGATCTCGCTGCGCTCGTGCTGCAGTTCCATCCGCAGGGCGTCGGTGAACCCTTTGATCCCGTGCTTGGCCGCGCAGTAGGTGCCCTGGAGGGGCACGGATCGTTTCGCGAGGCCGGAGGCGTTGTTTATGATCGTCCCCTGCCCCTGGCGCTTCATGTGCGGCAGCGCCGCCTTCATCCCGTAGAGCTGGCTCACGAGGATGACCTGGATCTGGCGCTCGATCTCCTCGACGGTCGTCTCCTCGACGGTCGCGTACTCGCTGGCCGCAGCGTTGTTGACCCAGGTGTCGATGCGCCCGAAGCGATTCACCGCCTCCCGGGCCAGCCGGTCTACCTGGCCCCACTCGGCCACGTCGGTCAAGACGACGTGGGCTCTGCCGCCGAGACGCTCGACCTTCCTTTCAACCTCCTGAAGGGCCTCCTCGTTTCGGGCCGCAAGAACAACCGACGCGCCCCGCTCCCCGAACCGGATCGCGGTCTCGCGGCCGATGCCGCTCGAAGCCCCGGTGATCACCACTACCTGCTCGCCGATCGTTCTCACCCTGGTTCCTCCCGGATGTGTACCCACCTGATATCACCTAGGTCTACCGCTGAGAAGAAGTAAATCGTCTGGAGATAGAGCCGAGAGCTGCACGAGTAAGAAAAGCCGGATCGCGATGAGCGATCGTGACGATGCTCTACCATAGGCGCCGCACTATCCGGTAGGCGAGCAGCGGCGCTAGGGCCGCGCCGCCCGCGAGGGCACCACGCCGGAGCATAGCGTTCCTCTTGCGCCGCCACCCTCCCGTGAGGCGGTTCCATTCCGGCATCGGCTCGAAGACGTTGCCGGGCCCGGGCTCCGCGGGTTCGGAGCCGAAGGCGGCCCACTCCTTAAGAAAGCGTACGCCACGCCGGCGAGCCCTGCCCCCGCGAGGGCCCCCAGCGGGCCGCGGTTCTTCGTCGCCCAAAACCGTGGATCACAGATGCGAGACTCTTCATCGAAGATGCCGTGGGCTCCGCAGTCCCCGCTCCTCCTCAGAGACCTAGTCACGCCGCACCGACCATGTGCCCAGCGCGGCGACCGCCAGGCCGCCGAGCAGGGCGAGCCGCGCCGCCAGGGGCAGCGGCGCGGCGCGCAACGCGATCGGCGCGAGCACGGGTTTGGCCTTGTTACCAAGTATGGTTAGGATCCCGGCCCCCAGTCCGCCCGTGATGTACTCACGCACCCCCCGCTTGCCGCCTCGCTTCAGACCGCGGTAGCCATCCACGAAAGAGGCGAAGAGGTGGGGCCTCTGATCTATGCCGCCGGCCACCGGAGCCCCGCGACCGCCCTGTTCGAGCAACTCGTCGATGGCCCTCTTCAGGGTCGGAGCGTGCGTCCACATGCAGTAGAAGGCAACGCGCCCCTCCGAGTCGATCAGGAAAGAGGGGTCGGCCATCTCGCGGCTAAAGGTCCGGTGAACCCTCCCCTCGTAGTCGTCGGCCAGCACCGGCCATTCGATCCCCTCGTCTCGCTTGTACGCGCGGGCGTCCGCCAGCATCTCCTCGTGGTTGCGGTACGCCCCCCGAAGCTCGCCGGGGTGGGCCTGCCGGATCATAATGTCCACGAACCGCACCCGGTCCCCGTACCATTCGTAGAGCTGTTTGGTCGGCGCGACCGCGCCGGTGGTGATCGGTCAGGTGTAGCTGCCGATGTGCAGCAACACCGGACGACCTCGTAGTTCGCTCAAACGCAGCCGGTCGCCCTCGGTGGTCTCCAGCTCGAAGTCCGGGGCCTCGGAACCGGGCTGCAACCCTTCACCCAGCACCGACCGCCACAGATCAGCGAAGAGGTGCTTGGGCCGGAAATGCTCGTAGTGGTACTCGCTGAGCTGCCGCTGACTCCCTTCCGGGCTCTGTCGGCCCAAGGAAGTCGAGTCGATGTTCCCCAATTCTTGGTCGGACATACGCTAATCTCTCCTTCTCCGATTCTGGTCCTCGGCTGCCTTACACATATTGACTACCCGGCGCTGCGATTTCTTACCTCTATCCGCCCTAATCGTTTTGCCTCCACACAGGATCGGATCTCTAAAGGAGAGAGACGCTAGAATGATCGCCAACCGAGGCAGGGGACGTGTGCCATAGAACGCACCAACGAACAATGGCTTGCCGCGTTGCAGGGTTCCGAGCGCGACAAGGCGCTCGCAGAGCTGCGCGTCGTGCTCGTGCGCGGGTTGAGGGGCGCGCTGACCGGTCGTGCAGGTGGCGACTTCGATCCGGCAGCCATCGAGGATTTTGCGCAAGACGCGCTAGTTAAGATCCTGCGCAACCTGGACTCCTTCCGAGGCGAGAGCCGCTTCACTACCTGGGCTCAGAAGATCGCCGTGCGCGTCGCCTTCACCGAGTTGCGCCGCAAGCAGTGGCGCGACGTATCGCTGCAAGACCTGGTCGCACGGTACGGCGCAACTAAAGTTAGGCTGGATACTCTGACCGACCCGTTGCCCACCCCGGAGCAGTTGATATCCCAGCAGGTCTTGCTGGCGATGTTAGAGCGTTCGATCGCCGAGGAATTAACGGACTGGCAACGACAGGCCCTGGTGGCGGTGGAGATAAACAAGGTGCCGCTGGAAGAAGTGGCGCGGCGCATGGGCACCAACCGCAACGCGCTCTACAAATTACTGCACGATGCGCGCCAACGGCTCAAAAAGCGGATGATAGCCGAGGGCATCTCGCCGCAAGACCTGCTGCCAGTGATCTCTGAAAGAGAGACTTTGTAACCATGCTCGACCGTGACCGACTAAATACCCTGGTTCGGCTGATAGCAACGACCCGCCCGGACGAGATCGGCTGCGACGAGTGTCTAGAGCAAGTGGACCGCTTCGTGGAGATGAAGCTCGCCGGCCTGGACGCCGCCGAGGCCATGCCGCTGGTGCAAGATCACTTGGACAAGTGTAGGGATTGTCGTGAAGAGTTCGAGGCGCTGTTGAGGGCGCTGCGCGCGGTCGAAGATTCATAGCCGGGTCAGAGGAGAACCCTCAAATCAGGCCGTACCTCGAGCAAGGGGTGTTTTCGGAGAACGCGACGCATTTTCTGCTCGCATCGGTTTCACCCAAGTCCCATAGCCGCGGAACATAGCGAGGCCCAAAGCCCCGGCTACGGTAAGAGCCACTCCCCAGAATACTACGCTGGCGAGCATCCAGCCGAGGAGGGGGCGTGGAGGAGCCCCGAGGCCCAAGGCCAGGACGGTTGCCAGGAGTGGTCCCGTGAGTAGCGGGGCCTGCAACGCCACGCCCGGTATCCCGTAGCGCTTCCAGACGCGCTCTACACGTTCGCGGCGCTTGGCGAGCCTGCGGCTGCGGTAGATCAGGTGCTGTGGCCGCCCACCGGCTTTGACCACGAGCGTTACCCCCGCCAAAGCGCTCACTGTGCTGACGACGCCGCTCAAGGCGGGGGAGAGACCCAGGGCCATGCCGATAATAATCCCGACCCACACGTCTAAAGCACCCATGGCGGCCGTAGAGAAAAGTTTAAGCAGTAGCTCCATTTAAACTATCAAGGTATCACGAACTCCGCTGATTAGATGCCTCTACGAAAACCGGGCGTAGTAGGGCGGAGGCACAACTAAACAGATCGTGGCTGACGAGCTTTAAGGTCGTGGAGCCGCTTCTCCCCGAGCCACCCAATAGAAGGGCGACAGGCCCGCGTAGATCAAGTCCGTGGTGCGGGCTCTCCAACGCCGAGATCGCCGCAGAACTTTACGTGATGGAGACGACGGTCCGGACTCACATGACGGTCCTTCGGGGTTGCAGCCGGGGCACGCGGGAAAGGTGCCGGTGGGACCGGAAGAAACGGGGCTAGAATCGGGCGATGGACGCCGCGCACCTCCTGATACTGACAGCTATGGGGATTCTGGGCGGGCTGCTCTCCGGCTTGGTGGGGGTCAGCGGCGGGAGCGTCTTCGTGCCCGCGCTGGTCTACGTCGCGGGCTGGCGGATCGAGGACGCCGTCGCCGCCAGCCTGTTGGTCATGATCTTCGGCTCCCTTTCGGGCACCCTGCGCAACGCCCGCAGCGAGGACCCGGTCGACTGGAGGGTGGCGGCGCTCTTCGCCTCGACGGTGGCCCCCTCGTCGCTGATCGGGGTAGCCGTGGCCCGCGTCTCTCCGCAGGAGGTCGTGCAGGCGGCCTTCGCCATGGTCTTCCTGGCGCTCGCCTACCCGATGTTTCGTGGTGGTCGTGACCGCGGGGACAGCGCCAAAAGGATACCGCTCCCCCTGGCCCTCCTCGCCGGGGTCGGGATCGGGACCATGGGGGGCTTGGTGGGGATCGGGGGCACGGTAGCCCTGGTCCCCCTTATGGTTGGGGGATACGGGCTGCGGACCAAGGCGGCCATCTCGACCAGCCTGGCCGTCGTGGTGTTCGTGGGCATCGTGGGCGGGGCCGGGTACGTTGCCACCGGTTTCGGGGACCTCGGCAGCCTGCCGCCCCTGATCGCGGGCTCGGTGCTCGGCGCGTGGCTGGGGGTGCGTCTCAGGGACCTCACGCCCGAGGCCACGGTCCGACGCGGCTTCGCGGTCTTCATGGTGATCGTGGCCGCCCGCCTCCTGGCCGACGCTGCGGGCATTTCCTAAACCGCGCCGCCGGGAGGCCGAGCTTCCGAAACGGTGCCCAGCGGATGGTTCGTGGCCCGGAGACGGGCGCCGTCGGCGCGGTGCCGCCCGCCATCCTTGCTATATTCGGCGCTTAAGCAGCCAACCGAGCCCGCCAAGAACCGCCATCAGTCCCAGCATGCTGGTCGTCATCGCGGCAATCCCGCGCCCGAGCGGCGGAAGCGGGCGGAAGAGTGCGGCTAGACACGCTACGGCGTATACCGGTGGTAGTTCCCTCCAGAAGTCCTGCCTGGCCTCCCGACCGGCGGAATCCAGTATCTCAATCATCATTCCCAGCCCCTTGAGCAAGGGGACCACTCTGGGCTGGCGTTCGCCGATCGGGAGTGGCTGCCGGGATACGAGCGCTTCGAGCCCTTTTCGGAGTACCCGCTCGTCGCTCGACGAGACCGATCGGAACGCGACGTTGCCATCGGCGTCCATCAGGTAGGCGGCATCGGGCTTCGGATCCAGGGCCCGATGCAGGTCTCCTTCGACGTTATCCACGGTGACGGGCCAGGGGATCCGGTCTCGCTCTCTATACGCGCGTGCATACTCGAGCTTTTGCTCGAACGCACCCGGTTGTGGGTAGCGTTCGCCGGGATGCGCCTCGCGGACGTACAGCGTGACGAAGGACACCCGATCTCCAAACTCTTTATGGAGTCGCTTGAGCGTCGGTCCGTTGCTGGCGACCATCGGGCAGGTGATCGAGGCGAAGGTGAGCAGCAGCGGCCGTTGGCCGACGAAGTCGCTTTTGCGGAGGCGGTCGCCGTCGGTCGCCGGCAGGTCGAATTCCGGCATCGGCAAGGCCGACGTTGGTCCGCCGCGGAAGTAGAGACCTTCCAGGAGCATTTCGCGCTTGAAGTGGGGATAACCGTATTCCACAGTCCAGCCTCCCGTACAAAGAACAGTAAAACGAACGTGATAGAAGTAAAACAGCAAGAGAGCTCTCCGATTGGAAAGATCGCCGACCGGGCAGGGGCATGGCTCCGGGGTTTCACGCGCCGCCTAGGCGAGTACCGGGTGCCAGGAACTCGAGACGGACAGTGGTTCGGTCAAGCCCTCACCACACCAAAAAAGATTGTCCCCTTAAACTCCTTCGCAACCCGCGAATCTTCCACGTCTCGGCCGGCAAGCAAAGTCGCTCCGCGGCTCGACCCGCACGGTGGCCGCAAGAAGCGGTCATCCCCTGCGGGGGCTCGGGGCTGCGAAGTGCCGTCTTCGTGTTTGGCGTCGGCACTTCGGCCATCGTTGCACCCGCAGAGGGCGCCAGGATACACTACGCCGACCCGAATGTTCCGATCCCGCAAAAAAGGGGTGAGGAACGGCTAGGAGCATCCGCCCCGCCCGAAACCTTAACTCTCTTACTTACGATACGATCCCGCCCGTGATATCCATTGTCGTCGGCACGCGCCCGAGTGAGAGCCGAACGCAGGAGAACAGGAGCGTTTCATCCGATGAGCGTCCACAAGAGAACAACGGCCGTCGGAGCGTAGAAGTGTCCGAACCGACCCTCGTCCTCGCGCTCGCCGCCGGGCTCGCCTCGTTCCTCTCACCGTGCATGCTGCCGGTGATCCCCGCCTTCCTCGCCCAGCTCGCGGGCACCTCCCTCGACGTCTCGGACCTGAAACGGCGGGACGTCTTGCTCGGCACCGTCCTTTTCGTGACGGGCTTCTCCGCCATCTTCGCCCTCCTGGGCGTGGTGCTTGGCACGGTATTGCAGGGTGCGGCGACGGAGGTGCTCGCGTGGCTCTCCCGGCTCGCCGGCATGGTCGTCATCGTCCTCGGTATGCACCTGACAGGATTGCTCCGGCTGCCGTTTCTGGACCGCCGGTACGGGGCGCATCGAGGGGCGCCTGAGCCTAGGCACGTCGCCTCCTTGCTGTTCGGCGCGTCCTTCGCGGTAGCTTGGACGCCGTGCGTCGGGCCGATCCTGGGCAGCACGCTGGCGCTCGCCACGGTCCAACCGGCCTCGGCCTTCCCGCTCCTGCTCGCCTACTCCTTAGGCCTCGGGGCGCCGTTCCTGCTCGTCGGCCTCTTCCCCTCCCGAGCCTTCGCGGTTCTCAAACGGCATCGCAGGGCCGCGGCGCGCCTCCACGTCGCGTTCGGCGCCGTCCTGATCGGGATGGGCGTCCTGGTGTTTACCAACAAGCTAAGCCTGCTCGCCAACTTCCCACTACTCAACGAGGTACTGCTATGAGACTGCTCGTCTCCCGCCCTATACTGCTCGTACTGACGCTGGTCCTCGTCGCCGGCGCGATCGCGTTTATCGAGCTCCGGCTCGACGCGGGCGGCACCAGCACGAGCGCGACCGGCGCGCAGGCGAACCCGCAGATCGCGCAGAAGCAACCCAAATCGGACCCACAACCCAACAAGAAAGCCAGCGGCGAGACGGCCGTCCCCAAGTCTTCAGGCGATACCCAGAAGCAGGCTTCCTCCGGCCGAGTCGGGAACGACAAAACCGAGCAGATGGTCTCTGACGCGGAGCGGATCTCGCGCAAGGAAGAGGAGTACCCGCGGGCGGAGGAGATCCAGGAGTCTTTCGGCCTCATCAACACGGACGGCGTCTCCATCGAGGAGGCCGCCGGCGAGAAGGTAATCCTGCTCGAGTTCTGGACCTACACCTGCTTTAACTGCCAGAACGCCCAGCCGCACATCAACGCGCTGCACGAGGAGTACGCTGACGACGGGCTGCAGGTCATCGGCATCCATACGCCGGAGTTCCGGTTCGAGAAGGACATCGACAACGTCAGGGAGGCCGTCCGCCAGGCGAACATCGAGTACCCCGTCGTCCTGGACAACAACTACGCCACCTGGAGAGCTTACGACCAGCGCTTCTGGCCGGCGTGGTACCTGATCGACGCCGACGGCTTCGTGCGCTACAGGCACTTCGGCGAGGGCGCCTACGGCGAAACGGAGGAGAAGATCAAGGAGCTACTGGCGGAGAAGGACCGCATCTCGAACTAAGGCTCCGCCAGCAGGCGAGTAGCGTGTGTGCCGAGGGATGATGAGAAGGCTGTTGAATCAATCCGAGGGTTGTCAAGCGCGAAAGGTTTCCGGCCAATTCCGGATGGAGTAGGGGCATGGAGAGGACAACCGGCGAAGCACCGGCGACGGGTCAGGAGCTATACCGGTTTCTGGACCGCACGCTGTTCTGGTTGGAAGCGGCGACTATCGCGGTGCTGCTGCTGATCACGCTGGCGCGGCCCACGACGAGCCGCGCGGGGCTTCCGACCTGGGGGCTCGTCTTGCTTTTTCGCAGGCTACAGTCTGCTCGCGCCCTGCTCCGACGCAGGTTGCTCTCGTTGCGTTCCTTCGCGTGTAGGTACGTTGTGGACCTGGAAGAGGAAGGACGGGGCGTGGCCGTTCATTCGGTTCATGGCCAGCGAAGAGAGTCAGAAGATGTGGGCGTTGGAGGAGGTCCTCCTGCCAGCTCAGAAGAGCCTCCCTCCTCGGCCTCCTCCTGGCGCTGGCCGTCGTCCTGCTTTGTGGAGTGCGCGCGGGGGTCGGAGACGGGCCAGGGGCCCGACCACCGAACGCCCGACGGGGGCGGCGCGCCGGGAAACGGTCGAGATGATCCGGGAAGCGCCGACTAAGAAAGGGAAGGTCGATGCAGGGCTTCATCGCTAGGGAGAGGTACGAGGGCTCCTCGACAAAGGAGCGCAGCTTGTGGAGGTGCTGCCCCGCCAGGAGTATGAGGAGGAGCACCTTCCCGGAGCGATCAACATCCCGCTCAAGGAACCACGCGCTGCGCGGCCTGGTCGTGCCGCTGACGGTGGTGATCCCGAAGACGTGGCAGCGCTCCGATGATGGAGGGAACATAACCGACGACGCCTACGGCGCGCGGCTCGAGAGGCCGGGAGGGCTCGTAGTCGAGCTCGCCGAGGGGCTCGCGCGAGATCCCTCGCCGCAGAG
>DASYWA010000120.1:0-15784 GCA_035936475.1 Rubrobacter sp. | reverse complement strand
CGGGCTTATCGCGGAGGCCCGGAGGTCCAGCGCCGCGGCGGCGCGGCGGTGAAGGAGGCGCCTGCGGGCCAGGCCGGTCCCCTCGTAGACCAGCGTCCGGAGCTTGTCGTGGTCGAAGTCGTAGGTAGGGCCGTCGGACGGGGCGTCTGCTACCTCCCGGATCAGGCCGCGCGAGACGAGCTCTTCGAGGGACCGGAGGGTCTCTTCCTCTCCCCGGCCGCTGGCCGCCCGCACCGTGTCGAAGTCGAAGGACCGCCCGACGACGGCGGCGGCGGCGAGCACCTGCCCGGCCGTCTCGCCGACGGTCCTGAGGCGGCCCCTGAGCAGGTCCTGCACCCCGCCGGGCAGCGCCCACGAGTCTTCTGCGACGTCCAGCTCGCCCTCCGCCACGGCCGTCAGGTACTCGGAGAGGAAGAGCGGCAGGCCCTCGGTCTCGCCGCCGAGGCGCGAGGCGAGGGTTCCTAAATCTTCCGCGGCGTCCCCGAGAGAGCGCGTCACGAGCTCCCGGACGGAGTCGGAATCGAGCCTGCCGAGGCCAAGGACCGTCGCGGCGCCGGACCTCCGGGCCTCCGCGATAAGCCCGCGCAGGCGGTGATCCTCCGTTACCTCCTCGGGGCGCCAGGTGACGAGCACGAGCAGCGGCCTGTCTTCCAGCCGGCGCACCAGGTAGGTGAGCAGGTCGAGGGAGGCCTCGTCGGCCCAGTGCAGGTCGTCGAGAAGGAGGACGCCGGGGGGAGGCCCGCCGAGTACGGCGAGCAGGGCCCGGAGCACGCCCTCGTAGAAGCGGCTGCGGGCCCCCGGCGTGTCGAGCGGCGGCAGGGGACGCGGGTCCGGCAGCAGACCGGACAACTCGGGCAACAGACGCGCCGCCTCGCCCACGAATCCCGCCGGCAGGCCCTCCAGACGCCCGGTGCCCTCCCGGCCGAGCACGGCGGAGAGCCCCTCGACGAAAGGCCCGTAGGCCAGGTTCGTCTCGCCCGCGTAACACCGCGCGGCCACGACGGCGGCCCCCCCGCCGCCGACGTGGGCCACGAACTCCTCGGCGAGCCGGGTCTTGCCGATGCCGGCCTCCCCTTCGAGCACGACGAGACGCCCCCCCCGTCCGACCGACCCGTACGACCGGAGCAACGCCTCCCACTCCCCGGCGCGCCCCACGAGCGGGTTGTCCGGGGGGGGCGCGGTGCCCGAATCCTTCGCGGGGGACCGGCCCTGGGTCTCCCGCGAAGCGCGTGGGCCGGGCTCCGAGAGGGCCGGCGGTGGCGGCGGGGCGTTCTCCTGGACGGCCCGGTAGAGCCCGGTCGTCTCTTCAAGCGGCGCGACGCCCAACTCCTTGCCGAGTATGCGGACGCACTCCCTGTACTGGCGCAGGGCCGCCGCCCGCTGGCCGGACCAAGCGTAGAGCGCCAGGAGCAGGCGGTGGGCCGGCTCGTGCAGGGGGTCGAGGGCCAGCCAGCGCCGGGCGTGGGCGATGGCAGCCTCCCACTCGCCCCGAGCGGCGAGGCCACGCGCGAGCCTCTCCAGCGCGCCGGCCAACTCCCTCCGCAAACCCTCGGCCTGGAAGAACTGCCAGTCGTCGAAGGCGACGCTGTCGCGCAGGCCGAAGCCGGCCATGAAGTCGTCGCGGTGCAGCGCCGCCGCCTCGGCCAGCGGCGGCAGGCATTCCGCGCACACCTCGGCCTCCGGGTGGCCGTGGGCCCGGCACTCGGCGAGAAGGCCACGGAACCGGTCAACGTCCACCGAGACGCCGTCGCGGGCGAGGTCCACGCCGTCCCGGTCGACGCGCAGCCAGCCCTCCGAGCGGGCCTCCTTGAGCGACGAGAGGGTCCGGCGCAGGGCGGCCCGGGATCTTGCCTGGTTGTACTCGGGCCACAGGAGCCCCGCCAGCGCGTCCCGCGTGTGGCGCCGCCCCGTGACGGCGAGGTAGGCGACGAGCGCTATCGCCTTGCGCGTGTCCACCTCGACCGGCACCCCGCCGTGCTCCACGCGCGGGGCGCCGAGCAACGTTATCGTCGTCCGGGCCACGACCACCCCATCGGTTGGTAGCCTTCAGCCTTTAGCCGTCAGCTATCAGCTCTACGTCCTCGCGGCATTATGCTTTTGTTTGGCTGGCACCGCAACGGTTTTGTGGTGACGCGAGAGTTCGTCACGCTCGGAGACGTCGCCGGGGCCCGCGGGGCAGGCAAGGCGAACAGAAGGAAGGGCCCGACCGTTCGGCCGGGCCCGGAAGCTGAGGCGCCGTCCAACTGGCTAGACGTTCCTAGCCGAAACGCCTGAAAGCTGACCGCTGATAGCTGAAAGCGCGGTTAGCGGTTCACCGCTAACCGCCAAGCAGGCCACGCACGGCGTCGGCTATGTGGTCGGCGTCTATGCCGTGGGAGTTCAGGAGCTCTTCGGACTTGCCGGAGCCGGGCATCTTGGTGACGGCCAGGTGCCTGAACTCGACGGGCTCGCCGCCGGCCTCGGCCAGGGCGGAGAGGACGGCCTCGCCGACGCCGCCCTCGGGCCAGTGGTCCTCGACGACGACCACCCTGTTGCCCGTCGCGCGCACGGCGGCCTGAATACCACCGGCGTCGATCGGCTTTATGGAGTAGCAGTCAACGATGCGGATGGCCGTCTCCTCGCCTGCCAGGGTGTCAGCGGCCTTGATGGCCTCGTGGACCGTGATGCCCGATCCTATGACCGTAACGGCGTCGTCCTCCGAAGAGTGGACCACCTTGCTGCCACCTATGGGGAACTCCTCGTCGGGGGAGTAGATCACGGGGGTCTTCGGGCGCAGGGTCCTGAGGAAGCTTATGCCGCTCGTGTCGGCCATCTGGGCGACGAGCTTGGCGGTCTGGTTGGCGTCCGAGGGCTGAAGGACGGTCGAGCCGTGGACGGCGCGCATCATGGCGATGTCCTCCAGCGCCATCTGGGAGGGCCCGTCCTCGCCTATGGAGACGCCGGCGTGGGAGCCCGAGAGCCTGAGGTCGGCGCCGCTTACGGCGGCCATCCGGATAAAGTCGTAGGCGCGGGAGAGGAAGGCCGCGAACGTGGAGGCGTAGGGCACGTAGTTTCGCACGCTCATGCCGACGGCCGCGGCGAGCATCTGCTGCTCGGCGATGAACATCTCGAAGTAGCGCTCCGGGTACTCTTCGGCGAACTCCTGAGAGTGGGTGGAGTTGCTGACCTCGCCGTCCAGGGCCACGACGTCCCCGCGGGCCGCGCCGACGGCCTTGAGGGCCGCCCCGTAGGCGCCGCGGGTGGCCTCCTCGGTGCCGAGCTCCCAGGTCGGAAGCTCCATCTCGGCGGTGGAGCCGCCGCCCGTGGAGGCCGTGCCGTCGGGCTTGTGGACCTCGACGCGCAGGTCGTTGGTGCCGCCGAGCTCTTCGAGGGCCGCCTCCTCGCGGTCGGGCGTCACCGGCTTGCCGTGCATGCCGTCCACGTCCTCGAGGAACGAGACGCCGTAGCCCTTCTTGGTCTTGGCGACGATCAGGGTGGGGCCGTCGTTGCCGAGGGCCTCGGAGTATGCGTTGTCGATGGCCTCGGGGTCGTGGCCGTCGATCTCGATCGCGTGCCAGCCGAAGGCGCGGGCGCGGGCCGAGTAGTGGTCGCCGTTCCAGCCGTCCATCGTCTCGCGGGTCTGGCCGAGGCGGTTCATGTCCAGGATGGCTATGAGGTTGTCCAGCTTGTAGAAGGAGGCGTGCTGGAAGGCCTCCCACATCGAGCCCTCCGCCATCTCCGAGTCGCCGCAGAGCACCCACACGCGGTAGGGTTCCTCGTCGAGGTACTTGCCGGCCAGCGCCACGCCGACGCCGATGGGCAGGCCCTGGCCCAGAGAGCCCGTGGCGACGTCCACCCACGGGATGACCGGGGTCGGGTGGCCCTGCAGGCGGCTGCCGAACTGGCGGAAGCTCATCAGCTCCTCGTCCGTGATGGCGCCGGCGGCCTTGTACATCGAGTAGAGGAGGGGGGAGGCGTGGCCCTTGGAGAAGATCAGGTGGTCGTTGCCCGGGTTGTCGGGCTCGTCGAAGTCGTAGCGCAGGTACTTGCTCATAAGCACGCTCATGAGGTCCGCCGCCGACATCGACGAGGTCGGGTGGCCCGAGCTGGCGCTACCGCTCGAACGGATGCTGTCGGCCCTTAGCTGCTGGGCGAGCGCGCGCCACTCCTCAGAGCCTGCGGTCCTCTGGTCTATCTGCTGCGTCACCACTTACCTCCTGGAAAGGTCTCTCCTCCGAACGCTACCATCATACCTACCCCGGCCCCGGATCACGCAAAACGGCTCGCGGATGGGTCCCTCCGGCGGCGCGTAAAACCGGCCTTTGCTAGAATCCGGCAAGCGTCGCGGCGCCCATTCGCCGCGCTGAATCGGAGCTTGCGAAGGGGAAGACATGGATCTTGCGGTACGCAAGGAGTCGCTGGAACGCTTCGGCGTGGAGAACCTCGGCGCGGTGCACGAGAACCTGCCGCCCGCCCGGCTCGTGGAGGCGAGCGTCAGGCGCCGGGAGGGCATGATCAGCGAGCCCTCGGGCGCCCTCGTGGTCCGCACGGGCAAACGCACCGGCCGCTCTCCCAGGGACCGCTTCATCGTCGAGGACGGCCTCACCCGCGAGGCGGTGGACTGGGGGACCGTCAACAAACCGTTCTCCTCGGAGGCGTTCGGGGCGCTCCTGGAGAAGGCCGCGAAGTACGTCGAGAACCTCGAAGAGGTCTTTGTGGTGGACGCGAAGGCGGGCGCCGACGAGCGCTACAGCCTCAACGTCCAGGTCGTTACAGAGCAGGCCTGGCAGTCGCTGTTCGCCCGCCAGCTCTTCCGGCGCCCAGACAGGGGAGAGCTCGACTCCTTCGAGCCGGATTGGACCGTGATCTCGATGCCAGGCCTCCTCATGGAGCCCGAGGAGGACGGCACAGAGTCCGAGACCTTCGTCGGCCTCGACTTTACCCGCCGCGTCGTCCTCGTCTGCGGCACGACGTACGCCGGCGAGATCAAGAAGAGCATCTTTACGGTCCTGAACTTCGTCCTCCCGACCGAGCACGGCGTGATGCCGATGCACTGCTCGGCCAACGTCGGCGATAGCGAAGCTGGCGACGTTGCGCTCTTCTTCGGGCTCTCGGGTACGGGGAAGACCACGCTCTCCGCGGACCCCGAGCGCAGCCTCATAGGGGACGACGAGCACGGCTGGTCGGACGCGGGCGTCTTCAACTTCGAGGGCGGCTGCTACGCCAAGACCATAGACCTCTCTCCCGAGAAGGAGCCCCAGATCTGGGACGCCATCCGCTTCGGCGCGGTGCTGGAGAACGTCGCGATGGACCGCAGGACGCGCACCGTGGACTTCGCCGACGCCTCCATCACCGAGAACACCCGCGTGGCCTACCCCCTGGAGTACATAGATGGCTCCGTCCCAAGCGGGACGGCCGCCCACCCGAAGGCGGTCCTCTTCCTTACCGCCGACGCCTTCGGCGTGCTCCCCCCGATAAGCGCCCTCACCCCCGAGCAGGCCGCCTACTACTTCCTCAGCGGCTACACCGCCAAGCTTGCCGGCACGGAGGCCGACATGGACGCTGAGGTCGAGGCGACGTTCTCGGCGTGCTTCGGGGCGCCTTTCTTGCCGCTGCCCGCCACCACCTACGCGACCATGCTCTCCGAGAGGCTGCGGGAGAACGGCGCGCGCTGCTACCTGATTAACACCGGATGGTCCGGCGGGCCGTACGGCGTAGGCGAGCGCGTGGACATCGCCGCCACCCGCGAGATGGTCCGAGCCGTGATCGGCGGCCGCCTGGACGGCGCCGAGACCAGGGAAGACCCCTTCTTCGGCCTGAACGTGCCCGTCGAGGTGCCGGGCGTGCCGACGGAGATCCTGGACCCCAGGGACACCTGGCCCGACAAGGACGCCTACGACGAGCAGGCGGAGATGCTCGCCGGCCGGTTCCGCGAGAACTTCACCAAGTTCGAGTCGAGCGTCACGGAGGAAGTGAGGACCGCCGGACCGCCGGCCTGATGGTGCGAACGCTTTCTGGGCATCGGCCCGGGCCGTCGCTCTAGTCCGGACCGGCCCCGGCACGGAGACGGGGACGCAACCCGTCCAGGGTGACCGCGACGAGCCGGCGGACCGCGGCCTCTGACGGCATACCGCCGGCCGCGGCGATCGCGTGGAGGCAGTAGCCCGCCAGCTCGTCGGGCGCGACGTCGCCCCGAAGCTCGCCGGACTGCGCGCCCTCGGCCAACAGGTCCCGGATCATGCCGCGGAGCCGCTCCTGCGCCCGGGCGACGTGCTCGCCCCGGTGCAAGAACGCCGCCAGTTCGCCGCCGGGGTGATCTCGGGAGATGAGCGCGTAGGCCTCCAGCACGGCCGCGAGCCGCTCGCCGGCGCCCCCGCCGTCCTCCCCGACCCGGTCCCGAACCGCGGCGAGGTGTTCCACGTGGCCGGCTACGCGCCGCTCGTGCCAGGCGATGAGGATCGCCTCGACATCCGAGAAGTATTTGTACAGCGTCGCGCGCCCGACGCCGGCCGCCCCGGCGATCCCCGACATCGTCACAGACATCGGGCCGCGCTCGGCCGCCAACGCCGCGGCGGCGTCCATGATCGCCCCTCGCACCCCGCGCCGGTGCGCCTCGATCGTCTCGTCCCATAGCCTCGGCATCACCCCAATATACACGACGGTGATATCGAGACATTATGTTTGAAGTAAAGACATAATGTATTGTAAACTGCGGGCGTCACGAGATCGCTCGACAGAGGAGGCGTACATGGCCGATCCGTCCCGCCGTCCCGGCCCCGCCGATGGTACTGACGTGGGTTCGGGCCCCGGGTCAGGCGCCGGCACGCCGCGCTGGGTGAAGGTGCTCGTGATCGTCGCGGTCGCTGCGGTCCTACTTCTCGTCGTCTTGCAGGTTGTCGGCTGGGGCGGTCATGGACCCGGCCGGCACCTCGGCGGCCTCGGAGATCCTGCGCCGCTCGCGCAACGCCCGTGACCATGGGGCCCCGCTTCCGCAAGCTCGCGCTCACCGCGCACGTCGCTTGTTCCGTCGGCTGGCTCGGCGCTGTTGCCGCCTTTCTGGCCCTCGCGGTCGCGGGTCTTGCCGCCCGGGACGCCCACACGGTGCGCGCCGCCTACCTCGCGATGGAGCTGACCGCCCGGTTCGTCATCGTTCCGTCGGCCTTCGCCTCGTTGCTGACCGGGATCTTCCAGTCGCTGGGCACACCGTGGGGCCTGTTCCGACACTACTGGGTCCTGACGAAACTCGTCGTGACCGTCCTGGCCACCGCCGTCTTGCTGCTGCAGATGGGGCCAATCGGCTACTTGGCGGACGCGGCGACGGAGACGACGGCGTTGTCCGGCGCCGAACTCCGCGAGGCGAGGATCTCGCTCGTGGTCCACGCCGGCGGTGGCCTGCTGGTGCTGCTCGTGCCGGTGGCGCTTTCGGTGTACAAGCCCCGGGGCGTAACCCGGTACGGACTGCGCAAGCAATAGGAGAGGCGTGCGCAGTAGCAGCCGTACGGACATCCGGTAGCAGTTCCGGGCGATCCTTCCGATGTTAGATCAAGTATTTGTTTAGATGTTCTCTGATCACCGTGCTCCTGCGCGGCCTCTGCCCCCTGTGCTCCACGGCCAGTCCCCGCTGGCCGTGGGCTCCGGCGTTTAGCCGACCCAACAGCAAGGTAAAGTGGCGGACGAGATCCGAGAGACCGGGAGGGTCATGACCGAAGACAAAAGCGTGAAGAAGGTAAGCTCGAAGACTTCCCCGAGGGGCGAGATGGGGCAGAAGTACCTGGCCGACGGCAAGGCCGTCTCGATGCGCCTGTGGGACGGCGAGGAACCCTCCGAGCCCAAGCCGGAGGCCCGCCGCGACTACGAGACGGTCGGCTACGTCATAGGGGGCCGCGCCGAGCTTCACCTCGAAGGCCAGATGATCCTGCTGGAGCCCGGCGACTCCTGGCTCGTCCCGAAGGGCGCCTCCCACACGTACAACATCCTGGAGAGCTTCACGGCGGTCGAGGCGACGAGCCCGCCGGCCGAGGTCCACGGCCGGGACGAGGGGTAAGGCCTCAGAGAGAAGGCTTCAGGCATCGGGTTCTAGGCTTCAGGGCTGACGGCCTGCCCGAACCCCCGTTGCACATCCGCGGCGGGGGCTTTTCGGTGTTGCGGGTTACTGTGAAAAAGGACGTTTCTCGTAAGCTCCTGGTATGAGGGAGAAGGCGAAGAGCAGGGGCCCGGCGGTCGCGGGCGGGTTGTTGCGGGTGGAGAAGATCTACCACGAGCCGAACGTCTGGGACTACGCGCGGGGTCGGGAGGTACTGGCCCGCTTCTCGGACGCCGAACGCGTCGAGGTACCTTCGCACTGGAACATACCGGAGCTCCACGGCGACGCCGGCGGCGTCGGGGACTGGGCGAGGAACAAGAAGACCGTGCTGGTGCTCGGGGTCAAGAAGGGCCTCGGCATCCGTTCCTTCTACCGCAGCGCGGACTTTATAGCGCCGTCGCAGGCGAACGGCTGCGCGATGGCCTGCTCGTACTGCTACGTCGGTCGGCGCAAGGGCTACGCCAACCCCATAACGACCTTCGTGAACGTCGGGGAGATCGTGGGCGCCGTCGAGCGGCACGCGGCGAAGCAGGGCTTCAAATTCGAACCCTCGCTGGCCGACGATGACCTCTGGGTCTACGAGCTCGGGACGAACAGCGACCTCTCGGTCGACGCCGCCGTCTCGGGCAACGTCGGGGATCTCGTCGGGCTCTTTCGCGAACTCCCGAACGCCAAGGCGACCTTCGCGACGAAGTTCGTGAACCGTGAGATGCTGGGCTACGACCCGCAGCGCAAGACCCGCCTCCGGTTCTCCCTGATGCCGCCGGAGACCTCGAAGCTCGTGGACGTGCGCACCTCGCCCGTCTGGCGGCGCATCGCGGCCATAGACGATTTCGTCGAGGCGGGCTACGAGGTGAACGTGAACTTCGGGCCGGTGATCTTTAAGGACGGCTGGCTGGAGGACTACGCCGAGCTCTTCGGGATGCTCGACGCGGCGCTCTCCCCGGCGTCGAAGGCCCAGCTCGCCGCCGAGGTCATCTTCCTCACGCACACCCAAGTGATGCACGACGTGAACCTGGGCTGGCACCCGGAGGGCGAGAGGGTCCT
The DNA here is from genome assembly GCA_035936475.1 of Rubrobacter sp. GTDB lineage: Bacteria > Actinomycetota > Rubrobacteria > Rubrobacterales > Rubrobacteraceae > Rubrobacter_D. The sequence goes on along the minus strand of DASYWA010000120.1, from coordinate 6,675 downwards.
CTGGCGTCCGGACGTTCAAGAGTACAAGACCTCCCAGGCGAGCGGCGAGCGGGTCCTGCGCTACGAGCGGAACCTCAAGCGGGGCCTCGTGCGGGAGTTCCGCGCGCTCCTCTCGGAGAAGATGCCCTACTGCAGGGTACGGTACGCTTTCTAGGCCGATGCCCCACTCCATCGGACAGGCGGGCGGGACCCTGGTGCCGATCGGCGCCCCGGACGGCTACGTCGAGCACGCCTACCAGAAGACATTCTTCGTGGGGCACCCCATCGGCCGCGTCTGAGCGTGGCTCAACGACCCGGCCACGTTCGTCGAGGGGCAGGTGTGGCCGTACAGGGTCGAGTTCGTGGACGGCGGCTTCGAGCCGGGTGTGCTCAACGTCCACCACGGCCCGTTTCTGAACGTCGCCGGTGTCGTCGGCGAGGTGCGCGGCCCGGGAGAGAGTCCCGCCTACCGGGACCTCAAGTACTTCTACGGCTCCTACGCCATAAGCCCGCGCCTCGCGCGCCCGACCCGGCTCCAGTTCTGGGCCGAAGAGAGGGGAGAGGAGACCGTCGTCACCCTGCGCCTGGACGCCCTCGTCCGCCGACCGTTCGTGCGGACGTGGGACCTGGGTCAGCGGTTCTTCTGGTCCAGGTTTCCGCGCTGGATGGACTCGGCCCTCAGAAACTCCGGCGGCGCTTGCGCGTAACGGGTAGGGGAGGGAATGCTACCCTCCAGCAAAACCACCCGTAGACGGGAGGAACATGGACGTACTGCGCATCATACTGGCGATACTCTTGCCGCCGCTAGGCGTCTTCTTGCAGGTCGGGCTTAGGGGGCAGTTCTGGATCAACGTACTGCTCACCCTTCTCGGGTACGTGCCCGGTATCATCCACGCGGTCTGGGTGATCTCCAAGTACAAGTAGAAAGGTCCTGCGGCCTTCTCATGCCGGGCCGCCCAGGGCAAGGGCGAAGAGGTTCCTATCGTCGGTGTAGAGTTCGAGAAGTTCCAGGCCGGCGTCCTCGAAGGTCCGGGCGGCGGAGTCGGGGGTGAATTTGGAGCTGATCTCGGTCCTGACGCCCTCGCCCCTCTCGAATCGGGCTTCGAGGTTGCGGGTGCGGGTCGTTTGCTCCGCCTCCGAGTGGAGCCACATCTCGACGCGTTCCCGTTCGGCGTCGTAGATGGCGCGGTGGTGGAAGAGTTCGGGGTCGAGGTCGGCGCCGAGGCGGTCGTTGATGACCCGGATCATGTTCCTGTTGAACCGGGCCGTTACGCCGGCGGCGTCGTTGTAGACGGCTTCGAGGACCCGTTCGTCTTTGACGAGGTCGAGCCCGATCAGGACGCGGTCCTCCTCTCGCAGCCCGGCGCGCAAAGTCCCCAGGAACCCTTCGCGCTTCTCCGGGGTGAAGTTGCCGATGGTCCCGCCGAGAAACGCGACGAGCCGCCCACGGTCCGAAGGACGTGCGAGCAGGCGCCCCAGAGAGCGGTCGAAGTCCCCGATAAACCCCCGGATCTCGAGGCCCGGGTACTCTGAGGCGAGCCTCTCGCCGCTCTCCCTGAGCGCGCTCCCGCTCACGTCGAGCGGCACGTAGCGGGGCGGGGGGCCGTCCGCGGCGAGCATGGCCTCGATAAGGGCGCGGGTCTTGCTCGCCGAGCCCGAGCCGAGCTCGACGAGCTCCCGGCAGCCGGTCCGGGCGACGATCTCGTCCGAGCGGGCCATTAGGATCGAGAGCTCCGCGCCCGTCTGGTAGTACTCGGGCTGGGCCGTGATCTCCTCGAAGAGCCGCGAGCCCTCCTTGTCGTAGAAGTACTTGGGCCAGGGCGATAGGTCCTTCGGGTGTGCTGCGAGCCCCGCCCGCACGTCGCGCGCCATCTGCCCGGCGTCCTCCCCGGCCTCGTCGAGCGCGACCACCTCCACGGTCCCTTCTCGCGTCACGTATTCCCCTTCGGTCTGGTCCTCAGCACGACAACCGTCGCAGCGCCACCCCATGCTCCCCGTCCACCGTGAGCAGGTGACGGTCCGGTACGGGCCGCCAGCCGGCGTCCCCGTCGAGCGTCTCGGAGGCGACGACGATACCCCCGGGGAGACGCTCCCCATCTTCTAACAGATAGAGCGAGTTGCCGGGGCCCTCGGTCGAGTGGCGGACAAAGGCCATGCCCCGCCCGTCCGTTAGGGCGAGGTTGAGGGTGGCGCGCCTCCCGAGGTCCGCGCACACCCCCGAGACGCGTCGCACGGTCTCGTCCAGGGCCTCCCCGGGATCCGCGCCCTCCCCCAAACGGTCAAGGGCGACGGCGAACACCGTCTCCGAGTCCGTCACCCCGAGCAGGCCCGCGTAGGCCTCGTCGCCCAAGGAGTCGCGCAAGCGTCGCATGGGCCCGTGCCGGAAGCCCTCGATCGCGCCGTTGTGCATGAAGGTGAAGCGCCCGGAGGCGAACGGCGGCACCCCGCTCTCTTCCGCCGGCAGCCCCGGCGTGGCGCTCCGGACGGCGGCGAACACGCTTGAAGACCGGATCTTGGCCGCCATCCCCGCGAAACTTCTGTCCGCCCACAGCGGCGACCCCGAGCGGTACACCGCGGGCTCCTCCCCGCTCCACGGCGCGTACCACCCGACCCCGAACCCGTCCGCGTTGACCACCCCGCTCATCATCTCTTCGGGCGCGTAGCTCTGCACCAGCAGCGAGTGCTCCGGCTCCAGCACCAGCGAGGAGAGCGTGGTCTCGGCTTCGCCCAGGTAGCCGACGAGGCGGCACATTTTAGCCTTCAGCTTTCAGCGGTCAACCTTCAGCTTCCCTGTGATCCGCGTGGTAACCGCCCGACAACGCGAGGTTCTTGGGCCTGCCCGAAGCGCTACCGCCGACGCGCGCGGCGACGTATCAGAAACTCTGAGCTGAAAGCTGACCGCTAACCGCTGAAGGCTAAGATCTCGCACAGCGAAATCCCACAAAGAGCTGGCGCCGGATCGGGAGATCCCAGTTCCTGAAGGTGTTTCGGAGGGCGCCGGGGTGGGTGGCCCAGGAGCCACCGCGGAGAACTTTGTAGCCGCCGTCGAAGAAGACCTCGGAGTACTCCCTGTAAGGGAAGCTTCTGAAGTTCGGGTACGGGGAGAACTCGCCCGCGGTCCATTCCCAGACGTCCCCGACCATGCCAAGGGTGCCGCAGGGGCTGGTGCCCTCCGGGTAGGCGCCGACGGGGGCGGGGCGAAGGGCGAGCTGGTCGAGGTTCGCCCTCTTCGGGGTCCAGGGCTCGTGGCCCCACGGGAACGGCCTCCCGGTTCCCGACTCGGGGTCCCAGGAGGCCGCTTTCTCCCACTCCGCCTCCGTCGGGAGGCGCTTGCCCGCCCACCGGGCGTACGCGTCGGCCTCGAACCAGGAGACGTGACCGACCGGGGCGTCCATCCGCAGCGGTTCGTCGAAGCCGAAGCACACCGTCCACCACGAGTGGGGCTCCGGCTGGTACCAGTGCTTGGGCGCCGTGATGCCCCCGGCCTCTATCCAGGCCCACCCTTCGGGGTCCCAGTGGTCCGCATTGTCGTAGCCGCCATCCTCCACGAACTCCAGGTAGGCGCGGTTGGTCACGGGGGTCTTGTCCAGGTGGAAGCCGGGGACTTCCACCTCGTGGGCGCCGCGCTCGTTGTCCAGCGCCCACGCCCGGTCCTCCGTGCCCATCACGAACCGGCCGCCGGGGACGTGGACCATCGCGCCTTCGGCCGTCGGGTCGCCCTCGGGAAGATCCGGCGGTTCGTGCGGCCTGAAGCGGGTCTTCGCCAGCTGGAGGGTCTGGAGCATGGTCTCGTTGTGTTGGTACTCGTGCTGCAGGATCATGGGGTAGACGAAGCCGTCTTTGAGGAGCGGGTCGTCGCCTTCTACGTCCGCCCCTTCGAGTGCTTCGAGCACAGCCTCGCGGACGGCGTCGAGGTACAGGCCGGCGTCGGCGCGGTCGAGGAGGTTCAGGGAGGGGCGCTCCTCGCGCGGGTGCAGCGAGGCGTCGTACATGTCGTAGAGGTCCCGGTCGGAGAGGCCCCTGCCGAAGGCCCTCTCCAGCAGCCATAACTCCTCGTAGTTGCCGATGTGGCCGTAGTCCCAGATCAGGGGGCTCATGATGGGGTCGTGCTGGACGACCAAATTCTCGTCCGAGACGGTCCGGAGCAGGTGCCGGGTCCGTTCTCTTGCCTCCTCTAGCTGACGGGCGAGCGCTTCCCTGGTCGTTGCGCGCATGGTCTCCATGCCGGGGATGGTATTCGCCCGCCCGCGTCGCTGCAACGGTCGAGGGCCCAGGGGAGGTTGCATGGGGATGAGGCTTTGAGGGGCGGGTGCAAAGGGCACAAGGTGCCGGGCACCCGCCCCAAAAGCCTCAAAGCCTCCGAAGGAGGCGACCTCAGAGCCTTGGAACCTCGCTTCTCGGGTGGTGTGATGCCCTCGCGAGCCGCCCTAAGCGTCCGAGGCCCGCAGCACGACCTTGCCGCGCCCGTGCCCGGAGTCCAGGCGCTCGTGGGCCTCGCCGACCCGGGCCAGGTCCATGACCTCGTCCACCAGCGGCCTCATCTGACCGCGCTCCAGCAGCAGCGACATCTCGTCGAGGCGCGCCCGCTCGCGCATGAGCAGGACGCCGTGCAACGTCTGGTTGTTGACGTAGAGCGGCGTAAGGTCGCCCTGGGCGCCTAGGATCGTCGCCAGCCGCCCGAAGGGCCTCGTGGCCGGGATGCTCTCCACGATGGTCTCGCCGCCCACGCAGTCGAAGACCGCGTCCACGCCGGCCCCGCCCGTCTCCTCGAGTGCGGCCTCGGCGACGCTGGCCTGACGGTAGTCGAGGGCAACGTCGGCGTCGAGATCCCTCAGGGTCTGCTGGTTGTCGGGGCCCGCCGTGGCGATGACGCGGGCGCCTGCCGAACGCGCGATCTGGACGGCGAAAGACCCGACGCCCCCGGCCCCGCCGTGGATGAGGACGGTCTCCCCGACCCGCAACGCGAGCCTCCTCACGAGCACCTCGTAGGCGGTCCCGCCGGCCAGCGGCACGGCCGCGGCCTCCTCGTGGGAGATGGAGGAAGGCTTCTTCGCCACGATCTCGGCCCGGGCGAGGTGATACTCGGCGTAGCCGCCGTTGGAGCCGGGGCCGAAGATCTCCGGCGTGTAGTAGACCTCGTCCCCCGGCGCGAGGTCCGCCACCCCCACCCCGACCTCCTCGACGACCCCGGAGACGTCCGAGCCAAGCACCACCGGCGGCTCCAGCCCCGCGAAAGACCCGTCCGCCCTGAGCTTGGCGTCCACCGGGTTCGTCCCCGCGACGACGACCCTGACCAGCACCTCCCCCGGGCCCGCCTCGGGCCTCTCGACGTCCCTCTCCTCGAAAAGCTCCGGCCCACCGAACCGCGGTATCACCATAGCTCGCATAAAAGGTCCTCTCGTAGACAAAAGTTCCTGCCCCTAGTTGCCCCCCAGTCCCTGCGAACAAACGACCGCCGACCCACGGGCCGAAAGCCGAGAGGCGCCGCGGGCGCCGCGCCGAGAGCGAGCCCGAAGGGCGAAGCGTGCCGACAAGCTGGCAGCTCATTTGCTTTAGAATGTCGGACAAAGACGGCGAGAAGGAGGCACGCATGGCCAAGGGTGGCAAACAGGATGCGGCCGGGGACCTAGCCGGGGCGTTCGGCGAGTCGTACCGGACGGTGGTGCAGAGCGCCGTGGAGGCCCAGCAGCGCAACATGGGGCTCGCCCAAGACTGGGTCGAGAGCCTCACCGGGCTCCTGGAGAGCCAGGCCGAGACCAACCGGGCGCTGACCCGGGCGATGGAGTCCTACGTCAAGGTGGTGGACGAGTCCCTCGAGGCCCAGGCCCGCACCAACAGGGCCCTGGCCGAGAGCATGGAGTCCTACAAGGAGGTGGTGGAGAAGGTCTCCAACCTCCAGGAGAAGAACGAGGAGCTCACCAAGGGCTTCTTCGAGAAGGTTACCGGCGAGCTCCAGAGCCAGGTCGAGAGCAGCCAGACCATCGCCCGCGGCATGGTCGAGGGCTCCCAGCAGCAGATGGAGGCCTTCCAAAAGATGCTCACCGAGGCGACGGAGAGCTACACAAACCTCATGAACGCCCCGTTCGCCCTCTACCAGAAGAACCTAGAGGCGTTCCGTCAGGGCAACAAGTAGTCCGGGGCGTCGTTCGGCGGGGAGACCCCCGTACCAGTAAAGGAGGCGCAGTGCAGGCATCCCAGAAGAGCCACGAAGTGCGGAACCTGATCGGGGGTTCCTGGGTGGACGGCAACGGCCGCGAGACCGAGCCCGTCTACGATCCGGCCACCGGCGCGGTGATAGGGGAGACCCCCCTCTCCACCAGAGAAGACGTGGCCCGGGCCGTCGAGGCGGCCCGGGCCGCCTTCCCCGGCTGGGCCGCCACCCCCGTCGTCGAGAGGGCGCGCCTGTTCTTCCGCTTCAAGATGCTCCTGGAGGAGCACTTCGAGGAGCTGCGAGACCTGGTCACTTTAGAGAACGGCAAGGACGCCAAAGACGCCGGCGGCGAGGTTCGTCGCGGCATCGAGGTCGTCGAGTTCGCCTGCGGGATGCCCAGCCTCCTCATGGGCGAGAGCTCCAGGGACGTGGCGAGGGGGATAGACAACGTCTCCTACCGGTTCCCCTTAGGGGTGGTGGCGGCGATCACGCCCTTCAACTTCCCGTGCATGGTGCCGCTGTGGACGCTGCCGGTGGCCATCGCC
>DASYWA010000119.1:0-1717 GCA_035936475.1 Rubrobacter sp. | reverse complement strand
TATGGAGGCGGCGAACTCCGGGTCGAAGGAGACCAGCTTAAACTCCTTGAAGAGCAGCGCCACCATCAGTAGCACGGCCGCCGCGAGGAACCCTATCGTGACGACGTCCTCCCGCACGATGCCGGCGGCCTGGCCGAAGATGAAGTAGTTCAGGCCGGCTTGGCCGGAGTCGCCGGTCCCCGCGATGTACGTGAGGAGCACGGTCCCCGCGCCGAAGAATACCGAGAGCACGATCCCCAGGGCCGCGTCCTGCTTTATGCGCGTCCCACGCACCACGGCGAGGATCAAGAGCGCCCCCAGCCCCGCCGAGATCGCCGCGCCCGCCAGGAGGACCGCGGGCACCTTCGCCCCGGAGAGCATAAACGCCACGCACACACCGGGTAGCGTCGCGTGCCCCAGGGCGTCGCCGAGGAGGGCCTGGCGCCTGAGGACGGCGAAGCACCCAAGCACACCGCCCGCCACCCCCAGGATGGCTGTCCCCAGGGCCACGTTGCGCAAAGTGTAGTCGAAGAGAAGCTCTCTCAGCAAGTCTACCACGGGCGGCATCTCACCCGCTCCCGGCGAGGAATCCCACCGCGCCGCCGTAGGCTTCGGAGACGTTCTCTTTTGTGAAGACCTCGGAGACCGGCCCCTCGGCCACGAGGCGCTTGTTCAGGATCACCACCCGGTCGAAGTAGTCGGGGACTGTGGCGAGGTCGTGGTGGACGACGATCACGGTGCTCCCCTGCGCCTTGAGCTCCCGCAAGAGCGCCACAATGGCCCGCTCGGTCTTGTAGTCCACCGCGGCGAAGGGCTCGTCGGTGAGGTAGAGCCTCGCGTCCTGGGCCAGGGCGCGGGCGAGAAAGACCCGCTGCTGCTGGCCGCCGGAGAGCTGGGAGATCTGGCGGTCGGCGAGGTGCGCAATGCCGACCTTCTCCAGACACTCCATCGCCTTCTCGCGCTCTTTGCTCCCGGGCCTGCGGAACCACCCGAGTTTTCCGTAGAGACCCATCTGGGCCACGTCTAGGGCGCTGGTCGGGAAGTCCCAGTCCACGCTGCCCCTCTGCGGGACGTAGCCGACCCACTGGCGGGCCTTCTCGAAGGGCTTGCCGTAGACCAGCGCGCGTCCCGCCGCCGGCTCCATCAAGCCCATGACGACCTTCAAGAGCGTGGTCTTGCCCGCGCCGTTGGGGCCGACGACGGCGACGAGCTCGCCTTGGGGCACTTCGAAACTCACGTCCCACAGGACGGGCTCGTCGCGGTAGGCCGCGGTGAGCCCCTCGACCCTCAAGGGAACGGCCTCCGGCGGAGCCTTGACCTCTTTCAACCTCATCCAACGGCCTCCGTTTCTGTGATCTCCAGTTCCGTTCCCGCGCGAGGGGCCCCACCTTCGCGGAGCCCCTCATCGTTGCCATCACCCCGCGTTGGGTAGAGGTGATACGGGGCAACTTCCTACTGCGATAGTCCTCTCGCTATCGTCTCGGCGTTCTCCTTGGCCGCCCCAGGGTAGGTGCCGCCGGGGGTGCCCGGATCACCTATGGCGTCCGAGTAGAGTTCGCCGCCGATCTCGACCTCCCAGCCCTGGTCGCGGGCCGCGGCCTGCACCGCTTCGATGTTCCGGCGCGGCACGCTGGTCTCCACGAAGACGGCCGGGATCTCGTTCTCCACCAGGTAGTCGGCGACGTCCTGCACGTCCCCGGCCCCGGCCTCGGACTCGGTGGAGATCCCCTGCAGACCC
>DASYWA010000118.1:0-15419 GCA_035936475.1 Rubrobacter sp. | reverse complement strand
CCTTCGTTCACCCTGTAGGGGGCGAACTTCTGCCTGCGCTCGGCGGCCTCTGCCTCCTGGCCCATGCTTGCCCACACGTCGGTGTAGACGACCCGCGCGCCGCTCGCGGCCTCGCGGGGGTCTTGGGTAAGGACGGGCGCGGCGCCGAGCTTGCCCGCCGTCTCGACGACCTTCGGGTCGGGGCCGTGGCCCTCCGGGTGGGCGATGGCGAGCTCGGCCCCCGTCAGGGCGCAGGCTATGGCGAGGGAGTGGGCGACGTTGTTGCCGTCCCCGACGTACGCTATCTTCGCTCCCTCCAACGCGCCGAACTCCTCGCGGACCGTCAGGAGGTCCGCCAGGGCCTGACAGGGGTGGTGGGCGTCGGAGAGGCCGTTTATGACGGGCACGTCGGCGGCCCCGGCGAGCTCCTCGAGCTCCCCGTGGTCGAAGGTGCGGACCATGATGGCGTCGATGTAGCGGGCGAGGACGCGCCCAGTATCGGACGGCGTCTCGCGCTTGCCCATCTGTATCTCCTGGGGGGAGAGGGAGAGGGCGTGGCCGCCGAGCTGGTACATCCCCACCTCGAACGAGACGCGGGTGCGGTTGGAGGGCTTCTGAAAGACCATGGCGAGCGTCCGGCCGCGCAGGGGCCGGTAGGGGATGCGGCTCTTCTGCATGGCCTTGATCTTGACGGCCTCGTCCAGGATCAGGGCCACCTCCCCCGGCGCGAACTCCGCCAGCGTCAGGCAGTCCCGGCCCGAGAGGGGGGACGGCTTCGGCGGGAGGTCGTCTATCTGCGGGATCATGGCCAAAACGACCTACGCCACCGCGGCTTCGGGCACGGCCACGTTCATCGCAGCCCGCACGCCGCCTCGAAAGGTGTCGAGCGCGGCCCGAACCTCCGTCCTGGTCACGGTGAGCGGCGGCGCGAGCCGGATGGTCGTGCCCCCCACCAAGTTCACCAGCAAGCCCTCACCCAAACAGTGCCCGAAGACCGACCGCGCCAGGTCGGGGTCCTTGAGATCCAGGCCGACCAGCAGCCCCTCCCCCCGAACCTCGGCGCCCGGCACCCGCTTCGCCAATGCCTCGAGCGCGCTCTTTAGCACCCTCCCCTTGAACCGCACCTCTTCCAGGAACTCCTCGTCGTTCACCACCCCGAGCACGGCCTTCACCGCGGCCATCGCCAGCGGGTTGCCCCCGAAGGTCGAGCCGTGGTTGCCAGGCCCGAGCGCCGCGAATGGCTCCCTCGCCAGCACCGCCCCGACGGGGAAACCGCCTCCGAGTCCCTTCGCGCTCGCCAGAACGTCCGGAACTACGCCTATCCCCTGATATGCGTACAGATATCCGGTCCGTCCCGCGCCGGTCTGGACCTCGTCGAAGACGAGGACCGCGTCTAGCTCGTCGCAGAGGTCGCGCAGGCCCTGGAGAAAGCCTTCGGGGGCGACGTTCACGCCGCCCTCGCCCTGGACGGGCTCGACCAGGATGGCCGCGGTCTGTGGACCGGAGGCCCTTTTGGCGGCTTCGAGGTCGCCGTAGGGGGCGTGGGTCATGCCCGGGAGCATGGGGCCGAACCCTTCCTTAAGGGCGGGCTGGGCGGTGGCGGAGAGGCCCCCGTAGGTGCGGCCGTGGAAGGACTTCGAGAAGGTCAAGACCTCGTGCTTGGCGGGGCCATGGTTGTCGTGGGCGTGCTTGCGGGCCAGCTTGATGGCGGCCTCGACGCTCTCGGTGCCGGAGTTGCAGAAAAAGACCCTGTCGAAGTCCGTCGCCTCCGTGAGCTGTGCAGCGGCCTCGGCTTGGATCGGGATCTCGTACAGGTTCGAGCAGTGGATGAGCTTCTCGGCCTGGTCCTTTATGGCCCCCACGAGCGCCGGGTGGCCGTGCCCGAGGGAGTTCGTAGCTATGCCGCCTATAAAGTCCAGGTAGCGGTTGCCTTCGTCGTCGAAGAGCCAGCTCCCACGCCCGCTCGTCGGTGCTATGCCAAGCCTCTTGTAGGTCTCCATTACCGCGTGCATGCCGGCCCTCCTTCGTATATGAGCGTGCCGACGCTCTCGCCGGAGAGTGCCCCGGCCAGAACGCCCTTCTTGTTGCCGTTGAGTACCCTTGCCCTGACCCCGCCGCGCGCCGCCTCCGCCGCCGCCCGCAGCTTGGGGACCATCCCCCCGGCGGCGAGCCCGCTGCGGACGAAATCCTCGGACTCCCCAGGGTCGAGGGCGGCAACCGCCTCGCCGTCCCTTAGCAGGCCGTCCACGTCGGTCAGCAGGAACAGGTGCCCCGCCCCGAGGCCGACCGCGAGGGCCGCCGCCGCGGAGTCCGCGTTCACGTTGTACGCGCCCTCCGGGCCGAGCCCCAGAGGGGCCACGACCGGCACGAAGCCGCCGCTCCAGAGCGTCCGGATCAGGCCCGGCTCCACCGACGAAACCTCCCCGACCCTGCCAAGACCCGGCAGGGGTTGGACGAGGAGCGTCGGCCCGTCGGTGCCCGAGATGCCGGCCGCGGGCACGCCGAGCGCGTTCAACTCGCGCACGAGCCCCTTGTTGACGCCGCCGGCGAAGACCATCTCGGCCACCTCGAGCGTCGCCCCGTCGGTGACGCGCAGGCCCTCGTGGAAGGCGCTCTCGATGCCCAAAGAGTCGAGCATGCGGGTGAGCTGCGGCCCGCCGCCGTGGACGAGTACGACCGGCGTCCCGCCCACCAGGATGGCCGGCAGGTCCTCCAGAGCGCCGCCCCGCAGGGCGCCGCCGCCGACCTTCACGACCATGGGGGCCTCGGCATTCACGTGCGGTAGCTCCCGTTGATCCTTACGTACTCGTAGCTCAGGTCGCAGCCCCACGCGGTCGCCGACGCCCCGCCCGCGCCCAACCGGGCGGTGATCCCGACCTCGCCCGACGCGAGCGCCGCGTTGGCCTCGGCGGTCTCGTGCGGCACGGGCACCCCCTCGAAGACCTTGACCGGCCCGAACCACAGCTCCAGCCCGTCGGGGTCGAAGGGTACGCCGGCGTAGCCCATCGCCGTGAGCACCCGCCCCCAGTTGGCGTCCTCGCCGAAGACGGCGGCCTTGACGAGGCTGCTGCCGACGACGCTCTTCGCCAGCGCTGCCGCGACCTCCTCGCTCTCGGCGCCTTCGACCACGACCTCCACCAGCCGCGTCGCGCCCTCGCCGTCGCGCGCGATCTCCTTGGCCAGGGTCCGTGCGACGGAACCGACTGCCTCGGCGAAGGCGGGGTAGTCGGGCGACTCGGTGGTCAGCGACCCGTTTCCGGCGGCGCCGTTGGCGAGGAGAAGTGCCATGTCGCTGGGGGAGGTGTCGCCGTCCACCGTCACGCGGTTGAAGGAGCGATCCGTGGCCCGGCCCAGGGTCTCCTGCAGGCACCCGGGCTCGACGGCGGCGTCGGTCGTTAGGAAGGCGAGCATGGTGCCCATGTTCGGGTGGATCATGCCGCTACCCTTGGCCGTCCCCCCTACGGTAACCGTCCTGCCCCCGACCTCGACCTCCACCGCCGCCTCCTTGGTGCGGGTGTCGGTGGTCAGGATCGCCTCCGCGAACGGGGCTCCGTCACCGGAGAGCTCTCCGGCGGCATCCTCTATCCCGGCCCGGATCTCGCCCATCGGCAAGTGCTCCCCGATCACACCGGTAGAAGCTACCGCCACCCGCCTGGCCTCGATCCCCAAAGCCTGAGCCACCGTCCCCTGCATCGCGTAAGCGCCCTCGACGCCCCGCGCCCCCGTGGCCGCGTTCGCGTTCCCGCTGTTGACCACGACCGCCCGCAGCCCGCCCGCCCCAACGGCCTCGCGCGTCACGCCGAGCGGCGCCCCCTTGAACGCGTTGCGCGTAAAGACCGCCGCAGCGTCGCAAGGAAGCTCCGAAAACAATAGCCCCAGATCCCGTACCCCGGAACCCCGAACACCGCACGCTACCCCGCCCGACCGGAAACCCGCGGGGGCCGTCGCCCCGCCGGCGAGGGTTTTTATGCTGATTGTTGAATCTTTATTCATAACAGGCCCGTATTGTCGCACCCGTGCGTGGGGACGTCAACGGAAATATCCAGAAACTTGAATAAATATCCGGCAGATGCTCTAATACGGCCATGAGCTTGAAGGTTGGGGTCTACGGCGGCAGCGGGTACGCGGGGGCGGAGCTGGTACGGCTTCTTGGTGGGCACCCGAAGGTGGGAGGGCTTGCGGTGGCGTCGCGCGGGTACGCGGGGCGTCCCATCGGGGAGGTCTTTCCGCAGATCTCGGCGGGCGGGTCGTTCGTGGCTCCCGAGGAGATCGAGGCTTCCGGGTTGGACGTGGCTTTCGTGGCCTACGGGCACGGGGAGAGCGCCGAGACGGTGGCCGGGTTGCTGGAGGCCGGGGTCGGGCTCGTGGTGGACCTCTCGGCGGACTTCAGGTTGCCCGAGGTCGGGGTTTATGAGGAGTGGTACGGGAGGCATCCCGCGCCGGGTTTGCTGGCGGAGGCGCACTACGGGTTGCCCGAGGTCTTCGGGGCGGCGGAGGGGCGGCTCGTCGCCAACCCCGGGTGCTACCCGACGGCGGCCGTGCTGGCGCTCGCGCCGGTGGTCAGGAGGGTGGGAGGGGGGATCGGGTCCATCGTCATCAACGCCCTGTCGGGGGTGAGCGGGGCGGGGGCGCGGCCGAGCGTCAAGACGCACTTCGTGAGCGTCAACGAGAGCGCGAACGCCTACGGGGCGCCGCTGCACCGGCACACGCCGGAGATCGAGGCGATGCTGCGGAGGGTGGGGGAGAGCCCGGCGGTCACGTTCGTGCCGCACCTCATCCCCATAAGCCGCGGCGAGCTCGAGACGATAGTGGTCGACCTCGAGGACGTGCCGGAGGCCGAAGAGGTGCTCGGCTGGTACGCGGAGGACTACGAAGGATGGGCTTTCGTCGAGGCGAGGGGGGAGTACCCGCACGTCTCGCACGTGGCGAACACGAACAGGTGCCGGCTCTCCGCGGCGGTGGACCGGCGGGCCGGGAAGCTGCTGCTGTTCTCGGCCGTGGACAATTTGCTCAAGGGGGCTTCCGGGGCGGCGGTCCAGAACATGAACCTGGCGCTCGGGTACGCAGAAGACCTCGGGCTCGAGCACCTCAAGTAGGACCCCGAGTAGGAGGAAGCGTATGGGCGCGACGCGCGCACCGGTGGACAAGACGACCAGGCAGGACCTCATCCTGAGGCTCATCTCCGAGAAGGAGCTCGGCACGCAGCAGGGGGTCGTGCAGGCTTTGGGCGACGAGGGGGTCGAGGTCGCTCAGGCAACGGTGAGCCGGGATCTGGCGGAGCTCGGGGTGCTCAAGGTCGGGAGCCGTTACCTGGCGCTCCCGCACGACCCCGGGTCCGCCGGCATAGAGGTGCTGCCGAGCTTCGTGCTCGGTATCGTCCCGGCCGGCAACCAGGTAGTCATCCACACTCGCGACGGCACCGCCGGCGCCGTCTCCAGCGTGCTTGACCGGGTGAGGGGCCTGAAAGTGCTCGGCACCATCGCCGGCCAGGACACCGTGCTGGCGATCTCGCCCAGCAGCGAAGCGGCCGAGGAGGTCGCCGGCCTCATCGCCGACGTCTGCCGCGCCAAGACCCGTCCGGCCGGAAACGTGGAGTAACGCGGGGCCCGTGGAGATCCGCTTCGTCAGGCACGCCACGCTCCTGTTCGAGATGGGCGGCGTCCGGGTGCTCGTCGACCCGATGCTCGGCAACGCCGGGACCGCGCCAGCCGTACCGAACACGCCCAACGAGAGACCGAACCCCCTCGTGGACCTGCCCTTCGGCGACGACGAGTTGTCCGACCTCATCGAGAACACGGACGCGATCCTCGTGACGCACACCCACGCCGACCACTGGGACGGACGGGCGCGGGAGCTAATACCGAAAGACAGGCTCGTCCTGTGCCAACCGGAGGACGAGGCGAGGATCTCGGGGGCGGGCTTCACCAACGTCTCCGCGGTGGACCCGGGCCTAGCGTGGAAGGGGCTGCGGTTCTTTCGCACCGGAGGGCGGCACGGGACCGGGGAGATCGGGGCCCAGATGGCCCCCGTCTCCGGCTTCGTTGTCCAAAGAGAAGGTTCCCCGAGCCTCTACGTCGCTGGCGACACGATCTGGTGCGAGGAGGTAGAGGAGGCGCTCGGCACCCATCGTCCTGACGTGATCGTCGTGAACGCCGGCGCCGCGCAATTCCTTGAAGGCGACCCGATCACCATGACGGCCGAAGACGTCGCCCAAGTCTGCCGCGCCGCGCCCGGGGCGCGCATAGCGGCCGTCCACATGGAGGCCATAAACCACTGCCTGCTCACCCGGTCGGAGCTCGCCGAAAAGCTCGGCGAGTCCTTCCTCGCCGATAGAGTCGAGATTCCGGCCGACGGCGAGACGCTCGAAACGTCTCCGTGAACGCCGCACGCGAGGAACTGCGCCTCTCCCTGCTTGCCGTACATGTGTCCGTTTGTCGCCTGGATACAGAATCGAAGATCCCCGATTGGGCGGTAGAAAGCGGTTTTTTCTCCGTCACGCGCACGACCGAGGAGCTATCGGTGGTGTGCCCGGAAGGTTCGGTTCCCGAAGACGTACGGTGTGAGGGGGGATGGCGGGTCCTGAAGTTGGAGGGGCCTTTCGGGTTCTCGGAGGTCGGCGTGCTGGTCTCCGTGGCCGGGCCGCTGGCCGGGGCCGGCGTAAGCGTCTTCGCCGTCTCGACCTACGACACGGACTACGTGCTGGTAAAGGAAGAACAACTGCGGCCCGCCGTGGCGGCGCTTCGAGGGCGGGGTCACGAGGTCTCGTGAGCCGTAATATCTCTCAAGGAGGAAACATGCTGGAAGGCAAGAAGGTCGTGCTCGCCTACTCGGGGGGGCTGGACACCTCGGTCTGTGTCAAGTGGCTGGGGCAGCAGGGCGCGATCCCCTACGCGCTGTACCTGGACCTCGGCCAGGGGGAGCCGGCCGGCGACGTGCGGGCCAAGGCGCTGCAGATAGGCGCCGCGGACGCCTTCGTGCGCGACGCGAGGGCCGAGTTCGTGGACGATTACGTCGCGCCGGCCATAAAGGCCAACGCCCTCTACGGCGGCAAGTACCCGCTCTTCACGGCGCTCGGGCGCCCGCTCATAGCCAAGAAGCTCGTCGAGGCCGCCCGCGAGGTGGGAGCCACGCACATCGCCCACGGGTCCACCGGCAAGGGCAACGACCAGGTCCGCTTCGACGTTACGACGGCCTCCGTCGCCCCCGACCTCACGGTGGTAGCCCCGGTCCGGGACTGGAACATGAGCCGCCCTGAGGAGATGGCCTACGCCGAGGAGCACGGCATCCCCGTTCCGACCACCAGGGAGTCCCCCTACAGCGTCGACGAGAACCTCTGGGGCCGCTCCATCGAGGCCGGTCCCCTCGAGGACCCCGACCACGAGCCGACCCCCGACGTCTTCGAGCTCACCGCCGAGCCCGAGGACGCGCCCGACGAGCCTCGCTACGTCGAGCTCGGGTTCGAGGAAGGACTTCCCACCACGCTCGACGGCGAAGAGCTGCCGCTGGTCGACCTGATACCGGCCCTCAACACCGTCGTCGGCGCCCACGGCGTCGGCCGCATCGACATGGTCGAGGACCGTCTCGTCGGCATAAAGAGCCGTGAGATCTACGAGGCCCCCGCAGCCCTCGCCATCATCCAGGCCCACCAGGAACTGGAGACCCTCACCCTCACCAAAGACGTCCTCCGCTTCAAGGCGACCATCGAACAACGCTACGCTGAACTCACCTACGACGGCCTCTGGTTCACCCCCCTTAAATCCGCCCTTGACGCCTTCGTCTCCGAGACCCAGAAGACCGTCACCGGCACCGTCCGCCTCAAACTTTACAAGGGAAGCGCCACCGTCGTCGGCCGCACGGCCCCCAACGCCCTCTACAGCAAAGACCTCGCGACCTACGACCCCAACAGTACCTTCGACGAGGCCGCAGCAGCGGGCTTCATAGCCCTCTGGGGCCTCCCAGCCCGCCAGTGGGCCGGCGTCAACGGCGGCGTGGAGCAACGCTCCGTCCCGGCAAAACGCTAAAGCAGAAGTACAGACAATCTCGGAAAAAGTCGGCCTTTGCAGGACCTTTGGCGCACCGTCAAAAGAATGTCGTACAACAACGCAGTCTATACATCATTCTAGAGTTTAGACTAACCGTAACGTACAAGGTTACGTTACGGTTAGTCCTGTATCTACAGACGAAGCCCCACCAAAGAGGACGCATCCTCCCACCTGCCCTTGACATGACGGGCGCAAGCGTTCTAGAGTTACATCAATATTTATTGATACGGGAGGTGGACGGTCATGAGTGGAGACTTGCGGGATCGTGTGAGGGAGAAGTACGCGGAGCTCGCCACCGCCGCCGGGGACGGAGGGTCGTGTTGCGGGTCTTCTTGCGGGTGCGGGGATGAAGTGGACGTCCGGGTTTCGGACCTTTCGGGGAAGAGTTACTCGGAGGCGGAGAGGGGGGAGTTGCCGCCCCTCGCCGCCGAGGCTTCGCTCGGGTGCGGGAACCCGGTGGCGTTGGCCGATCCCTCGCCCGGGGGGTCGTGTTGGACCTCGGGAGTGGCGGTGGGATCGACGTGTTGCTCTCCGCGCGCCGGGTCGCCCCCGGCGGCAAGGCGTACGGGTTGGACATGACCGACGAGATGCTGGAGCTGGCGCGCAAGAACCGGGAGGAGGCCGGGGTCGAGAACGCGGAGTTTCTGAAAGGTGAGATCGAGGCCGTCCCCCTGCCAGACGCGCACGTGGACGTCGTCATAAGCAACTGCGTCGTCAACCTCTCCACGGACAAACCGCGCGTCATCTCCGAGGCGTTCAGGGTGCTTAAGCCGGGGGGACGCTTCGCCGTCTCGGACGTGGTCTTCCTTGGCAGCAAGAAAGACCTCCCCGAAGAGGTGCTCGAGACGGTTGGCCTCTGGACCGGGTGCGTGGTCGGGGCGCTGGAGAGGGAGGAGTACGAGGCCTTGCTCGCGGCGGCAGGCTTCGAGGACGTCTCCGTGGAGGTGACCAACGTCTACGAGCCCGACGCGATAGAGGGCTTGGACACCGAAGAGAAGCGCGAGGCGCTCCGCAAGGTCCCGGCCGCCGGCGCCTTCGTCCGGGCGCGCAAGCCGGAAGAGGGGTAGCCGGTGCCGGAACAGGTTTTGGGCGTCGTTTCGGAGAACGGCCGCGCTTCGGGTGAGGTCTACGACGGGGCGCGCGTCGGCCGGCTCGTCGCGCTCGGGGGCGCCCTCTCGGATCCCATACGGGCCAGAATGCTGGGGATGATGGCGGGGGGTAGGGGTTGTTGCAGCCTGCCCGACCGCGGCGTACCGGCCGAAGATAAGGACGCCGGCATCTGCGTCTGCGAGTTCGAGGCCTACTTCGGGATGGGCCAGTCCAAGGTCTCCTACCACATGAAGAAGCTCAAGGAGGCCGGGCTCGTGCGCGAGGAGAAGCGGGGCAGGTGGAGCTTCTACTCGTTGAACCGGGACGCCGCCCGAGGTCTGATCGCCGAGACCGCCGACCACCTGGGGCTGGGAACGGAGGCCGGGGATGGCCGATGACCGGGGGCGATCCCGGGTGCTCTTTCTCTGCACCCACAACTCCGCCCGCTCCCAGATGGCCGAAGGGCTGCTCGGGCACCTGGCGGGGGAGCGTTTCGAGCCCTTCAGCGCAGGCACGGAGGCGACCCGGGTGAGGCCCGAGGCGATAGAGGCGATGCGCGAGGTCGGGGTGGACATCTCCGGCCAGCGGTCCGAGACGCTCGACCGGTACCTCGAGGAGACCTTCGACTACGTGGTGACGGTCTGCGACGACGCCAACGAGGCCTGCCCCGTCTTCCCCGGGGCCAGGGAGCGGTTGCACTGGTCGCTGCCGGACCCGTCGGCGGTAAGCGGCGACGAGGGGCGCATGGGGGCGTTCCGGAGCGTGAGGGACAGGATACGGGTCCTCATCGGGTCGGAACTGGTGGAGGGGAGGGCACCGGGTGCGAGCGCCGGCGAAGAGGGGAGATGGGACCCGTTCCGCCGCGCCTGAGGGGGCGCCATAGGGCCGCTCCCCTTCGACGGCTGGCCGTAGCGCGGACCCGCACGAGGGGACCCGCATGAGGGGACCCGCATGAGGGGGCCCGTGGAGGTCGATCGCTGACGAAGGTATCGAGGCCAGCGTGGTCGAAGTCGCCGCCAACGCGCAGGCGGAAGCCCGGAGGCTCGGGTTCCCTGGCGGCCCCGCGATCCGGCCGGACGGCGAGGGGCCGTTCCACGCCCGCAAGGTACTCGCGAAGGGACCGCGAAACCGGACCGGCCGGCGGCCCCCTCACGGCGGTGAACGTGTAGCCTTCGGCCCTGGTTGCCACCCGTTGCCGAGAGGAGCGTAGAGATGTCCAGGTTGCTCGTCATAGCAGTACTTTTCGTCCTCGCCGGGCTGTGCGAGATCGGTGGCGGATACCTGGTATGGGGTTGGATACGAGAGCACAGGCCCTTCGCGTGGGCGGCTGGCGGGGCCGTGGTGCTCGTGCTCTACGGCGTGATCGCCGCCCTGCAGCCCATCCCGGAGTTCGGGCGGGTCTACGCGGCTTACGGCGGCGTCTTTATCGCCCTGGCCCTCGCCTGGGGCGTCTTCGTCGACGGCTTCAGGCCCGACCGCTACGACCTGCTCGGCGCCGCTATCTGCGTGGCCGGCGTGCTGGTCATGGTCCTTCCGTCCAGAGGTTAGATCCCAACGACCCTCGGAGGGGTTACGTCGCGTGGATCACCCGCGGGGCAGGCAGAGGCGGAAGGTCGCGCCGCCGGCCCCGTCCCCCTCCGCGTTCTCGGCGAGGAGGTCGCCATCCTGGGCCCTGGCCAGTTCGCGGCCGATCGCGAGTCCGAGCCCCGTACCTCCGCCGGCTTCGCCCCTCGTACGGGCGGCGTCGACGCGGTAGAACCGGTCGAAGACGCGGGGCAGGTGCTCCGGGGGTATCCCCGGTCCGGTGTCCGTGACGCTCGCCTCGGCCCAGCGGTCTCGCGGGCGACCCGTCACGGCGATGACGCCCCCCGGCGGCGTGAACCTCACGGCGTTGTCGAGCAGGACGGCGAGGATCTGGGCCGTCCTCTTCGCGTCGCCGCGGGCCGGCAGCTCGTCGGGGGCTATGACGTCGAGCCTTACCTCTTTGGCCGCCGCCCGCGGGCCGAAGCGCTCGGCCGCCTCCGAGAGGACGCCGGAGAGGTCGAAGGGTTTGTCAGCCACGCCGAGCTTGCCGGCGTCGAGCCGGGCCACCAGGAGGAGGTCGGAGAGGATGGCGCCCATGCGGTCGGTCTCGGCGAGCGCGTGCTCCAGCAGTTCGCTGTCTTCGGCGTTCAGGCTCCCGCGGTAGAGCACGACCTCGGTGTCGGCCCGGACGAGGGTGAGGGGCGTCTTGAGCTCGTGGGAGGCGTCGGCGACGAAGGCGCGCTGCCGCTCGAAGGACTCGCGCGCCGGGCGCAGGGCCCGGCCCGACATGTAGAGGCCCCCCAGCAGGGCTGCCCCCACGCCCCCGAGCGCCAGGGGGAGCAGGACGAGGAGGAGGCGGTTCACCGTCTCCTGCACGCCCCGCAGGGAGCGCGCGTACTGCATGACCCCGACCACCTCGCCCGCGTCCCGCATGGGCACGCTGACGACCCTGACCCTGCCCTCCGGACCGCGGATCGTCTCGGCGACGGCCCCGTCCTCGTCGAGAGCGCCCGCGGCGAGGTGCCTGGCGGGGAGGCCCAGGGTGCCGGAGGACGCGGCGGTCGGGTCCCTGTCCGTGATGCGGCCTTCGGGGTCGAGCGCGACCCAGCTGTACTCCGACGAGCCGCTCGCGAGGACCTCCCTGCTCTCGCCGTCCAGCAGGTTGCTCGCCTGGTCCTTGGCCTCCTGGGTGAGCAGGGTGTCCTGTTGCTTTGTCAGCTCCTGGGAGAAGCCGACCACCGCGGCCGTCCCCAGGACGAGCAGGATGAGGGTGAAGATGCCGGCGTACCCGAGCGTCAGGCGCCGGCGCATCCGCTCCAGCATCACGGGGCCGGTCTCGGATCGAAGGTGTAACCGGCCCCGTGCACCGTCCGCACGCGCGAGGGTTCGCCCTCGCGGTCGAGCTTTTTGCGCAGGTAGTGGACGTAGAGGTCGACCGCGTTGGTGTAGGCGCCGGTGGTACCCCCCCACACGGTATCGAGCAGGACCGAGCGGGTGAAGACCTGCCCGGGGCGCTGCATCAGGGTGGCGAGCAGCGCGAACTCCTTGGCCGTCAGGTCGATGCGCTCCCCGTCGCGCCGGACCTCGTGGCGACCGGGGTCTAGCACGACGTCGCCGGCGGCGAGGACCGTACCCCTGTCCGCCTTTTCGGGCGGCCGCCGGGCGAGGGCCCGCACCCTCGCGAGCAGCTCGGGGAAGGCGAAGGGCTTCGGGAGGTAGTCGTCGGCGCCGGCGTCCAGGCCCTCGACGCGGTCCTCCAGCTGCGAGCGGGCCGTGAGCATGAGGACCGGGACGCCGACCTCGGCCGCCCTGAGCCTCTTGACGACCTGGACCCCGTCGAGGTCCGGCAGCATCCAGTCGAGCACGAGCAGGTCGAAGTCCTCGCTCAGGGCGCGGGCGAGGGCCGTCCTGCCGTCGAAGGCCATCTCGGCGGCGTGGCCCTCCCTGCCCAGCACCTCGGCGACGAGGCGGGCCAGGTGCTCCTCGTCCTCCACGATCAGGATCCTCATCATCACCGTCCGGACCAATCCTACCCCAGCGCGGGGCCGGCGGGCGGTCCTCCTTTGAAAATCCTAATCTGGGCCAAACCCCGATCCAATCCGCGGGGCCCAGACTTGTCGGTGCGCGACGGTATGCCCGACGCCAGAGGCGGGACCTAAACGGGGAGGAAAGAAGTGGGACTCATCAGCTGGGTAGCCATAGGGGCCATCGCGGGTCTGCTGGCCCGCCGGATCGTGCCGGGCCCGGACCCGGGGCGCTTCGTGGTCACCGTCATCCTGGGGATGGCTGGCGCCTCCGTCGGCGGCTTCGTGGTGGGGGTCATCGGGGGGTCGGGGGCGACGGGCTTCAACCTCTGGTCGATCTTTGTTGCCACCCTGGGCGCCGTCCTCTTGCTGTACGTCTACGGCCTCGTCGCCCGGCGGACCGCTTGAACCCGCCCCCCGCCCGGGCGCCAGGACGGACAGCGCGACGCGGGCCCGGGGTACCGGCGTGAGGGGGCCGCGGGGACGAGGCCCCGGCGGCCTCCGGGGTAGGGGCGGAACGGGCGGGATCTTCTCCGCCGCGCATGCCACCCACCCGGTAGCGCAGTACGTGGGTTCGGGCTGGGTGGGGCTGCGCACCCCGACCCACACGCACTGGCTTGTCCTGGGGCGCGCCGGTTCGGACCTACCGATCGTGGAGTCGGCGGACGGTCGCGGGGTGCTGCCGGTATTCGGCTTCGAGGAGGAGGCCGGTCTCTTCGCGCGGCTGTCCCGTCGAGGCGGCCAGAGCATACGGCGGATCGAGACCGACGACCTCGTCTCGCTGCTCTGTGGTCCGCTGGAAGGCGTAGACCTCGTGGCCCTCGACCCCCTGTCCGACGCCGAGGCCGACGTGATGGAAGGGTCGGTGAGCCTGACGAGGCAGCGATTCCTGGACTTCCTGCTCGGACCGGGGAGCCCGGACGGGTTAGATCAGAACCCCGGCCAAACCGACCGTCGCGGGCCCAGCGGTTCGACCCGCAGAGGCCCCGGTCGGAGAAGCCCGTGACGCCTCTGGTCGCCGGGCCTACGTGCGCCGGGCGGCCGACCGGAACGCCGACCGGGCAATTCGCCGACTCGAGGATCGATCGCGGGTCTCCCACACCCGAGGTCGGCAACATCGACCTGACCGAGGACGCAGAAGGTTCCGCGGGCGCCGGGCTAACGCCTCGCGGAGGAGGCGACGGTTGCGTAAGGCCATAGCCCTGGTGTTCCGAAGGATGTGGCCCGGCCGTGCCGGTGGCCGCCGGCCGAGCAGCGACGAAGGCCGTTCGCCGACCGGGCCCGAGCCGGCTTCCGGCGGGGGCGGGTTCAGGCCCGACGTGGAGGGCCTCAGGGCCGTCGCCGTGGTGGCCGTGCTGCTCTACCACGCCGGGGTGCCGTCCGCGGGCGGCGGGTACGTGGGCGTGGACGTCTTCTTCGTGATCTCGGGGTACCTGATCACGGGCCTCCTGCTCAGGGAGTTGGAGAAGACGGGCACGATCTCCCTGGCGCGTTTCTACTCGCGGCGAGCCAAGCGCCTGCTGCCGCTGTCGGTGGTCGTGCTCGCCTCCGTCGTCGCCTTGTCGTGGTTGCTGTTCGACCCGGTCCGCATGGACGAGACCTCTTTCGGCGTCCTCGCGGCCGGCGTCTACGCAATGAACTGGCTGCTCGCCGTCGAGGCCGCCGACTACTTCGCGGCGGGCCTGCAGGCGAGTCCGGTTCAGCACTTCTGGACCCTGGCGGTCGAGGAACAGTTCTACCTCGTCTGGCCTGCCCTGCTCTTGTTGGTGGGGTGGTGGTGCTCGCGGACGGGGCGGGGCCTGCGGCCGACGCTGGCCTTCGTGCTCGGCGGGGTCGCGGCGGCGTCCCTGGCCTACAGCGCCTACCTCACGGGCGCGGAGGCCGGGGCCGCCTACTTCTCCACGCTGACCCGCGGCTGGGAGCTCGCGCTCGGCGGGCTGCTGGCCCTGGCGCCGGCCTCCGCCCTGGGACGGTTGCCGGGATGGGCGGCCGGCGCGTTGGCGTGGGCGGGCCTCGCCGCGGTCGCGTTCGCGGCCCACCGGTTCGGCGACGACACCCTCTTCCCCGGAACCGCGGCCCTGATCCCGACCCTCGGGACCGCGGCGATCATCGCGGCGGGGTCCGGGGCCTGGTCGGCGGCTTCGCCCTCCCGCCTGCTCGCGTTTGGCCCGGTGCGCCACGTCGGCCGCATCTCCTATTCGTGGTACCTGTGGCACTGGCCGCCCCTGGTCTTCGCCGCCGAGGTGTGGGGGAAGCTCTCCCCCACGGAGGGCCTCGCCGTGCTCGCCGTCTCCTACGTCCCCGCCGTCCTCACGCACCGCTTCGTGGAGAGGCCCTTCCTCCACTCGCGGCGGCTCAGCCGCTACCCCCGCAAGGCCCTGGCCCTCGGCGGGGCCTGCACCGCAACCTCCATCGGCCTGGGCTTCTTGCTCTTCGCGCTGACGCCCATCGTCCCGGAGGCGCCGGAGGGTGGGGTCGCGGGCGCCGCGGCGCTGCGGGGCGGGCACTCGATCCAGAAGAGCGCGGAAGCCGTGCACCCTACCCCGCGCGAGGCCGAGAAGAAGAAGAACCGTCCCCGTATGTACGCCGACGGTTGCCACCTCGACCTCCCCGAGACGGAGTCCCCCGCATGCGTCTACGGCAACCCCTCCTCGGACACCACCGTCGTGCTCTTCGGGGACTCCCACGCCATGCAATGGTTCCCCGCCCTGAACGAACTCGCCAAGGAGCGCGATTGGCGCCTCCTCGGGTTCTCCAAGAG
>DASYWA010000117.1:0-4568 GCA_035936475.1 Rubrobacter sp. | reverse complement strand
GGGCAACCCCGGACGGCGGTTCTTACGGACGACGCGGAGCTCCCGGCACCGACCACCTCGACGGCTGGAAGTCGACGAACCGGGTGGCCAACTCACCGTAGCCGACTGTCGGAGACCCTCCCGGTCCCACCCTCGGGACGCCCCCCGTCCGGCCCCTTGACGACCCCGAAGCCCACGGGCGGGACGCAACTGGTATGGTTCGTGGTCCGTCGTTCCTTGCGCAAGGGACGACGGCTTCGGACGAGTAACGCGGGTTCGCGTCGGCAACTCCGGCAAGGGAGCACGCGTTACCGGGGCGACAAGGAGCACGTTTGAGGGTAAGGGCCGTTACGGTCAAGGAGCTCTGGGAGTTGTTTCGCCAGCCGCAGCTGCTCCTGCTCCTGCTCGTCGGGCCGATCCTGATCATGACGACCTTCGGCCTCAGCCTCGACGTCGAGAACATCCTGAGGCCGCGGGCAATCGTCGTGGTCGAGCCAGGCAGCGAGGGGGCGCGACTCTTCGAGCGGTTCCGCGAGGAGTTCACCGACCGGACGCAGTTCGTGGGAACGACGGGCGACCTGGAGGCGGCCAGGGAGAGGCTCCTGCGGGGCGAGGTGGACGCCGTCATCGTCGTGCCCGACGAGCCCTTGGGGACCGTCGCCGGGGGAAGCCAGGCTGTCTTGCGCGTCGTCTACAACACCATAAACCCCGTCTTCGGTACCAGGGTGCCCAGCCGCTCCTACAGCCTCGTCCTGGACCTCAACCAGAGCCTCGTGCAGGCGGCCATAGAGGAGGAGCTCGGCAACCTCCGCTCGGCCCAAGGGCGCATCGGAGACCTCGACCGCAGGCTCGAGCAGGGAAGCGCCGCCGCCGAAGCCCTCTCCTCGGAGGAGGCCCTGGAAGCCACCGCCGGGCTGGAGGAGGCGCTCGAGAACCTGGAGAACGCCGCCAGGGTGTGGCAGACGCTCGGGCCGGGGGAAGACGGGGACGTTTCGGCGACGCTGGAGGAGATAGAGGCCGCGCAGCGGGCCCTGCAGGAGGTGCGGACGGCCCAGGAGGGGGGCGCCGAGGAGCTGGAAGAGCGCAGCGGGCTCGACGAGCTGCGCACGAGCCTGGCCTCCCTGCAGGAGGCGCTAGAGGGGCTACCGGCGGACGTGCCGCCGCGCGTTCTTGCGAACCCCTTCGCGCTACAGACGCAGAACCTGGCCTCCCCGCCGCCGGTCGTCGGCTTCTACGCGCCGGCGGTGCTCGCGATCCTCGTCCAGCATATCGCCGTGAGCCTCGGCTCCCTCTCCCTCATCAGGGAGCGCCTCGGCGGAGCCTACGAGTTTTTCGAGGTCTCTCCCTTAGGCCCCGGGCGGCTCCTCGCCGGCAAGTTCCTTGCCTACTGCGGGCTGGTGCTCGGCGCCAACGTGGCCGTGGCCGCCGTCCTCGCCGGCTTTCTCGGGGTGCCGGTGGAGGGCGGTTTCTTGTTGTTGGTCCTGGCCATGCTGCTGCTCACGGTCGCGTCTTTGGGGCTCGGGTTCGTGATCTCGGCGCTCGCCCGCAGCGAGCTCCAGGCCGTCCAGGTCTCGATGCTCCTGCTCATCGCCAGCGGGTTCTTCGCGGGCTTCCTCTTCCCCCTGGACCAGATGACCCAGCCCGCGGTCGGCGTCTCCTACCTGCTGCCGGCCAGCTACGGCATAAGGGCGCTCCAGGACGTCATGATCCGGGGTCAGGGCATCTCGGCGTCCGACTTCGTCCCGCTCCTGCTCGTGGCGGTCGTCTCCCTGGGCGCGGCCCGGTACCTGATCGGGCGGAAGGGGCGATAGGGTGGCCGCCATAGACGTAAAGGGCGTGGTCCTGCGCCTCGGCGGCGTGGAGATCCTCAAGGGCGTCGACCTCACTGTCGAGGAGGGCGAGATCTTCGGCCTCGTGGGCCCCTCCGGGGCGGGGAAGAGCTCCCTGCTGAGGGTCCTGACCGGGTACCTGGAACCCTCGGAGGGGACGGTCGAGGTGCTGGGCGGTCCCCCCTCGGCTTTCGAGGACGGGGAGCGGCGCAGGGTGGGCTTCATGCCGCAAGGGTTCGTCCTGTACGACAGCCTCTCCGTGCAGCAGAACCTCAACTTCGTCGCCGGCCTCTACTCCCTCCGGGGCGGGGAGCGGCGCCAGCGGATCCAGGAGGTACTGGAGTTCGTCGAGCTCTGGGAGCACAGGCGCAAGGCGGCGAGGAACGTCTCGGGGGGGATGCAGCGCCGCCTCCAGCTGGCGGCGGCCGTCGTCCACGAGCCGGAGCTCCTCTTCGTGGACGAGCCCACCGCCAGCCTCGACCCCATACTCCGCCGCCGTTTTTGGCGGGAGTTCCATCAGCTCCGCGAGGACGGGCGCACCATCTTCGTGACCACCCAGTACGTCGGGGAGGCCGAGCTCTGCGACCGCGTCGGGTTCCTCGTGGACGGCAGGCTCGTCGCGGTAGGGACGCCGGCGGAGCTCAGGCGCCGGGCCTTCGGCGGCGAGGTCTTGCAGCTCACGCTCGCCGGCGACCCGGGCCACGTCGCCGACAGCCTGAAGGCCGTGGAGACCGTGGGCCACGTGGCGGAGATCCGGCAGGACGATAGCGCCGCGGAACCCGTCAGCCACGTGCGCCTGGTCTCGCCGGACGCCGACGAGGCGCTCCCGCTGGTGATGGAGGCCCTGGAAGGCGTGGACGTCCGCTCGGTGGACCTCCCGACGCCCTCGTTCGACGAGGTGTTCTTCCGGCTGGTCCAGGAGACGCGGCAGGACGGGCCCGGGTAGCGGCAACCGTCGACGCAGCTCACCGCGACCCGGGCTCGGACCTGTGGAGGTCGAGATGTGAGAGATCGGTTGAGGATCGGGGAGGCCGCCGGGCTCGTCGGCGTGACGCCGAAGGCGGTACGCTACTACGAGAAGATCGGGCTTCTGCCCGACGCCGAACGCTCCGGTCCTCGCCGGCACCGTGCGTCAGAACCTCCTCTACGCTAACCCTGGCGCATCGGGCGAGGACCTCGAGGAAGTGATCGACCTCGCCAACCCGCGCGCGTTGGTGGAGAAGCTGCCAGAAGGCCTCGACACGGAGGTCGGCGACGGCGGGACGCTGCTCTCCGGCGGGGAGCGCCAGAGGATAGCCCTGGCCCGGACGCTCCTCCGCGAGCCCCGGCTGCTTCTGCTCGACGAGGTCACCTCCCAGCTCAACGCCGAGAACGAGCGGGCGCTAAAGGAGACGGTTCGCGAGGTCTCCCTACGGTGCGCCGTCGTGGTGATCGCCCACCGGCTCTCCACCATCGTAGAGGCCGACAGGATCCTGCTTCTGGACGGGGAAATAATCTCCGCCGAGGGAACCCACGGCGAGCTGCTGGAGGACAGCCCCCTCTACAAGAAGCTCGTCGCGACGCAGATTGTCGAGACCGAAGACCCACCTCCCAAGGACAAACCACGGAGACTTTGAGCGGTAGCCAAACCGGACTCGATCGTCTCCGGAAGATCCCCTAACGGATAGGCAAAGGACTACCGGACCAAGGAGACCGGGTGGCAATTGCCACCCGGTCTCTAGAGACGCTGCGCCAGATGGTTATCTAGAACGGGATATCTTCAAAATCGCTTTCGTTGATGTCCACGTCTTCGCGCTGGCCGCCGCGCCTGCCCCCGCCGCTCCGGGCTCCGGAGGCGCCGTTGCCGCCGCCCTCGCCGCCGTCGCCCCGGCCGCCGAGGAACTGGACGTTGTCGGCCGTTACGTCTACCTTGCTCCTTTTAGAGCCGTCCTGGGCCTCCCAGGTGCGGTACTGGAGGCGCCCCTCGACGAGGATGGGGTCGCCCTTCTTCTTGTAGTTGGCGATGGTCTCGCCGAGCTCGCGCCAGGCGGAGATGTCGAAGAAGTCGACCTCTTCGCTCTTGGAGCGGACCCTGTTTACGGCGAGGCCGAAGGAGCAGACCGGCACGCCGTCGTTGGTGAACCGGAGCTCGGGGTCCCTCGTGAGGTTTCCGGCGAGTATGACGCGATTGAAGCTGACCAAGGTTCCGTCCTCCTGTTCTTTGCCCTGCCCGCTAACTCTACAGGAACATGCTCGGTTCTCAAGCGGGAGAGCTTTAGCTAAGGCCTGGTGACGGCGACCTCGACCTCCTGGTCTTTTATCGTGACGATCACGTCCCCGTCCTCGTCGTTGCGGAACACCTTCGCGCCGGCCCTCCCGAGCCTGCTCAGGGTCTCGGGGGTGGGGTGCCCGTATGAGTTGTCCGCGCCCACCTGGATCACGGCTATCTCCGGCCGAAACCTGGCGAGAAAGAGCGGCGTGGAGGACGTGTTCGAGCCGTGATGGGTGACTTTTAGAAGGATATGGGTTCAGAAGTACAAAACGGCCCTGTGACCTCGAACCCGTCTTCCTTCGGCTGCATCTCCAGGCGCAGCTTGTGGTAGAGCGCATTCCTCCCCTCCGGCGTCAGGCGGTCGAGGTTGTCGGGGACGGCCGCGGACCACGAGGCGTGGAGGGCGTCCCGGTCGTGCTCCAGTTGCTCGATTTCTTCACGTCGGTCCCCAACGGCCTCCAGTTCCCTCTCGGCCGTTTGGCGCGTCTCTTCGAGCTCCGCGAGAGCCC
>DASYWA010000116.1:0-5966 GCA_035936475.1 Rubrobacter sp. | reverse complement strand
GCCGAGGGGACTCGAACCCTTTGCCTCCGCCGTGCAAAGGCGGCGCGACACTTTGCTGGGCCTTTCAGGAGTTTGCAAAATAGCTGCGAACAGGCGTATTTCTACTCTATCGCCTTTTCTGTCTTTCAGGAGATTTACTCGAGTTGCTGCACGGTTACTGCACAGGTAGGCGACGGTCCTCGACTTGCATCGGCTTCCGTAACCAGCGAAAACACGCAACATGGACCTTACTAATTCCGTGCTGCCCAAGCGTACTGCGCGAGTCAGGCTTACACCAAGGCGCATATTTATCCACCCTTACAATATGTGGTGGCGAAACTCCTCGGTGGATGATTAGACTGGTTGCGTAGCTGCCTTCTGAGCCACAGATTATTCACAGGGTCTCATGCGGACTTCCGAGAACCCCCTCTCCTACGCGCTCAGGCGAACAGGGAGAGGAGCCTCCCCACTTCACGACGCGTCGCGCAACGCATCATAATGCGTTGTGAGCCGCGCGCCACTCGATGTTTGCGGGCGTCGATCCAACAAGGGGCCAAACTCGGTGTCCGATCAATCTGCAAGAGATCCGATCGTGCTCCGGCTGACGCCGACGCAGAAAGAGCACTACGGTCGTCAAACCGGCCTTTCCTTGCCCTCCTCTCTAAGCCTGCCGCTAGTCCAACTAAAAAGTCTCTCAAGCGTCGCGGCGAAGGCCGGCAGCGAATCCTTGCCCATCTCGCGCTCCGCCGTCAGGCAGCTGCTCGAGCCCGAGCCCTCCAGCGAACGGGCCGCCGCCCCGTTCGCCGTCGAGGTTACCCTCACCCCGGGACAGAAGGAGCAGATCAGGCGAGCGACCGGCGACATCTTCACTTCTTTGCGAATAGTGCCCGATGATGTGCCCGTGACCTACCATGAGACGTGGGACGACGCTACGCCTCTGCGCGTCGGCCGCACGATGGTGGTCAAGCCCGCGGGCAAAGCCCACGAAGCGTCGCGCGGCGAACGGATAATAGTGCTGCCCGCGGGCGACGGAGCGGGGCGGGGCGTGTTCGGCACGGGGCGCCACCCGGCGACGCAACTAGCGCTGGCCTTGCTGGAAGGGCACGTCCGGCCGGGCGATAGGGTGCTGGACCTGGGCACGGGGTCCGGCATCCTGGCGGTTGCGGCCGCAAGGCTTGGGGCCGGCGAGGTGCTCGCGCTGGACATCGACGCGGACGCCGTGGCCGTCGCCCGAGAGACCGTCTCGCTCAACGGCCTGGCCGGCGCGGTCCAGGTGCGTCAGGGCGGCATCGAATGCGTGGCCCCCCCTTACGACGTGGTGGCCGCGAACATCTTCCCCAACGTGCTGATCGAGCTGGCCCCGGACCTGGCCGCGGCCGTGCGGGGCGGCGGCGTTCTCGTTACCAGCGGCTCGGTGGCGGCGCGCGCCGAGGGGGCCGCCGACGCCGTGCGCGCGGCGGGCTTGGGAGTGGAGGAGCGGCGCTCGCGGGGCGATTGGGTCGGGATGGTGTTCCGCAAACCGTAGCGCCCGCGATACTGCCGGCAACCATCCTAATACCGGGCAAGGATCGGCTTCTTTTGTACAGGACAAGAAGCTTCATGGCCTGTACGTAAGAAAGATGCTCACTCAGCATAGGGCCGGGGCTGTGCGGACTTCCGAGAATTACCACGGGGCGAGGTTAGGAGAACTTCCCTTCCACGCACTCGGGTGCATAAGGCGTCTAGGGCCTACTCGTCGTGCCCGAACTGTTCGCCGTCGATGCTCCTGGCCTCGGGCCCCGGATCGAAACGAAGCCACAAGGAGACGTACTCGGGCTGCACGGCCCTCCTTGCTACCCTCACCAGGTCGCCGCCCAGGGCGTCCAGGTCCGTCTCCTCTCGCAACCGAGAGCCGAAGGCCTCGAGGGTCTTTGCGGCGTCGTACTTATTGCGGTAGAAGCTGCGGTCCACGAACCTCTGCACCCGTCGGCGCAACGGGTTGAACAGCGCGGCGATCACCAAGGTGGAAGCGACGACCGCGAGGGTGGACTCCTGCCCGGTTAGGATGCGCAAGGCGGCCTGCAGGCCGACCACGCTCCCGACGTACACCAGCGCGAGCATCGCGGTGAGAGGACCGTAGACGAGGGCGCGGTTGATGATGAGGTCGATGTCGTAGAGGCGGTGCCTCAGGACCGCGAGGCCGACCGCTATCGGGACGAACGTGAAGCTCAGCAGCGCGACGGTCACGATGAGGTCCATCCACAACGGCGAGCCCGGGGAGTACCAGGCGCCCGACGGGAAGGCGAGCGACGTGACCATGGCGACAAGGTACGACAGGCCCACGACCGAGGCGGCGAAGGCGATCCACTTGATCTGCTGTCGCTCCTCTCCCCGCGAACGCCGGTAGCGCAGCACGAGGCCCAGGGCCGAGACGAGCATGCACAGGGGCAGCAGCGGGAGGAGGGTGTACGTTGCGCTCTCCACCCAGGGGTGCGCCCCCAGCCCAAACGGGTTGGGCCTCCGTCCGATGGCGTCCAGAGGTCCGGGGGAGAGCATGACCCCGACGCTCGCCAGCACGAGCACCGCCCCAGACAGCCAGGCCACGGGGCGCCACCTCCTCGAAGGTAGCCTCCCATCGGGGAACAGCAAGAACAGGTAGGTGGCCGGCAGCCCCACGGCGGGCACCCACAGCCAGTTGTTTATCCCGGCCATCCCCACCGGGAACGGGACAGAGCCGGGTCGGGCCACGCCGTAGACGATGTAGTAGTCGAGCACGCCGGTGATCATCCACAGCAATCCATCCGCCAGCAAGAGCCAGCCCACGGGGTTGCGGGGGCGCCTGGAGGCGATCAGGGCGCCAACCACCGGGAAGGCCAGGAAGAACACCGATCCCAGCACGGAGCCCACGCCGAGGTTGGCGTCCCAGCTCGCGGGGACTGGCGCAGACCTGGCGAGCGTCCACAGCAAGACGCCGGCGGCGAACAAGGCCACCGAGAGCGCGGCGAGCGCCCAGGCGAGCCAAGCGGCGGCGCGGTTGTTCGCCCGGACGCCTGCTCGATCCGGCTGCCTTGTCCCTTTCGTCACAACGCCACTCTACAGGACCACCGTCTCCCGAACGATACGGCGCCCGTTACGAGCAAAGAGTAGGGGGCCAACTTCTGAGAACCCTCAGCACGAAGTTCGGAGAACACTCCTTCTACGAGGTTGGGTGAATAGGGGGCAAGAGCGTAGATCGCATCCCGCCCGGCGGCCTAGTCCGCGATCACCCACGTCCTCCCTTCACGCTTGGCCTCGTACATGGCCGCGTCCGCCTTGGCCAGCAGCTCCCGCACGTCGTCCTCGCCGGCGTAGCGGCGGGCCCCTACGCTCACGCTCAGGACCAGCTCCTCCCCACCCGGCAGCCGCGCCGGGCTCTCCCTCAGGGCCTTACTGATCCTTCCGAGCACCGCCCCCGGCGGGGCGAACACCGAGGCGTCCCACAACGCCAGGACGAACTCGTCTCCGCCCCACCGGGCCAGCCAGTCGCCCTCCCCGACGTTGCTCCGCATGACCTGCGCCACGTGGCGGATGCAGGCGTCGCCGGCCTGGTGGCCGTGGGTGTCGTTTATGGTCTTGAACCTGTTGACGTCCGCCAAAGCCAGCGTCAGCGTCCCCCCGCCCCGCCTCGCCCGCCCGAAGTCCTCGGCGAGCCGCTCCTCTCCCGCCCGGCGGTTGGGCAGCCCGGTGAGGGGGTCGGACCCGGAGAGCCCCTCCAGCGAGGTTATGGTCGAGTCCAGGTGCTCGACGGAGCGCCGAACTGCGGCCATGAGCCGGCCGGCTTCGTCGGGAAATCCCGTGGGCAGCCCCGGCCTCGTCCGGTCTTCGAGGTAGGCCTCGAGGGCCGCGGAGGCCAGGCCAATCGGGGCGAGCAGGGCGCGCAAGGCCAGCAGCGTGACGGCCATCCCGGCGAGGGTAACGGCCGCCAGCAGCGCCAGGGCCCGCAGCGCCTCCCCCAAGCCGGCCGAGGAGCCCAGCAGGAGGTAGAGCGCGACGGCGAGCAGGGGCGCCTGGGCGCTCAGGAAGGCCACCAGCAAGACCTTGCCCGGGTAGCTCTTCGGGGCCCCAAGCCCCGCGATCCTGGCGTAGAGCCCCATGCCCTCTTTCTCCAACCCCTCGCTCCTCCCCGTAGCGCCCCGAACCCGCGCGCACCCTCCACACCGGAGCGCGGCCCCAAGAGTCTAATACGCAAAGACGGGACGCTCGCGACCGGCTCGCGCACGTCCGCAACCGCGCGAAGTTCGGAAAACGACCCTTCTAGAGGCTGTCTGGAAAATGCCCGAAGGCTTCTCAACTGCGGGTCTTTGGCAGCAAGAAGCGGCCAAACCCGGGGCCCTTTGTCCCTCCTGACGGCCCTCGGAGCCCCGATTCGAGCCCCATTCCGATTTTCCAGGCAGTCTCTACGAGGTTGGGTGGATAGGCGCATGAAGAAGGGCCGGAGCGTCGTGCCCCGGCCCTCCCTCTCGCCGACAACCGCCCCGGCGCGGCGGCTCTTCTAGGCGACCCTCCTAAACGTCGCGGTACTCGGTGGCGTCCTCGACGTCGACCTCTTCTATGCGCACGTCCTCCTCGACGACTTCGGTGTCTTCGACCACCTCCTTGCGAACCCTGACCTCTTCCTTGGCCACGGCCCGCTTGTCCACGACGACCTCCTCCTCGGTCACCGGCACGGAGACCTCCTCCTCGCCTATCTGCGCTCCGCTCGCCTCGCCGGTCCCCGGAACCCGCTCGACGGAGACCTCCTCGTGCTTGACCGGCACATCGACCCGTTCGCGGTCGGTCCTCACGCGCTTGCGGACCTTCACCGAGCCGGCTTCCCGCTCGCGGGTGCCGACGACGAGTTCCTCCTCGCTCCTCTGCACCCTGATCTCCTCCTCGCCGGCCCCGCCGAAGGAGGCGCTCGCGCTCGACCCTTCCCCCCCAGACGTCCCGGCGCCGACACTTCCCTCGGGGGGACCCTCGTGGTACTCGCCGTAGGTGCCACTACGCACCGCGCTATCCAACCCGTAGTGGATGCGCACGCTCTCCTCGAATTCGGGTGTCGCCGCCTCCTCGTCTGCGAGCGTCGGTCCCTGCTCGACCACGCTGTTGGAACGCGCGACCACCATGCGCCCCCGCTCATCGTCGACCGTGACGACCTCGGCGGGGATGATGAGGGCGGACTCGGTGCCCGAACGGTCCTTCTTCACCCCCACGTACTCGAGCTCCTCTTCCTCGTCTAGGAACAGGGTATCCACCGTGGCGAAGCGCTTGCCGAGCTGGTCGTAGACCTCGTAATCCGCGCGGCGCTCCTCGTAGGCCAAGCGGCCTACCTCCTCTTTGCTGGCGTCGCCGCCTTCGCTGGGCGTGTCGTCTGCACGGTCCTCTGCATGGCCCTCTGCTGGCATGGGACCCGTCTCCGCCCGTCCGAGGCCCTCGACCGCCCCTTCCACAACCCCGGAGGCTAAGCCGACGGCCCCGCCCGTCGCCCGGGTAGCCGCGCTTGCCACGCCCGCTACGGGGCCCTCGGGTCTTTCCTCGGGCGAGCTCGAACCCCCGCCGTAGTCGCTGCGGTCCCTGACGCGCCCGTCCTTGGCGTGCAGCAGGAACTCGGCGGCGTCCTTGCGGGCGACCTCTCGCCCCGCCTTCGCCGCCTCCGCCTGGGTACGGTGGACGGAGGTGGCCCGTTCGTTGCCCTCTCGCACCACCGCCCAGCCGCCTTTCCTCGGAAGGACGTGCACCGGGGGCTTCTTCACCATACTCGACCTCCTAAATGGACGCTTGGCCGTCTTTAAATACCCCTACTGATCCTGCTGCTCTTCTTGCTGCGGGAAGAAGATGTCGTTGACGGAGACGTTCACCTCGGTGACTTCCAAACCGACCAGGTTCTCTACCCGCCTTATCACGTTCTTGCGCACGGCCTCGGCTATCTGGGGGATGGACCTGCCGTACTCGACCGTCATCGACAGGTCCACCGCCGCCTCGACCTCGCC
>DASYWA010000115.1:0-2223 GCA_035936475.1 Rubrobacter sp. | reverse complement strand
GCGGGCGTGAGTTTGCGGCCGAACGGTCGACCACGAAGACGATGACGAGGGTGAACACGACCGCCCCAACCACCCCACCGAGCAGGACCAGCAGGGCCACTATTTCGGCTGACAACTCGACCTCCTACTCCGCACGGCGCGTAGCGTCCTTCCGACGTATACCCAGGACACGGCCCTCAGGTGGAGAGCAGCAGCAGGCGCCCCACGCGGCTCCCCCGCTCGCTCAGCGCCTTGAGCCCCCCTCTCCAGCCGTGAGGAGAGGTAGATGCCGTCCGCGGACCCGCGATTCCCTGCGGGGTTCTTACTCGTCATGCGCTTGCGCTCCTTTCGGCTCGCTGCCGAGGCTGAACGGGGCTGCGCCGGCGCGGCGGCCCCGAGGTACCACGACAGATGGCACGGGGCGCCGAATCCTTACCTTTCCCTCGGGCGTCGCGGAGACCCGTCGCCATCGTCCGCCGACGGCGTCGCCCGCCCCGGTCCGGCCATCCAGCGCCTCGCAGCGGCGCCGATCACCCGGAGCGCGTCGGTGCTGCCGCTCGCCGCGCCCTTCTCGAAGTCGCCCTCGATGCTCGCCATCTGGTTAGTAACGTGCGCGAAGCACACAACCGGCTTCCCCTTCGCCTGCGCGAAGGCGTAGAGGGCGGCGGCCTCCATCTCGACCGCCAGGATGCCAGCCGAGCGGTGGCGCTCGATCTCCGACGCCGTCTCCCGGAAAGGTGCGTCCGTCGTCCACGCCGCCCCCAAGGCGACCGGGGGGGTCACTCCGTCGTCGAAGGCGCCGCGGAGCATCTCGCCGAGCTCGGGTCGCAGTTCGGCGTACGGCGAGGTGGGCGGCCTGTAGTGGTAGCTCGTGCCCTCGTCCCTGAGCGCGCGTTCGATCAGCACGAAGTACGGCGGGGGACCGGCCGGCGAGATCTGGCCCGCCGAGGTGACGCTGATCAGGAGTTCGCACCCGGAGGCGAACATCTCCTCGGCCACGAGCACGGCGAACGGCGCGCCCACCGCCCCGCCGACGATGCCGTAAGACACGCCGTCCTGTACGTAGTCGTGCATGCGGGTGTGGTAGCACGCCCAGTACAGGTTCTCCTCTGCGCGACCCGTCTGCCGCAGGTGCTCGACGATGTCGCCGTCCGGGTCCAGCACGCAGATTCGGGGTATCGTCCCTTCGGGTAACGCCTTCTGGCGCCTCGCCTCCCGTAACAGGTTGGCCGGCGTAAAGACCGCAGGCTCCCCGTAATCCTTGTGCCCAAAGACGGAAACCGCCGGAGGACCGGCCTCGCCACGGTTCACCCCAACCCCCCGCCCGAATGAAGGCTCGACGGGCACCCCAAGACCACGCAGCAGGCCCAACTCTTCCGGGCGACAAGGGTCGCGGCGAGGTCGGCCCGGTACTCCACGAGGCGCCTGAGGCGTTCGAGGTCCCCTACGAGGTCCCCTGCCTCGGTCGAGCCAGGGATGGGCGCGGAGGCGACGGATCCCGGCGTCGTACCGGTTACCGCCCGGAAGATACCGCTGGCGGATTCCGAACAGGACCCGTAAAACGCTCCCCCCTTCACGACAAACTCTGGGTGCTACCCGGCGGGAGCGGGTTCCCCCATCAAGACCGGCCACCAGTAGAATATTATATACGCCCCGGCCACAACGAGGAGCGCCGCGGAGATCGGCCGGACGTAGGGCGTGGCCTTACGAAGGCGGGAGATCACGCCCCCCTTGAAGAACGCCAGCGCCAGGGTGAGGGCCAGGAGCACCGAAGCCATGCCCAGGCCGTAGCCCAAGAACCGCCCCGCTCCCGCGGCGAAGCTGCCGGCGGTGAGGCTGCCAGGAAGCTTGAGTTCTTGCAAATCTACGACCTCCCGTGACCAGCGCCCGGACGCCCGATTGACAGACGAGACGCCGCTTCCCTACCCCCCATCATTCCTGAGACCGATCCGGTAGTCGTCAAACTGTCGTCAGGGACGCGAGGCGCGACTCTTGGCTCCCTCCGCTCCCGCAACGTTTGACCTGCAAAACAACCGATTATCGGGAGGGTGACCGACGGGGCTCGAACCCGCGACCTTCGGAGCCACAATCCGCCGACAACTCTTTCCGGGTATTGCTGGTCGTTGCACAATCGGCTTATCTAAACCGATTTTGTTGCTCGCGGTTGCCCACCGTTTCTGTGTATTGCGCGCTCGGTGGTGTCAGAAGTGGTGTCAACCCTTCCGGTATCCGGCAGGGAGCATC
>DASYWA010000114.1:0-3085 GCA_035936475.1 Rubrobacter sp. | reverse complement strand
GGAACAACCGAGAAAAGGGCCGGCGCCCCGTAGGACACCGGCCCCTGGTCACGCAACTTGGTTACGCGGCACCCTGGCAGTTGTTCGAGTTGTCCCCCGAGCGCACGTCACCCTGGGCTATCGTGTCGGCCTGTCCTGGGTCGTTTTTCGACACGGGCGCGCTGATACGTCCCCCCGTATTGTCGAAGCCGGGGTTGGCCCCGCCTTGCGGCGTGCCTACCGCGCTGGTGCTGTTCGCGCACTCCCCCGCCGGTGTTGGACCGTCGCCGATGGCCAGGGCCGGGAACGCCGCGACCGACAGCAGGGACTCTTAACGCCCCTATTCTTGTACGGTAAGTACGCAGCATCGGTCTGATCGGTCCACCTTCCACCGAAAGGGCCGGGGCTCCCCGCAACATAGAGGTCCGGAGCCCGAACACCTTGCAGGTATCGGATAAACCGTATAAAGTAGAGTATTCGATAAACCGTATAAATTCGTCCAGCCGCGACGGAGGCGAAGCGGAAGGAGCTCGACTCGATGGGCATGATGGAGCGGTGTATGGAGGCGATGGGCGGCATGATGGGCGGTGGTGGTGCTATGTTGCTGGTCGCGGCCTTCTTATTGTTCGTCTGGATCCTGGGCCTGGCCGCGGTCGGCGCCGTGGGCTTCTGGGGCTTCAAGAGGCTCTCCGGTAGGCCGGGTGGCCGGTGAGGGAGATAGGGGTGCGAGCGAGATCGGTCGAAGCGCCGCTTGCCGACATCCCCGTGGGGCGGGAGGTCAGGGAGGTAAGGCTCCTGGCCAAGCTCCTCGATGGCTTCGCCAACCCTGTGAGGCTCTCCGTGCTTCTGCGGCTCGCCCGCGTAGGCGAGGCCAGCGTGGGGGAGCTGGTGGAGGCGATAGGAGCCCCGCAGCCCCGCGTCTCGGACCACCTGCGCTGCCTGGCGTGGTGTGGATACGTGTCGGGGCCCGGCGCGAAGGCAGCAACGTCTTCTACTCCATAGCGGACGAGCGGGTACTCGAGGTCCTGAAGCTCGGCGAGGGTATCCTGGCGGACAATCTGGAGCGCGTCGAGGCCTGCGACGTGACGAGGGATTGCTGAGGTGAAGTCATCTGTTTTCGGCTCCCTGGGCGCCACGGTCGCCGCCCTGTGCTGCGCGGGGGTGCCGGCTGTATTGGGGGCGCTGTCGGCGGTGGGGCTAGGGTTCCTGGTGAACGACGCGATACTGCTGCCCCTGGTCGTCCTGGCGCTCGGGGTGGCGCTGTGGGGGCTATGGCGGGGCACGGCACGCCACGGGTCGCGGGGGGTCCTGGGGCTGGGAGGGGTCGGCGCGGTACTCCTGGTGGCTGGCATCTCCCTCTACCCGCTGGTCTACGCGGGGGTGGCGGCGATGTTGGGCGCGGCGGTCTTGGAACACGGCGGCGCTCAGACGGGCGCACGATTAGGCATGGAGGTGCCGATATGAAGATCCAGATCATGTACTTCGACGGGTGCCCGACCTACCTGGAGGCGGAGAAGGCTTTACGAAAAGTTCTGGCCCGAGAGGATGCCGAGGCCGAGGTCGAGCTTGTGGCGGTCGACACCGACGAGGAGGCCTGGGAGCTCCGGTTCCCTGGCAGCCCGACGATCAGGGCGGACGGCGAGGACCTTTTCCCGGTGCCGCAACGGGCGGAATACGCGCTCGGCTGCAGGATGTACGCGACGCCCGAAGGCCTCAAGGGTTCGCCGACCGCCGGGATGCTGAGAGAGGCCTTGACTAAGGAAGGACACGCGCGTGCCAAAAACGATCTTTAGGGACGAGGTGCGCGAGCTGGTGGAAGAAGGGGCGCAGCTGGTGGACGTGCTGCCGCGCGAGGAGTACGAGGGGTCGCACATACCGGGGGCGATCAACATCCCACTCAAAGAGTTGAACCGCGAAACGACCGCGGGGCTCAGGCGTGACGCGCCGGTTATCGTCTACTGCCACGACTACCTCTGAGACATGAGCCCGCGGGCCGCGTGGCGGCTCGAAGGACTCGGCTTCTCCGAGGCCTACGACTACGCGCCGAGCAAGGTGGACTGGTCCGCGGCCGGGCTCCCTATGGAGGGGGAGCTGGCGAGCGTCCCCACCGTCGGCGACGCGGCGCGCGGGGACGTGCCGACCTGCGCCCCGGCGGAGAAGGTCGGCGCGGTGCGAGAGCGTTTGAGAGGGTCGGGCTTCGACAGGTGCGTGGTCGTGAGCAAGGGGAGGATAGTGCTCGGGCTGCTGAGGGAGAAGGAGCTGGCGATGGAACCCGAGGCGGCCGCCGAGGAGGCTATGAGGAACGGCCCCGCCACGTTTCGGCCCGACGAGCCGGTCGAGAAGCTGGCCAAGCGGATGCGGGATCGCGGGGCGTCCGCCGTCTTGGTGACGACGCCCGACGGCAGGCTGGTGGGTCTGTTGTACCGGGACGACGCCGAGCATGCGGTCGGTCTCGGGGCGTCGGGGTATGCCTGACTTTCCGAGCATGTCCCTTCCGAGAGCGTCCAATAAATCCTAAGCCCGCGCCAGCCGCCTCGACATCGGCCGGCTCATCGCGGCGTATACGAACGCCTCACCGGTAGCGCACACCCCTCCTGGAGCTTGTTTTGCGGAGTCGAGGGTCGGGATGATCATGTACGCCCCCGCGTATGAAAAAGAGTCACCCCGACGACCGCTCCAACGAGGGATGGGCCTGCCTGAAAACCCATCTTCCGGTCTCGAAGCTACCGCGGGTAGGCTACGCGCCAACCCTTTGCGTGACATCTTCGACGCGATCTTCTGCGTCGTGGGGATCGGGTGCCCCTGGCGGACGTTGTCCGTTGCGAAACACGCGCTTACAGAGCACGCCCTCAGAAGCCGAAGTCAAGGTATTCGCGGATCGAGGTGATGGCGACGGAGCCCTCGCCGACGGCGGGCGCCACCCGTTTTATCGACCCGTGCCTCGCGTCACCGGCCGCGAAGACCCCGGGCAGGCTCGTCTCCAGCGGCAGGGTGGGGCGTTCGAGGGGCCGCCCCGAGTACGGCCGTCCGGGCGGTCGTCTTTCGACGCGCGGGAGGAGGTCCCGGTCGGTGACGACGAAGCCCCGGTCGTCGCGTTCGATCTCCT
>DASYWA010000113.1:0-6340 GCA_035936475.1 Rubrobacter sp. | reverse complement strand
CGCACAAGGGAGCTTGACTGCGAGAGAGACATCTCGAGCAGGGACGAAAGTCGGGGTTAGTGATCCGGCGGTAACGAGTGGAAGTGCCGTCGCTCAACGGATAAAAGGTACTCCGGGGATAACAGGCTTATAGCCGCCAAGCGTTCACAGCGACGCGGCTGTTTGGCACCTCGATGTCGGCTCGTCGCATCCTGGGGGTGGAGCTGCTCCCAAGGGTTGGGCTGTTCGCCCATTAAAGCGGCACGCGAGCTGGGTTCAGAACGTCGTGAGACAGTTCGGTCCCTATCTTCCGTGGGCGTTGGAGATTTGAGAGGAGCGACTCCTAGTACGAGAGGACCGGAGTGGACGTACCCCTAGTGTACCGGTTGTCCTGCCAAGGGCACCGCCGGGTAGCTATGTACGGAAGGGATAACCGCTGAAAGCATCTAAGCGGGAAGCTCGCCTCGAGATAAGATCTCCCATCCCCATGAGGGAGTAAGGCTCCTGGTAGACCACCAGGTTGATAGGCCACAGGTGTACGCACAGCGATGTGTTCAGCCGAGTGGTACTAATAGGTCGAGGGCTTAATGGACTTATATTGGATCGCAAGCTATGCAGTTTTCATAGATCAGGCGTCGCCTCTAGCGCCCGGGCTTTACAACCGAATATATCCCCTTTTGAAAGGGTGACGATAGCGGCGGGGATACACCTCTTCCCATTCCGAACAGAGAAGTTAAGCCCGCCAGCGCCGATGGTACTGCAAGGGAGACTTTGTGGGAGAGTAGGTCGTCGCCCATTTTTCTTTTTCTAGCTGGTCAGCCGGTCAGCTTGTCAGCGGTCAGCTTTTGGCCGGGGCAGGCGGGGCCGGTTTCTTTTTGTATGGGCCCGGGCGGCCGGGCTTGTTGTATGGTGAGACTTTAGAGATAGAGAGGAGCGACTGTGGCGAATACCGAGCTTGACGAGAAGTTCGTGGCGGAGCAGAGGGAGCGCCTTCTGGAGTTGCGCGAGGAGCTGTCGCGCATCCAGCGGGGCATGGAGGGGGACGTCCAGAACCGCGGGGAGGACGAGGGGGACATGACCGAGCACGACTCGGGCGACATGAGCCAGCAGATGTTCTCGCGGGAGATGGACGCGACGATCGGCGAGCAGGCCGGGCGGCGTCTTGCGGAGGTGGAGCGGGCGCTGGAGAAGATCGAGGAGGGCACCTACGGGGTCTCGGACGAGAGCGGGGAGCCCATCCCGAGGGGCAGGCTGGAGGCCGCGCCGGAGGCGATCCGGACGGTGAACGAGCAGCAGGATTTCGAGCGGGAGCGACGCCCGCCGCTCTAGCGGGGGGCAACGGGGCGGTATAATCCGCCCGTGGACCGCTACCAATACCGCGAAGACCGCGATGGAGATCGGGAGCCCTTCTTCCGCAGCGACGTAGAGCCGCGCTCGGAGACCCCGGTTTACGGGCCCGCGAGGCCCGAGGGTGGGTTCTGGTCCGTCGTGAAGAAGCTCCTAGCGCCGCTCGCGGCGGTGGGTTTCTTACTCGCGAAGTTCAAGGGCTTTGCGCTGCTCCTTTTGAAGGTGAAGTTCGTGGGGACCGCCGTCACGATGGTGGTGAGCGTGGGGGCGTATGCGCTCCTGTTCCCGGTATGGTTCGCGGTCGGTTTCGTGGCCCTGATCTGGATTCACGAGATGGGCCACGTCCTGCAGCTCAGGCGCGAGGGCATCGAGGCCTCGGCGCCGATGTTCGTCCCGTTTCTCGGGGCGTTCGTGGCGATGAAGCAGATGCCAAAGGACGTGCTCGCCGAGGCGCGGGTAGGGCTCGCCGGGCCGGTACTGGGTTCCTTGGGGGCGCTGGGAGCGTGGGGCATCTACGTGGTCACCCAGGAGCCGCTCTTTCTCGGGCTCGCCTACGTCGGGTTCTTCCTTAACCTGTTCAACCTGCTGCCGATGCTGCCGCTCGACGGTGGGAGGGCGATTGGGGCGCTCTCGCCGGTGTTCTGGCTCGTCGGGGTGCTCGGCGTCGTGGGCCTGCTCTTCGTCAATCCGAACCCGATCCTCATCTTTATAGCCATCCTTGGCGGCATGGAGCTGTGGCGGCGGTGGCGGACGCGCAAGTCGCCCGAGGGCAAGGCCTACTACGCCGTCGAGCCGAAGAACCGCGTGCTCGTAGGCCTCGTCTACTTCGGGCTAATCGCGCTTTTGGCCCTGGGCATGGCGGCGACCTTCGTGCCCGACCCGACGGTGCTCCGTTAGCTTGCGGACGATCCTGTACACCGGCAAGGGCGGCGTCGGGAAGACGAGCGTCGCCGCGGCCACGGCGCTGAAGGCCGCCGGGAACGGGAAGAAGGTGCTCGTGATGAGCACGGACCCGGCCCACTCGCTCTCGGACGCTTTCGACGCGCCCATCGGGCCCGACCCGAAGAAGATGGCGACGGGGGTGTGGGCCCAGGAGATGGACCATACGTCCATGATCGAGGAGAACTGGGCGCAGATACAGGCCTACGTCTCGACGGTCTTCGAGTGGCAGGGCGCGAACACGATCGCGGCCGAGGAGCTTGCGATGCTGCCGGGGATGGACGAACTCTTCGGGTTGCTCATGGTCAGGCGGCACCACCAGGAGGCCGCTTATGACGCGCTCGTCGTGGACGCGGCGCCGACGGGGGAGACGCTCAAGCTCCTGAGCCTGCCGGACCAGATGAACTGGTACGTGGAGAAGATCCTGCCGATACAGCGCCGCGCCGCGAAGCTGGTGAGGCCCTTCGCCAACAGGGCGAGGTCCCTGCCGCCTTTCCCTCAGGACAGCGTCTTCGCCGCCGGCCAGAGGTTCTACGAGGCCATAGCCGGCGTCGAGGAGATCCTTACGGACCGGCGGGAGGCCTCGGTGCGGCTGGTCGTGAACGCGGAGAAGATGGTCGTGGCGGAGGCGCGGCGGGCCTACACGTACCTGAACCTCTACGATTACGGGGTGGACGCGATCGTGGTGAACCGGCTCCTGCCCGATTCCGTGAAGGACCCGTACTTCGACCAGTGGCGGGAGGCGCAAGCGCGGCACATGAGGAGCATCGAGGAGTCTTTCTCGCCGATCCCGATCCTGACGGCCCGGCTCTTCGACCGCGAGATGTTCGGCATAGGGGCGCTCGAAGCGCTGGCCGACGACGTCTTCGACGGGGCGGACCCGCTGCCGATGCTCTTCGAGGGCGCCGCCCACGACGTGGTCAAGACGGAGGGCGGCTACGAGGTGGTTTTCAACCTGCCGCTGGCGGAGAAGAAGCAGGTTGACCTGTCGAAGCGCGGGGCCGAGCTGTTCGTGAGGGTCGGGGGCTACCGGCGCAACATCCTGCTCCCCGACTCGCTGGCCCGGCTCTCTGCGGCGGGGGCTAGCGTGGAGGACGGGCGACTGAAGGTGAGGCTGAAGGATGGCTCCTGAGCGGCGCAGGAAGGGCGGGTTGCTAGGCGTGATCGCGTACGTCGCGGTCCCCGGCGAGCGGCGCAAGAAGGCGGCGGTCCACTTCCGGCGCGCGGGATTCGAGGCGCTCAGGGGCGTTGCCGCGCTGGCGCGGCCGGAGCGGACGGAGGC
Source organism: Rubrobacter sp. (assembly GCA_035936475.1). GTDB lineage: Bacteria > Actinomycetota > Rubrobacteria > Rubrobacterales > Rubrobacteraceae > Rubrobacter_D. The sequence goes on along the minus strand of DASYWA010000113.1, from coordinate 2,793 downwards.
GGGGGGACCGGAAGGCATGACCCCCGAGCGTATAGAGGTAGAGTGAGCGACGAGAGACAACTGACGAATGGGTCGTCGGCGGGCGGGTCAGGCAGGGCTCGCGCGCTCCGAAGGGTGGCCGACTTCGCGCGCCGGGAGGCGGGGGTGGCTTTCCCGGCGGCGAGGCGTGCCGCCGGGCACGGTATCGAGGCCTTCCTCAAGAAGTTCTCCGAGGAGTACGCCAAGGAGCGCAGGAAGCGGCGCTAAGGCCTCGGATACCGGCCGCGGTCAGGCCTGCGGGACCGGGTTCGGGGTGCTCGTTGCCGTGCCCCTTCGGCGGGCGGTGTCCGCGAACAGGTCGGGTTTGTGACCGTTTCCTCGTTCTGGCCGCTGATACGGCTCCGTGCGGGCCGTTTGGCCTGCGGGGGCGGCGGTAGTAAGATACCTTTAACAGATTCTAGTAAGCACTCACGGGAGCAAAACGTATGTCGGAAAACGGGCGGTTGACCGGGACATTCAGGGTCAAGAGCGGGATGGCGCAGATGCTCAAGGGCGGGGTCATCATGGACGTGGTGAACGCGGAGCAGGCGAAGATCGCCGAGGAGTCCGGCGCGGTCGCGGTGATGGCTCTCGAGCGGGTCCCGGCGGACATCCGGGCCGACGGGGGTGTCGCGAGGATGAGCGACCCCGAGATGATCTCGGGCATCCAGGAGGCCGTCTCCATACCCGTGATGGCGAAGGCCCGGATAGGCCACTTTGTCGAGGCGCAGGTCTTGGAGGCGCTCGAGGTCGACTACATCGACGAGTCTGAGGTGCTGACGCCCGCCGACGAGAAGCACCACATCGACAAGGCCGCCTTCGAGGTGCCGTTCGTGTGCGGGGCTACGAACCTCGGGGAGGCTTTGCGTCGCATCGGCGAGGGTGCCGCCATGATCCGGTCCAAGGGCGAGGCCGGCACCGGCAACGTGGTCGAGGCGGTCCGTCACATGCGCGCGATCGTCGGGGGTATTCGGCGCCTGAGCGTGCTCGAGGAAGACGAGCTAATGAGCGAGGCCAAGGAGCTCAGGGCGCCCTACGAGCTGGTGCGGTGGGTCGCCGAGCACGGCCGGCTGCCGGTCGTGCTGTTCACGGCCGGGGGCATCGCCACGCCGTCGGACGCGGCGCTCATGATGCAGCTTGGGGCGGACGGCGTGTTCGTCGGGAGCGGCATCTTCAAGAGCGGGGACCCGGCCTCGAGGGCGCGGGCCATCGTGAAGGCGACGACGCACTTCAAGGACGCGAAGGCCGTGGCGGAGGCGAGCCGGGGCCTCGGCGAGGCGATGGTCGGCCGGGAGATGGGCGACCTGAAAGAGGAGGAGCGGCTCGCGACCCGTGGCTGGTAACGGCGAGAGGCCGAAGGTAGGCATCCTCGCGCTCCAGGGCGACGTCCGGGAGCACGCGGAGATCCTGCGCGGGCTCGGGGTGGAGCCTGTCGAGGTCAGGACCGTCGAGGAGTTGAAGGGCCTGGCCGGCGTCATCGTGCCCGGCGGTGAGTCCACCACCATCGGGAAGATGCTCGTCTCCTCCGGGCTTCTGGACGGTCTTCGGAGCTACTTCTATAAGGGCGGGCCGGTGTGGGGGACGTGCGCGGGGATGGTGCTCGCGGCGTCGGCGACGACGGGTCCGCGGCAGCCCCTGATCGGGCTGATGAACGCGCTCGTGGAACGCAACGGGTTCGGGCGGCAGGTCCACTCGTTCGAGAAGGACCTCGACGTAGAGGGGTTCGACAAGCCGTTTACCGGGGTCTTTATCCGGGCGCCGTTCTTCGAGGACGTGGGGCCAGGGGTCGAGGTTCTCTCCGAGGTGGAGGGCAAGGTCGTAGCGGCGCGGGGGGAGAACATCCTCGTCACGGCGTTCCATCCGGAGCTCACGGAAGACACGAGGTTTCACGAGTATTTTCTCGAGGAGGTATGCGGCATTGAGCGGTCATAGCAAGTGGTCCACGATCAAGCGCAAAAAGGGTGCCGCCGACGCCAAGCGCGGGGCGCTCTTCGGCAAGCTGTCCAAGGCGATCACGGTGGCGGCGCGCGAGGGCGGGGGCGACACCGAGATGAACCCGGCGCTCGCCTTGGCGGTCCAGAAGGCCAAGGACGGCAACATGCCCAACGACAACATCCAGCGGGCCATAGACAAGGGGACCGGCTCCGGGGCGGACGCCGCGGCCATCGAGAGGATCACCTACGAGGGCTACGCCCCAGGCGGCGTCGCCGTGCTCGTCGACGTCCTGACGGACAACCGCAACCGGACGGCCTCGGACGTGCGCTACGTGTTCTCCAAGAACGGCGGCAAGCTCGGGACGAGCGGGTCGGTGGCGTACCTCTTCGAGCGGAAGGGCATAATCCTGGTCCCGAAGGAAGCCGCAGACGAGGACGAGCTCATGATAACCGCGCTCGAAGCCGGCGCAGAGGACGTCGAGGAGCAGGAGAGCGACTACCGCGTCGTCACGAGCCCGGAGGAGTTCACGGCGGTGCGCGGGGCGCTCGACGAGGCCGGCATCCCCTACGAGAACGCCGAGATCACGATGGAGCCCCAGAACAGCATAGACCTCGACGCGGGTACCGCCAAGCAGACCCTCCGTCTCATAGACGCGCTCGAAGAGAACGACGACGTTCAGGAGGTCTACGCCAACTTCGATATCTCCGACGAGGTCATGGCGGTTACAGTTGACGAAGAACTGAAGTAGCCAGGATCACCGCCCAACCTAGCCCGTCTCCATTTGTGGGGGCGGGCTCATTTGTGCCCATTCCTGTGGGGCGGATACACGGTTTCGATAAT
>DASYWA010000112.1:0-15513 GCA_035936475.1 Rubrobacter sp. | reverse complement strand
GGCGGGCCTCGAGCGGCTTATCGAGGAGGAACGCCGGGGAACGCGCGGCGACCCCTTACGAGAGCAGAAGGCGTGGCTGGAGAAGCTGGCGGAGGCCGACCGCAGGCGCGCACGTTTCCAGGACATGGCCGCCGACGGGCTGATCGCCTTCGACGAGTTGCGCGCGAAGCTTGCCGCCTTGGAGGAGACCAGGGAGCTCGCCCAAAGAGAGCTCGGTATCCTGCGGGACCGGCAAGAGCGGCTCGGGGACCTCGAGCGGGACAAGGCCGCGCTGCTGGAGCGCTACGCGGGCATGGTGCCCGGCGAGCTCGACGACTTGGGCCCCGAGGAGCGCAACCGGGTGTACAAGATGCTCGGGTTGGGGGTGACGGTTCGACCGAGCGGCGTGCTCGAGGTGAGCGGGACCTTCGGCGAGGGCCTGGAACTGAGTGAAAGTGACCCCACACGGGCAAGTGGGGCCAGGAGCAACGCAAGGCCGTCACCGACCCCAGGCTGCGGCGGGTGGTCGAGGAGTGCCGGGACCTGCCCGGCTACGAGGTCTTCAAGTACCTGGACGACTCCGGCAACGTCCGCGACGTGAAGTCCCGCGACCTCAACGCCTACGTCAAGGAAGTCGTGGGAGAGGAGTTCACCGCCAAGGACTTCCGCACCTGGGCCGGCACGCTCATCGCGGCCAGCACCCTCGCCGAGCTCGGCGCATCGGAAGACGTAAAGTCCGCCCAGAAGAACGTGCTCGCCGCGGTGGACGAGGTCGCCCACAGGCTCGGGAACACCAGGGACATCGCTAGGGCCTCCTACATAAGCCCGCGGGTAATAGACCACTACATGGAGGGCTCCGTGGTAGCCTATTATGGCGAGCGGCTGGAGGAGATCATCGCCGCGGAGCAGGGCGGGCTGACCGAAGCCGAGGAGGCCCTCCTGGAACTGCTGAACAGCAAGCTCCGGCGCGAGCTCGAGAAGGCCGCGTAGAGTAGAACCCACAGGGAGGCATTGACCGTGAAGAAAGCGATAGCCATGAAGCTCGTCAAGAGCCCGGCCGTCCGCAAGGCCGCCGTGAAGGCTCTCAAGAACCCGAAGGTGCGCGGCATCGTCGCCAAGCAGGTCAAGCGGCGGGTGTTCGGGAAGTAGGTTTTTTTAGGTTTCAGGTCTTGGGGTCGCGGCCCGAAGCGGCGGCGGTGGCTTCTCTGGCAGCCGATTCGTCCCTTCGGTAGGGCCCGCGATCATTCGGCCGTAGACCGGGTCCTGTCGGCCACGTCGCGGGCTACTTCCGCCACGGAGTTCGTCGCGCGCCACACTTCTAGCTGGCGTTCGGATTCAGTTGGTTCGTCGAGGAGGAGCGCCAGCGGGGCTAGGTCCCTCTCGGGCTCTTCGTGCAGGTCTTCGATGAGGTCGTGGACCGCGCGACGGGTCTCGACGGTGTCGTGGGTATGGTGGTCGGTTAGGGAGCCGTTCATGCCGTAGCGCTGGGCGCTCCACTTGTTCTCCTCGATCTCGCGGCTCGGGCGGATCTGGCGCAGGTCGTTCGTCTCGTACTCGCGGCGGAGCTTGTCGCAGAGGGCGGCGGCCAGCGTCGTCAGGGCCTCGTTCCGGCGCGGGTCCGTCTGGGCGTCGAAGGCTCGGACCTCGATCGTGCCGAGGCCGGGGTGGGGCCTGACGTCCCACCAGATCTCCGACAGGGAGTCTATGGCCCCCGAGCGGTGGGCGAAGTCCACGTACCTGGCGTAGTTCTCCCAGTCGCCTAGCGGTTCCGGCAGGCCCGCGCGGTGGATGGAGCGGGCAAAGATCAGGGTCCGGCTCGAGTGCATGTCCGTGCTCTCGCCCTGCCAGAACGGCGAGTTGACCGAGACCGCCAGGAGATGGGGGACGTACTCGCGCAGCCTATCGAAGAGGTAGACGGCCTTCTCGCGGCCGCTCACGGCGTAGTGGACGTGCAGGGAGAAGGTGTTGTTGCGCCGGATCAGCCACCCCAGCTTCGCCTTGAGGCGCTGGTAGTGGGGCTTCTGGATGATCTCCTGCTCCCGCCAGTCGCCGATGGGGTGCGTCCCGCTCGCCCCGAGGAGCCGCCCGAGCGCGTCGGCGTGGCCGAGGAGCGAGCGCCTGCGGTCGACGAGGTCCCTGGCGACGCCGCCCGGCTGCGGGTGGACGCCGGTGTTCGCCTCGATCTCGCAGTCTATGAGCTCCCCGGAGAAGCGGTCCTCGGGCTCGGCTGCGAGGATCTTCTGCGCGCCGCCGGCGAGCTTGAGGGTGGCAGGGTCAGCGAGCCAGAGCTCCTCCTCGGCACCGAGCGTTCCCTCGGGGGCGCCCGTCTGGAAGGCGTCGGCCGGGATCAGGGACGGCTTCTCGGCGGTCGTCATCTCTTCCGGGTTCTCTCTGTGCGCAAGGGCCTCTCTCCTCTCGAACGTCGCCGCGTATATTACCGCGTCGGTTACCGCGTCGGTTGGGCCCTTTACCTCTCCGTCGGGTATGTAGAATGTGCCGATGGAGCAGCCGGGCAGCACACCCGTTCCAGAGAGCCTCGTCTCCCGTTCGGCCGTCACCGCGGCTACCCTCGTCTTCAGCGCCCCGACGCCGGGCTCGGGCTCGCGCTACCGGGACGGGCGCGTCGCCCACGAGGCGAGGGTCCTCTCGGCGTTCGCCGCGGGGGAGGCGTACGCGCGCGCCGCCGAGCGGGGCGTGGGGGAGACGGTGCTGAGGGCGAGCCGCGCCGCGATGGACCTCGCGGGCTTCGCCGACGCCCGCGCGGCGGCATACCTCGCCCCGCTGGCCCGCGCCGCCCTCCTCGGGGAGCCTATAGGCCGCGTGCTCGGCCGCCTCGACCACGGGGACATAGCCCCTTTCGCCCGCGCGCTGGACCTGGCCGGTCAGGACGCCCCCCTGGCGGGCGCCCTGCGCTACGCCCTCGGGGCCGGCCCGGACGCCACCCTGCGCGACGCTATGCGTTTCGCGGCGGGCCGGGACGCGCTTGCCAGGGAGTACGCCCGCGGGTTCGAGGTGACGCGCGAGCTCGCACGTCCGGCCCTGATCTCCGCCCTCTCCCGCGCCGACTCCGTCCGCGGGGTCCTCGTAGAGGCGTACCTGGAGGTACTCTCCGAGGTCCCCGACCTCGACGTCGCCGCCCGCGCCGGGCGCGGGGAGGCCGAGGACGTGGCCAGGATGGCCAAGGGCGTGCTCAAGGCCGGCGGCGTCCACTCGCGCCGCGGCCTCGAAGGCATCGCCAACCTCGACGGTCTGCTGCGCGCGGACGGACGCCTCACGCCCACGGCCACCGAGCCGCCGGTGATCGCCGCCGCCTTTCTCGTGGCCCTGGAGTACGGCCCCGACGCCCTCAACCACCGACTGAGGCCCGCGACCGGCACCGGCCGGACCCGTTAGCCGCCAGCCAGTAGCCCACGGCACGTAGCCTCCCATCGTGCGGCAGTTCCCACACCGGGGGCCTCGTTGCGGGGTTAGAATTCCCGCAGGTTGTCGACGAAGAGGAGGCCTGCGGCCTTGAGAGCGCTCATCATAGTCGGGCACGGCTCGCACCTGAACGAGGATTCCAGCCTGCCGGTCTACGAGCACGCGGCGCGCATCCGAAAGACCGGCGAATTCGACGAGGTCGTCGAGTGTTTCTGGAAGGAGGAGCCCTCCATGAGGCACGTGCTCGACACCGTGGAGTCCGAGGAAGTCTTCGTGGTGCCGGCCTTTATCTCTGAGGGGTACTTCACCCAGCAGGTCATCCCGCGGGAGCTCGGCCTAGACGGCGAGGTGACGAGGATCGGAGAAAAGACCGTCCGCTACGCCGGTCCCCTGGGGACCTTCGAAGGGATGCCCGACGTCATCCTGGAGCGGGTCGAGGATCTGATGCGGGGCAGGGAGACGAGGGGTAGGACCGCGCTCGTGCTCCTCGGGCACGGGACCGACCTCAACAAGAACTCGGGCGGTGTGATCTACCTGAACGCGCAGCGCATCAGGGAGCGAAACCTCTACGACGAGGTCGGCGTCGGTTTCCTCGACCAGGAGCCGGAGATCGGCTCCGTCGTAGAGAACGCGGACGCCGACGACGTGATCCTTATTCCCGTCTTTATAGCGGAGGGTTGGCACACGCGCGAGACGATCCCCGAAGACCTCGGCCTGACGGGCGAGGTAACCTACCTAGACGGCAAGCGCGTCTTCTACGGCGCCCCCGTCGGCACCCATCCCTCCATGGCGAACCTGATCGTCGCCCGCGCCCGCGAGACCGAGCAGCAGAGGATGAACCAGGTTGTCTGAGACCGCCCACGACGCCGCTCCCCGTACGACCGAAGCGTCCGCGGCCCGCGAGGCGTTCGCCTCCTGGGTCGACGAGGCGGGCGACGAGGGGCGCGCCTTCGGCCAGGTACGGGTAACGGGCGATGGGGGAGGCCGCTACGCTCTCCGCCACGTCGAGGACGCAGCCGCTTCGGGGCTCGATGTTCACGACGACCCGCGCGCGGCGCGCGAGATCTCCAAGACCACCGAGGCCGGCGAGTACCGCCCGCTCAAGAGCTCCCCGAACCTTAGGCGCGGCTGGGAGTTGCGCCTCTCGGGCGCCCGCGACCTCGCCGTCGCGATGAACCTCCTCTACCCGGCCGCCGTCGTCCACTGGCACCTCTACCGGGAAGGGCGGCTCCAGACGACGAGCTACCGGGAGAACGCCGCACGCCAGAGCGGCATCTACAAGAGGGTCCAGCGCCTCTCAGACGGGGGCGTCCAGGACGCCGCCCGCGCCTGCTGCGAGGACGCCGTCTGCCTAAAGAAGACGCTGTGGGACGTCGACCGTGAGACCCCGCTCGCGATGGAGCGGGGGGAGGGCGAGATCCCCTGCCCCGAGCCCTGCAGCGTGTTCGTCTCCTTTGCCCGCCGCGTCCGGCTCTTCGAGCGCGAAAAGAAACGCGACCTCGACGCCATCGGCCTCTCCCCCTCGGAGAAGGAGGACCTCGCGGCCCTCGTCGAGGCCGCCGCCACCGGTCGCGTGGAATTCGCCCGCGAGGCGGAGTTCGAGAAGCCCCTCAACAAGCGCCGGATGCGCTATCGCAGGCTCACCCTGGCGCCGAAACTGCGCCCCGGATAGGTTTCAGGCATCAGGCTACGGGTTTTGGGTTCTAGGCTTTAGGGGCGCTTCCCGAGACGAGGTTCCGCCTGCTGCCTCCCCTCAAGCCTCATAACCTTGTGAACCTCAGCACCTGACCCGAGAGCCTCCGAAGGAGGCGCCCGATGCCCGTAGCCCGAAACCTCCACAGTTGTTTTCCTGCCGGACCGATCGGGTACCACCCGAAGAACAAACCTAGAACAACACGGAGGTCGACATATGCCGAAAAAGAGAACGGGCGCCAGGTTGGGCGCGAAGGCCGGCTCCAGGATCGCCCCCAAAGCCGGCAGGCTGGCCGGCAAGGCCGCGCTGAGGTCCGGAAGAGGGCAGGCCAAGCTCGCCCGGGCGGCCATGGGCTCTAGGGAGCCCGCCCCGTCCCGCTTCCTCAAGTACGGCATGTTCGCCCTCGCGGGCCTCGCGATAGGCGCGATCCTGGCCCGCTCCAAGGGCGGCGGCGATGCATCGTCGTCCTTCACCGGCACCACCGGGCAGCACGCTCCGGACCCCGCGAGCCCCGCGGGTCAGCGCGGCGAGACTTGGGGCAGCGGGACGCCTACCGGTACCGCCGGCGGCGCGACGGGTGGCGGCGCGTCGGGCGGCGCGGCGAGCGAGCCCGCCGCCCCCCAGAGCCCGGAGGACCCCAACCGCACCGGGGCCGAGCGCGGGTACTCGGACCCCTCGTCGGGACCCCTGATCGGTGAGCACCAGCGTGGCAGCGTCGCCGGTGTGGGGGAGTCCCAAGAAGAGGTCGAGCAGCGCATCCGCACCCGCATAGGGGAAGACCCGCGGACCGCGGACATGCCGAGGGTGAACGTGGAAGTGACCGACGGCGTAGCCGAGCTTCGCGGCCCCGCCCCCTCCCAGGAGGCGCGGGAGGCTGCGGGCGAGATCGCGGCGAACGTCGAAGGCGTAACCGAGGTGCGTAACCTCATAGTCGTTAGCTAGGCTTCAGGATCTCTGGGCCGGTCGGTATCTCCGACCGGCCCTTTTCGCTGTTAACAGAGGTTGAGGGACCGCTGCGCGCGCGGGCGGCGTTCGCCTTGAGGCGTCCCGCATTGCTCGACGCCGATCGGGAGCGGCGCCGACGTCCTCCCCGACAGCCGAAACCCGATACCTACTCGCGTATAAGCGCCAGAACCTCGTCGCGACGGCGCTCGAGCGTCTCTCGGTCGTTCGCCTCCATGTTCAAGCGGAGGAGGGGTTCGGTGTTGGAGGCGCGGAGGTTGAGCCACCAGTCGCCGCAGTCCACGGTGAGACCGTCGAGGTGGTCTATCTTGGCGCCCTCGTCCTCCGAGAAGTGGTCTTCGACCTTCTTCAGGGTGGCCTCCTGGTCCTCGACCTCGGAGTTGATCTCGCCCGAGCGGAAGTAGGGGTCTATGGGGGTGATGAGATCGGAGATCGGGCCCTCCTGGCGGCCGACGAGCTCGGCGACGGTGAGCATCGCTATGATGCCGGAGTCGGCGAAAAAGTTGTCCCTGAAGTAGAAGTGGGCGGAGTGCTCGCCCCCGAAGGCCGCGTCCCGCTCGCGCATCTGGGGCTTGATGATGGAGTGCCCGGCCTTGGTGCGCACGGGCTTGCCGCCCTCGCGCCGGACGAGCTCGGGGAACGCCTTGGAGCAGACCGCGCTGTAGATTATTGTCGCCCCCGGCTCCTTCTCGAGCACGTTCTTGGCTATGAGGGCCGCGAGCACGTCGCCGGCGATGGTCTCACCCTTCTCGTCCACTATAAAGCAGCGGTCGGCGTCCCCGTCGAAAGCCACGCCGAAGTCGGCGCTCTCGGAGATGACGCGCCTCTGGAGCTCCTCCACGTTCTCCGGCTCTATGGGGTTCGGGGGGTGGTTGGGGAAAGAGCCGTCGAGCTCGAAGTACATCGGCACGTACTCGAACGGGAGCTTCTCGAAGATCGGGGGGAGCATCTTGCCGGCCATGCCGTTGCCGGCGTCCACCACTATCTTGAGCGGCCTCAAGCCGTCCGTGTCGATAAAGCCCAGGCAGTGCTCTGCGTAGTCCTCGGCGATGTCCGACTGCTCGACGGAGCCTGGGTACTCGGCCGGCTCGGGGAGCTTGCCGGAGGTGATGAGGTCCCGGATCTGGCCGATGCCCGACTCCCCGGAGAGCGCGATGGCCTTCTCGCGGCACAGCTTGAAGCCGTTGTAGTCCTTGGGGTTGTGGGAGGCCGTGATCATGGCCCCGCCCGGCTCCTCCAGATGCCCCACGGCGAAGTACAGCGCGTCGGTCGAGACCATCCCGAGGCTCAGCACGTCGGCCCCCGCCTCCGTTACGCCCTCTATGAAAGCCGCCTGCAAATCCTCCCCCGAAAGGCGCATGTCGCGGGCGACGACGACCCGGGAGCCCGAGAGGCCCAGATGGTTGACGAACGCCCGCCCGATGTCCCTGGCGAGGTCCTCGTCGAGCTGGTCCGGGTACGTGCCCCGGATGTCGTAGGCCTTGAATATCGACTCGTCGATCATCTCCTACCCCTGGGCTCCTCTTGTTCTCGGAACGGCCGGCCGATTTTGGCTTCCGGTACAATAGCGCCTTATGACCCCTCCTGCAGCGCCGCCCCTCCGTCCCCGCCGGTAGCCGCTCCTTGGGCCCCCGTTTCGTCCGTCTGGCCGCCGTCTTCTACGGCCTCCTCGTGGTCGCGGCGGCCGTCTGGTGTGGTTTGCGGGGGATGGACCTGCCCGTCCTCGGCCGGCGACCGGCTGCCGGCCTGCTGCTCGGCCTGGCGACCACTGCGGGGACCGTCTCGCTGTCGCTCTTGGCGTACCGCCTGATCCCGGTAACGCGCAAGCTCGCGGAGGAGCTGGCCCCCACCCTCGTCGACCGGACGGACTGGGCCGGGCTCGTCCTCCTCGCCCTGTTCTCCGGGATCGGGGAGGAGGCCTTCTTCCGTGGGGCTGTGCAGCAGGAGTTCGGGATCCTGATCGCCTCCGTCGCCTTCGGGCTCGCGCACGTCGGTCCCGACCGGCGGTTTGTGCTCTGGACCGTCTGGGCCGTCCTCGCGGGCGTGATTTTTGGGGTCATGTTCGAGGCCACGGGCGGCCTGCTCGCGCCCGTTACGGCGCACGCCGCCCACAACGCGGCCACGCTCCTGATCTGGAAACGCTCCAGGGAGCGTGGATCGGGGAGCCCGTGAGCGGGCTCCCCGACACCAGATCGGGGCCGCGGCGCAGGACCGCCGCCCCCTGGTACGCGGGCCTGGCCGCCTCGCTGGTGCTGGGCGCCGCCGCGGTCAGCGTCCTCCTCGCCGGTGGGGACGATCTTCCGAAGCCCGACGAGGAGGCGTACGCGGGCGTCGAGGAGATCGCCGCCAGCACGGAAGACGTCCCGTTTCCCCGGTCCGATGCTTCGAGGTTCGAGACGGGGACGCCTGCCGTTCGCGTGTACCTCCGCGTGGAAGGCGTACCCGTGGCGCAGAGGATGGTCGCCACGGTCGAGCGGACCGGGAGGGCTTCGGCGCTCGAGGCGCTCTTCGGGGGCCCCGGCTTTCGGGCGGACGAGGGTGGGGAGGGGCGGCTCTCCGTCTCCGAAGGTGGCGCTTCGGGCGTGGTCTCGTTCGTCGTGCGGGCGGCGGATGGGGGGCCGTTGCCTGAGGGCGGGTACCGGGTCGAGGTGCGGTTCGGGGATGGGGAGGACGGGGGAGCGGGGCGGGTCGCGGCGAGAAAATACTTCGCGATCGGGAACCCGCAGGACTAGTACACCCCCGCTTTTCCGATACAATGGGTTGCGATCTGAGCGCGGCCCCCGGCCGGGCGGTCGGGCCATAGAGGGAGGGAACTATAAGGCGCGCCAAGGACAGCATCCTGAACGTTATGAGCCTGCTCCTCGTCGGGATCGGCCTCGCCGTCGCCCTTACCTTCTTCGCCGGCTCGCCGGCCCGCGACGCCGACGCCGCAGACAAACCGCAGCCGGTCTCCCGGAAGACGGTGGACCGCCCCGAGATCGCCGTCGTCTCCCCCGAGGTAGACAAGGCACTCGAGAAGAAGGCCCCGGAAGTAAAGCGCAAGGACGCCCCGAGGCCGAAGGTCGCCGAGGGGCCAGAGGACGTGTCCCTCAAGGTGACCATCCCGGCGATGAACCGGGTCAAGAACGCGAGCGTGCCCTACGCCGACGGCGGCAACGAGGCGGCGTTCAAGCGGTACGCGGGGGTGCACGTGCGGGGGACCGGCCATCCCTGGGAGAGGGAGGCGAACGTCTACATCGCCGGGCACCGGCTCGGCTACCCCGGCACGGATAGCTTTCTCGCCTTCTGGGACCTCAACCGGATGGAGAAGGGGGACAAGATCTTCCTTACCGACGCGGATGGGAAGCGCTACGTCTACAAGGTCTTCAGGGAGTTCGTGGTCGCGCCCACCCGGGTCTCCGTGACACGGCCGCTCGAAGGGCGTAACATCGTGACGTTGCAGACCTGCACGCTGCCGGATTACTCGCGGCGCCTGATCGTGCAGGCCGAGAAGGTCGCTTAAAGGTTGGAACACCGCAACGAAGTGGTAGGGGGGTAGAGGTTGCTCCGGTCACCGGCGCGCAAAAACAGGGAGACGGCCCCGGCCAAGAAGCGGGTCGAGACGCCGCCCCTTACCAAGGGGAACATGCAGGTGCGGGTCCTCTCCCTGGCCGTCCTAATCGCCCTGGTGTTCACGGTTCTGGGCGCCCGCCTCTGGTACCTGCAGGTGCTCACCGGCGAGGAGTACAACGTCATGGCCCGGAACACGGGCACCATGACCGTCAAGGACCCGGCCCAGCGCGGCGTCATCTACGACCGCGACGGCGAGATCCTCGCCAACAACGTCCCCGGCCTCAACGTCACCGTCATTCCGAACGAGATCTCGCGCGAGAAGGTCGGCGAGCTCGCCGAGGTCCTCGAGGCCGACCCGAAGGGTGTCCAGGAGCGCTACGACGCTGCCGTCGAGCTCGGGGCGGCGTACAGCCCGATCCTGGTCAAGGAGAACGCCGACCAGTCGGCCGTCACGTACGTGAGCGAGCGGACGCGGGAGTTCGGCGGCGTCCAGGTCAACGACGACTGGGTCAGAAGCTACCCCGAGGGCAACCTCGCCTCCCACGTCCTCGGCTACACGGGCGCCGTCACCGAGGACGAGTTGAAGCTGGACGCCTTCAAGGAGCTCTCCGACGAGAGGGACGCCATCGTCGGCAAGAGCGGGGTCGAGGTCTCCTACGAGGGGGTCCTGCGGGGCGACACCGGCTGGCAGAAGTACGACGTGGACGTGCTCGGCCGGATAGTCCCCGACGGGGCGAGGGTCAACTCCGCGAGCGAGTTCGTGGACGAGGACGGCACGCCTATCGAGTCCAACCCCACCCAGGAACTTCCCGATCACGTCAAGGAGCCCGAGCCCGGTAACAACCTCGCGCTCACCATAGACGTGGACCTCCAGAGGGTCGTCGAGGCTGAGCTCGACGCCGCCCTGGAGCGCACCAGGGAGGCCGGCTACGAGGGCAGGGGCGGGGCGGTCGTTGCGATGAACCCCGAGAACGGCGAGGTCTTAGCACTCGCCAGCCGCCCGGACTTCGACCCGCAGCTCTTCGTCGGCGGCATCTCGGGGACCGAGGAGGTCGAGCAGTACCAGTACCTCTCCTCGGAGCGGTCGGGCGACCCGTTCACCAACCGCGCCATCGTGGGCGGGCAGCCCGGGGCCTCGACGTTCAAGATCTTCACGGGCCTCGCCGGCATGGCCGCCGGCGTTATCGACGCCTACACGATCGTCGACGACACCGCCGCCATGAACAGCGAGGGTTGCTGGACGCCGTCGAGCGTCTCGGTGAGCCCGTGCTACAGGTCGTGGCGCCAGAACAGCCCCAACTACCAGTTCCTCGGCGACCACGGGCCCCAGAACTTCACCGAGGCGATAGCTGACTCCAACGACATCTTCTTCTACCAGGTGGCGGACTGGATCTGGAACCAGACTGCCGACAAGGACTGGCTCCCGAAGTACTACGAGAGGTGGGGCTTCGGCGAGCTCACCGGCATTGACATAAGCGGCGAGACCGAGGGCCGGATCCCGACCGAGCAGGGCGAGAAGGAGCTCTACGAGGCGCTGCACGGCTCCTCCGAAGGGGCCTACTGGAGCGTGGGGGATTGGATCAACCTCTCCATCGGCCAGGGCGACCTGCTGGTCTCCCCGATCCAGATGGCCCGCGCGTACTCCGCCCTGTACAACGGCGGGACCCTCGTCACCCCGCACGTCGGCAAGGACATCAGGGACCAGAGCGGCAAGGTCGTAGAGGAGATCTCCCCCGAGCCCGCAGGCCAAGTGGACGCGACCCGGGCCCAGATCGACACCGTAATCGACGGGTTCCGCGGCGTCACGGCGAAGAAGGGCACAGCCGAGACGATCTTCAAGGGCTCGAAGCTCCCCACCATCGGCAAGAGCGGGACGGGCGAGCTGCCGACGGGGGACTTCGTCAACTGGTTCGTGGGCTGGACGGAGGGCCAGGACGAGCCGCTCGTCGTGGTGACCATGATCGAGGGCGGCGGCGCCTTCCAGGAGGGCTCCGAGATGACCGCAGGCCCGGCCGTCCGGCACGTGCTTGAGGCCTACTACAGCGTCGAGCAGTCGCCGGAGGACCCGCACCCGACGGGCATCCCGCCGATAGACCCCGCGGACCGCGCCACCACGGAGAGCGTCGAAGTCACCGCCGCTCAGGAGTAGCGTGGCGTCCTTCCTGGCCTCGCTGCCGAGCCCTCAGTCCCCGATCATGTTCGAGGCCGGGCCGTTCGCCCTGCGCTACTACGGCCTGTGCATCGCGCTTGGCATCGTCGTCGCCACCTGGCTCTCGGGACGCGAGCTCGCCCGCAAGGGCTACGACGGCGAGCTGGCCCTCGACTCGCTCTTTTTCATCATCCCGCCCGGCTTCATAGGCGCCCGGGCCTACCACGTCATCACCGACTACGACCTCTACGCCGACGACCCCTGGCCCGGCGTCATCGCCGTGTGGAACGGGGGCTTGGGCATCTACGGCGGCGTCATCGGGGGCTTTATCGGGCTTGTGGTCTTCGCCCGCGTCCGAAACATAAGCCCCCTCGCCTTCGCCGACGCCGTGGCCCCCGGCCTCGTCCTCGCCCAGGCCATCGGCCGCTGGGGCAACTACTTCAACCAGGAGCTCTTCGGGCGTCCCTCGCAGTTGCCGTGGGCCATCAGGATCTCCCCGGAGAACAGGCCGGAAGGCTTCGCCGACGCGGAGACCTTCCACCCGACGTTCCTCTACGAGAGCATCTGGAACGCGCTCGTCTGCCTCGTGCTGCTCTGGTTGGCCCGGCGCTTCGCCGGCTGGCTCAAGGACGGCGACGTCTTCTTGTTGTACGTCAGCCTCTACTCGACGGGGCGGTTCTTCATGGAGCTGCTAAGGATCGACCCCGCGTTCCTGATCGGGGGAACCATCCGCGGCAACCTTCTCGTGGCCGCCGTGTTGGCGCTGGGTTTCGGAATGGTCCTGCTGCTTCGCCACTCCCGCCCCCAGCGTAAACGCGCCGGTTAGGCAGAAGGTGCTACGCTCGCGGCATCAGGTAGGGTCTTCGGGTGGGTTGGGCCGACCACAGACCGGTAGGTAGAGGAACGGCCTGAGGCTCGCTTAGATGGCGGCCCCCTCTCGTGGCGGGGCGAGATGGCCCGCAGACGACCTGCCTAAAGCCTGAAACCCAACATCCACAGCCCTAGCAGCAGCGCCTCGATGGCGAGCACGATCAGGACGGGGGCGAGGGCGCGGACGGTCTTGCGGCTGTGGACCGTGGGCGCGACGAGGTAGCCGAAGACGAGGCCCCCGGCGAGGCCCCCCATGTGGGCGGTGTTGCTGACGTTCTCTATCGAGAGGCCGATCCAGAGGTTTATGACCAGCAGGATCAGGAGCTGCCGGATCACAGGGTTCTGCCACGAGAACGTGCCCCGGCGCAACGCGGACCCGAGGATGCCGCCGAGCAGCCCGAAGATGGCGCCCGAGGCCCCGACGGCCGGGGTGGTGAACCCGCCGAAAAACAGGTACGCGATGCCGCCGGAGAGCCCGCTCAGGAGGTACAGGGCAAGAAAGCGTCCCCGCCCGAAGGCGTTCTCGACGAACGAGCCGAGAAAGTAGAGGGAGAGCATGTTCACGGCGAGGTGGGGGAATCCGGAGTGCAGAAAAACGCTCGAGACGAGACGCCAGGCCTGGCCTTCGGACACGAGCGCCGGGATCAGGGCTCCCTCGCTGAGGATCTTCATCGGCTGGACGACGAGGGCGACGTTCCAGGGGACGACGGCCGAGCCCAGGTACGCGACGCCGAGGTAGACGAGGACGCACGCGGCTATGAGGCCGAAGGTTACCGGCAGGCGCTGGGCGCTGGACCCGATCAGCGGCGCTTGACCTCGCGGGCGGCGTCGCCGACCTGCACCTTGGAGAGGTCCTGGAGCGGGCCGCCGAGCATGGACTCGAGGTTCGGGTCGTTCGGGGAGCCGGTGCCGAAGCCCTGTATGCGCACGTCGTCGCCGAACATCTGGCCGAACATCCGCTGCAGGTTCTCCTGCATCTCCCCGATGTCCGCGGCCCCGAACGGGGACTGGGCGGTCTGCTGGAGCCGGGCGACGGAGAGGCGCTCCTTTACCTCCGTCACCTCGGCCTGGGCCTTCACGTCCTCGACGGTCCCGAGCGTCTCGCCGGTGTCAGGGTCCCAGACCTCCTCGCCCTCTGGAGAGAAGACCTCGAAGACCATCCCGGTGCGCACGCCGTCGTTGCGCCCCCTGTTCAGCACGATCTCGTTGCTGCCCAGTACCTTCGCCACCTTGCCCTCGACCGCCATGCGACTCCCTTCGGCCGGCGGAACACCGCCGACGCTGCCTATCCGTTCGGTTCTCCGCGGGATTATATCTCTCACAACGCCGCCGTCAGTCCGCGTTAGAATCTTCGCCGTGCAGGAGAGGACGAACAGCGTAGGACGCCACCTGCCGACCTCAGCGGGGCTCGGGAAGATGCTCCAGAGTGCCGAAGACCTCGGCTGCGAGACGGTCCAGGTCTTTATCTCCAACCCCCAGGGCTGGGCCGAGCCGGTCCTGCGTCCCGACGCGGGGGAGTTCGCCCCGGGGGCGCGAAAGCGCGGCATCTTCCCGACCGTCGCCCACGCGAAGTACCTGATAAACCTCGCCTCCCCCAAGGAGGACCTGAGGGAGCGCTCGGTGCGTGCCCTGGCCGCCGAGCTGTCGGCCGCGGGCGAGATGGGGATAGACCTCGTGGTCGTGCACTCCGGTAGCCACGGGGGCGACGGAGAGGAGAAGGGCACCGACCGCCTAGTGGCGGGCTTGGAGCGCGCCCGGGAGCTCGCGCAGGCGTCGGGGCCGTCGGCGGAGCCGCTGGTCGAGAACTCCGTCGGCGCGGGGAGCCAGCTCTGCTGGACGTTCGACGCGTTGGGGGAGGTTACCCGGTGGGCCGGGGTTCGGGCCTGCCTGGACACGGCCCACGCCTTCGTGGCGGGTTACGATCTGGCGATCTCGGGCGGCCCCCGACTCGTGGCCGCGGAGTTGCGGGCGGCGCTCGGGGACGCGGTGGGGCTCGTTCACCTCAACGACGCCAAGAACGAGCTCGGCAGCCACCGCGACGGGCACCGCAAGGTGGGGGAGGGCATGATACCCGCCACCTCGTGGGCCGAGTTCTTCGCCGCGCTTCCGGGGGTTCCTGTGGTAATGGAGACGCCCTACGAGGGGGCCGAGGCGGACGCCGAAGAGCTGCGGATCGTCAAGGAGCTCGCGGGCGGGTTGCGCAAAGCGGCGGCCGGGCGATAGAATCCACGTCGTGAAGACGATCGAGATCACCGCGAAGAGCAAGGACGGCGACCTCCTCAGGGCCATCGGGGAGACCCTGCGCGCCGAGCGCACGGAGCGGGGCCTGACCCTCAAGCAGGTCGCCGAGGGCGCCCACGTCTCCGTCTCCTACCTCGCCGAGATCGAACGCGGCGAGAAGGACCCATCATCCAGGGTCCTGGAGAGCATCGCGGGCGGCCTCGAAGTCGAGGTCAGCGACCTGCTCGTCCGCATCGCCTCCTCGCTCGAACCGGCGCCCGTCGTCCCGGTAGCGAACTCGCTGGCCGCGTAGCAGCACGCCGGCCGCGCCAGCTTGTCGGCACGTTCTGGCCTCGCCTCCGCGCACTCAGCGCGGCAGTTCGCCCGCCAT
Organism: Rubrobacter sp.; assembly: GCA_035936475.1. GTDB lineage: Bacteria > Actinomycetota > Rubrobacteria > Rubrobacterales > Rubrobacteraceae > Rubrobacter_D. Next base: position 276 of record DASYWA010000112.1, on the reverse strand, counting down.
CGCCCGAACGCGAGGCTTCCTGTCGCGAGACGCGAACCGGGGCGCACCTCGTGAGGCCGTAGGGGCGTGTACGCCTTCAGGCCGATCACGGCGTCGGACGCCGAGGAGATCTCGCGCTGGCGCTACCCCGAGCCCTACGCCACGTACAGCGGCGACCCGGCCTCCGTGCCCGGCCTGCTCGACCCCCGCTACAACTACCACGCCGTCACCGGCCCCGAAGGGGACCTCGTCGGCTACTTCTGCTTCGGCGCGGACGCCACCGTGCCGGCCGGCCGC
>DASYWA010000111.1:0-9657 GCA_035936475.1 Rubrobacter sp. | reverse complement strand
GCGATCCCCTATCCTCGACCTCTTCGCCGAGGATGTCCGCCGGCAGGGCGAGCATTACGGGGCCGGGGCGGCCGGAGGTGGCGACCCTGAAAGCCCGGGCGACGAATTCGGGGAGCCTGTCGGCGCGGTGGACGGTCGTCGCCCACTTGGTTATGGGCGCGTAGAAAGCCGTCAGGTCCACCTCCTGGAACGCCTCCCGGCCCAGATAGTCCGTCTCGACCTGTCCTAGCAGGACGACCATCGGGGTCGAGTCTTGCATGGCCGTGTGGACGCCGATGGCGAGGTTCGACGCCCCCACCCCCCGCGTCGCCATGGCCACGGCCGGCCGGCCCGTGATCTTCGCGTCGGCCTCGGCCATAAAGGACGCCCCGGACTCGTGGCGGGTGGAGACGAGCGAAGTGTCCGGGTGGCGCTCTGCGGCGTCCAGGATCTCCAGAAAGCTCTCCCCCGGCACGGTGTAGAAGCGCCGCACCCCGGCCCGCGCGAGCACCTCGACTGCGAGGTGACCCGCTTTGTCTCTCCCGCCCATGCGACCTCCTCCAGAGTACCGACCGGCCGCCATCTATCCTACACGTCGGCCGGGCGTCGGTGGAGGCTGTAGAGTGTGGGTGTAGAGCGTGGGGAGGGTCCGAGAGGAGGAGAATGGCAGAGGTCGTCGTTATCGGGTGCGGGGTGATCGGGCTCACCACCGCCGTCCGCCTGCGCGAGGCCGGCCTCGACGCCCGCATCGTCGCCGCGGCCCCGCCCGAAGAGACCACCTCGGCCGTAGCCGCCGCCGTCTGGTACCCGTACAAGGCCTACCCGGAGGAGGGAGTGCTTAGGTGGGGCCGCGGCACCTTCGAGGTCTTCGAGAGACTCGCCGCCGTGCCGGGAAGCGGCGTGCGGATGCGCGAGGGCTTCGAGCTCCGGCGACGGCCGGTCCCCGAACCCTGGTGGGCCGCGGCTGTCCCCCGCGTCCGGCGCTGCGGGCAGGAGGAGCTGCCGCCCGGCTACCGCGACGGCCACGCCTTCGTCGTGCCGGTCGCGGAGATGCCCGTCTATTTGCGCTATTTGCAAGACTGCTTCGCAGCCGCGGGCGGGACGATAGAGCGGCGCGTCGTGGCCGGCCCGGACGAGCTGGCAGGAGAGGCCGGGGTGGTCGTGAACTGCGCCGGGCTCGGCGCGAGGAGGCTCGTCGGCGACGGCGCAATGAAGCCCATAAGGGGCCAGGTCTTGCGCGTCAGCAACCCCGGGCTTGACCGCTTCCTCCTCGACGAGGACGACCCGGAGGGCGCCACCTACATCATCCCGCGCTCGACGGACTGCATCCTCGGGGGCACCGCCGAAGAAGGCGCCTGGGACCTGGACCCGGACCCCGCGACCGCCGCCGCTATCCTGCGGCGCTGCTGCGCGCTGGAGCCACGCCTGGCAGGCGCGGAGGTGCTGGAGCACAAGGTGGGCCTCAGGCCCGGCCGGCCCGAAGTCCGGCTGGAGAGGGAGGACGGATGGGGCGTATCCGTCGTCCACAACTACGGGCACGGCGGCTCCGGCATCACCCTCTCCTGGGGCTGCGCCGGGGAGGCCGTTGCCATGGTCGCGGACGCCCTCGGAGGCGCCGGGTAGCCCGGGCTCCTACGCCTTCCGGACGCGCCACCGCGAAGGTTTGGGCCCCGAGAGCTCCCTCTCCAGGGCGAGGTCCACCTGCTTGCGGGCGGGGCCGAGCTTCTTGCTCACGCGTCGGGCCATGACCGCCCTTACCTCCTCGTAGCCCTTCTCCTCCACCTCGGCGGAGAACCGTTCGCGCATCTCCCGGCTCTTCTGGGCGAAGTCCTCGATCCTCTCGCGGGTTGGCCCCGCCAGCCACATCGAGCGCGGCAGGTAGCACCTGGAGAACAACTCCAGGAGATGATCCACCTGCTCCCGACGCTCCCGTTCCTCGCCGGCCTCCGCCTCGCCGTACAGCGAGGTCCACAGCACGAAGGCACGGTACAGCCTGGCAAGCGAGAAGCGAATCTCCTCCACCGCGTACCGGCGGCGTTCCACCCCGATACGCCCGAAATCTATCCCTTCCAAAAGATCATCCCCCCGGATGCGTATGTGCGCTGATAATTAGCGACCCACAACAGGTTGTGGATCAGCTACGCAAAATAGCACAACATGCAGCGGTCTTGCACGGGGAGGGGCCCCGCGGCCGTCCTCAGCTTTTACGCCTGAGCGTCCTGGAGACGCCGAGCAGCTTGCCGGAGCGGTCCTTCGCCCTGGCGGCGACGTACGGCTCCTCGGTGCTGAAGGTTATCGCGGTCTCGAAGCCCTTGCGGGGGGCGGAGCCGACGGGTTTGAGATCCCCGGCTGTGGATCCGGCGAGCACCTCCCACGAGGCGACCTCCGTCGCCCCGTTCCAGCTGGCGTAGAGGGTGACCCGGTCTTCGGGTCCGGACTCGACGGCGAGGGCCGGGTCCCCCTGCGGCCGGCCCCTCCACGGGAAACGGAAGGCCCGGTAGGACTCGACCTCGGGGGGAAAGCCGGCATCGAAGAGGACCTTCCCCTCGCCGTCGTGCTCCGAGAGGTAGGGCGCGCTGCCCCACCCGACGAAAACGTTGCCGTTCGGCAGTACCTGCACGTTGCCCTGGTAGATGGCGAAAGGTTGCTCCGGGTGCACGAACTCCTGCAAGAGGGTGGCCGTCATGGCCTCTTCGTCGAGCTTCAGGCGGATCCCTCGCGACTGTTCGTCCATGGCCGCCCCCCTGTTGTCGAAGAGGGTGATGGTGCCGTCCGGCTGGCGGCGGGCGTCGTGCTGGTAGGCGAACCTCGCCCCCTCCCCCATCTCGAAGTCGCTCCTCTTTCCGCCCAGACGCCAGACGACCTCCCCCGTCCTGCGGTCGACCTTGTACACGGCGGAGGTCCTGCGCGCCGAGATCAGCAGGTGGTCCTCACCCTCCTCCTCGATAGAGTTGATGTGGAAGTAGTCGTAGGCCTCCACGAGGTCGGGCTCGGGTTCGTAGAAAGACTCCTCCAGGCCGACGTGCTCTAAGCTGTGCCACTCGAAGAGGACCTCGCCGGTCTCTATGTCTATCTCCTGGGCAACCCCGTCCATAACGGCGCCGTCCTTGGGCCCGCCGTAGGCGGAGAGGTCCATCGGCGTCTCGGCGTAGATCAAGATGAGGGCGGTATCGCGCTTGGTTATGAGGAACTCGTGGTGGTCGCCGGGGTAGCCGTTACCGGCCGGGAACCGCCTAATCTCCCGGTAGGACTCGTCGAAGATGACGTACTCGCCGTTGCCGTAGCCGCCGTGGACGCCCTCCCACCAAGTAATGACCGGCCTGCCCTTGTAGCTCTGCGCCTTGAAGTCCATCGCGTCCCGCTCTTCGGCGCGCACGGGACGGAACCACACGGGTTGCCCTTCGTTGTCGAGGATCATGGACCCGTCCTGGGCGGGGTGCTGCTCCCCGGGTCCGTTCTTCGGGGCGGCGAAGAGGTAGCCCTGGGCCGTGCTCCGGGCCCGCGTGGTCACCTCGACCGGGGGCGGCGCAAGGTCCGGGCGCGAGCGGAAGGCCCTCGTTGGCCCCGCCGGCGCGGCGAACGCCTGGACGGGCCGGTTCGGCTCGCACCCCACCAGCGCCAGAAGCGCCAACCAGGCACCGCCGCCCGCCGCAACCTTGAGAAAACCCCTTCGCGTCCGCCTCACGCCCAACCCTTCGCCGCCTCCCCGTTCGCTTGCCAAACCCGCCATTCGCGGTTACCCAAAGCTGCTATCTTATTACGACAACCCATATCGCACACGCGAACCACCGGCCCCGCCCACACGAGTCGCTCCCGGACGCGTTCCCCCAACGCGCGGCCGGAGGGCCAATCGGGCGAAACCTCGACCATCGTTGCGCCCCGACGAGGTACCGGAAACGCCTACCCTGCGCTCGAGAGGAGATCTGCGGTGGCGCGACAAGGTTTCGAACCCGGGACACCACGATTTTCAGTCCAACGAACAGCGTTGCCGAACGTTTCCCAATGTTGCGGATTCGGCTTGTTCATGCCGAATCCGTTCCCGGCAGTTTCCAGAGGTTACCATGCGTCGCGCGTTCAGTGGTGCCAGGCTGGTGTCAACATATCCAATCCCCGGCAGGTATATCTTGGTGCCTGCCTCCCATATACTGCGATAGGACCCCACTCTCACCGTGGCGACCGCGGACGCGCCCTCCGTCAAGATAATAACCACCAGCGACGTCTACGAGTTGGCGACGGGAGGGTTCTTCGTCCTCCTCGCCGCGTACGGCCGCGCAAGCGGCCTCGATGGGGGCGGGATATCGCTCCTCAAGAACGTTCGGGATCGCGTCGCCGGGTGCGGCCTCCTTCCGGGGCCGACGTGGCAGATCCCGGCGCTCCGCCAACCGTGCTGAGGGTCGGGAAGGTAAAGGTTTCTTCACGCGCCCTTTACAGAACACCAACGCGTGCTTACGGGGCCCCAACCGGGCGGGGGTAAAACATCCGTAAACACCCGAGCGGCCACGCAGGGCCGCGGCGAGGAGGTAAGCGCGTGTACGGCAAAGTGGACGCCAGGAAGCGGCGGCGGATGTGGCTCGAATCGATGGCGGACCGGGGTGTGCGTGAGGGCGCCTCCGGCATCCAGCCGGTAGCGACCCGAGAGATGCGCCAACCCCCAGCCCCTGCTCGGCGGGAGGTGGCCGCCCAGATGCCGCCCCTCCCGTCCGCTACCTCGGGTTGCGAGTCGTAACCCGAGGGCTCTTCGCCGCCTCCGCTTACCGGGGGCGTTACGGAAGCTTTCAAGAGCCGCAATCGTTCGTGGTAGGCTACTTCGCCGACCGGGCACTCTACTAGAGAGGCCAGACCGTTAGGACCCTCAGATCCGGAAGGATACGAAGCATGCGTTGGAGGCGGAGGATGATCGGAGAGACCCTGGCTTACCTAAGGAGGAGGGGGATCAAAGCCCTTGCGCTGCTGACCGCCGCCGAGGCGACGGTGTTGGCGGCCGTAGAGGTATTCGAAAAGGTGCGGCGCAAGTACTTCTGGGAGCAGCCGCCTGAGGAGGGCTTCCCCCGGGAAGAGCAGCCTGAGCTGAAGGTCGGGGACGATCGGATAAAGCTCTATCCAGACTACGGCAGCCTCTACGAGGACATGCTCGACGAGATAGGTCGCGCCGAGGACCACGTCTTTGTCGAGACGTTCATGTGGCTGGACGACGGGGTGGGCCGGCGGTTCGTGGACGCCCTGGCCCGCAAAGCGCGGGAGGGTGTCCGCGTCTACGCCATCTTCGACGAGCTCGCGAACCTGGGCCAACCCTCCTCCTTCAAGGACTTTCCGGACGAGATCGAGACCCTGCGTTTCCGCTCGTTCTCCGGAGCAACGGACGCTCTCAACCCCCGAACCCTCCACCGTACCCACCGAAAAATCCTTGCCGTGGACGGGCGGGTGGCGTTTGGTGGGGGTTTCAACATCGGAGAGCTCTTCACGCGGTGGCGCGGCACGCACTTCCGCCTCAGCGGTGAGCAGGTGCACGAGATGGAGCGGTCCTTCGTCGGTTTCTGGAACACCCATCGCCCGGAGAACCTGGCCGCGATACCGCAGGTCCGGGGTCGCTCCTGGAACCCCGCTCTGGTCTTCCACAGCAACGACCCCTACTACCACACGCATCCGATCCGGGACATCTACATGCGGAGCATAGACAAGGCCACCGAGCGTATACGCATAACCAGCGCCTACTTCACCCCCGGATCCGGGCTCAGGGAGAAGCTGATGAACGCGGCCCGCAGGGGGGTGGACGTTCAGGTGCTCATCCCGAAGTACTCGAACCACCCGCTCGTGGACTGGGCCTCCCGCCCATACACGGGAGAGATGCTGAAGGCGGGCGTCAGGATCTTCGTCTACAAGGACTACATGGTCCACGCCAAGACCGCCACCGTGGACGGCGTGTGGTCGACGGTAGGCTCGGCAAACCTCGACACTTTAAGCCTCTTCGGGCTGCACGAGACGAACCTGGAGATCTACAGCGCGCAGGTCGCCGGGGGGCTGGAGGCGATGTTCGAGCTGGACAAGACCAACGCCGAGGAGCTCACGCCGGAAGGGTGGCAGGCCAGGCCGCTGCCGCTCAAGGTCCTCGAAGCGGCGTTCAAACCGCTGCGGATCGCCAGCTGAGGAATGATCTCCTTGCCGTCGCTTGAGGATCCTTTACCACAATCGCGCACTTCGGCTTGTACGGTGTGGGTTGACGTTGTTAGGTGGCCCTCCAAGGGGACTGCGCAGACGAAGGGAGACGCAAAGATGCAACGCGGGTCGCGAAACGGACGGCCCTCGTCCCGGTGGCGGGGACGCTGGCGCTCGCCGGCGGCCCGGACTCGCCCAGGACTCGGGCGGTACAGGCGAGGCGTTCACCGCCACCGCCGGCCCTGACAGCCTGGGCGGCGACGGGGAACGATTTGCTCTTCGACAACCAGGGGGCGACGACTTCCTGTTCTCCGCGGAGGAAGGCGAGATCTTGGGCGACGACGACGTCCAGGGCGGCTCCGGCAACGACGCCTGCGCGGTCGACGAGCAAGATGAAGTCTCCAACTGCGAGAACCTCGTCATCCGGTAGCGGCAGACTTGACCGGTAGGACGCGCGGGGCCGCAGGGTAGAGGCGGGTATATGGAGGGCAGCATTGGATAGCGGCAATGTCGGGGAGTGGTTCGCGCGAGGGTCCATCCCGCGTTCACCGGCGCGCCTCGTCTGGCTCGGGCACAGCACCGTGCTCCTCGACCTGGATGGAGTGCGCCTGCTAACGGACCCCGTCTTGCGCGACCGCGTGTCGTACCTCAGACGCCAGGTTGCTAGCGTCGACGCCGCGAGCTACGCCGGCGTCGACGCCGTGCTCCTTTCGCACCTGCACTTCGACCACCTGGACCTGCCCTCCCTCCTGATGGTGGACCGCGGGACGCCCTTGATCGTCCCGCGGGGTGGTGGCCGTTTGCTCCAAAGACACGGGTTCGGGTGCGTGACGGAGGTGGAGGCCGGAGAGGAGGTCCGTATCGGCTCGCTCGCGGTCCGCGCGGTCCACGCCGAGCACCCCGGCGCCCGCTCTCCCCTCGGGCCGAGGGCACCGGCTTTGGGTTACGTGCTCTCGGGCGGGCTCAGGATCTACTTTGCGGGGGACACGGGCGCCTTCGATGGAATGGCAGAGATAGGGCGCCCTTTGCTCCACCTCGCCCTCCTGCCAGTAGGGGGATGGGGCCCGCTCGCGCCGCTCTGGGAGCGTCTCCCGGTCCCCGTGCCCGGTCACCTGGACCCGCGCCGCGCCGCCGAAGCCCTCAGGCTCCTCAGGCCGCTCGTCGCCGTGCCCGTTCACTGGGGCACCTACGCGCCCCTCGGCCTAGGACACGCGATGTCGGCGTCTTCGGGAGATCCGCCCGCCGACTTCCGCCGTCACGCCGCAAACCTCGCCCCCGGGGTGGAGGTGCGCGTCCCAAATCCCGGCCAAACGCTCAGGCTTGACACGATCGGCGGGCCGCCATGATCCCTCCCGAACGTCTGGCCCGGGGGTTCACCGCCGGGGAAGCCTGTCGAGCAGCGTCCGCGTGCGGCCCCCGGACGGGCGGCGCCGCGGGCGCGGATCGGCGCCTAGCGCCCTCCCCGCAGCGCCCTCAGGCACGCGTAGCCGGCCGCGAGGGAGCCGACGGTGCCCATGACCATATCGATGATCGTGTCCGTCTTGCCGAGGATGGCGTTGGGCCTCACGAACTGGTCGTAGATCCACTCCCACACCTCCCAGAGGGCGGCGAGGGCGAGCCCCATGCCGGCTATCGTGAGAACCAGGAGCAAGCCGTGCTCGCGGGCCCCGGTAAGCACCACGCCGTAGCCGTACAGGCCGACCAGCATCGTCAGGGCCAGGGTGAGCTCCAGGTGCAGGACCTCGTCGAACCACGGCAGCGCGCTATACAACTCGAAGAGGGAACTCGCGCCGCTGGCAAGCAGGCCTACGGCAAGCAAGACCCACGCCACGCCCCGAACAACCCTTACGCTTTGCATCTCACACCGTCCTTGTCTGCTTGCTTGAATGGAAACCGTTGAACCCCTCGGAAGAGCCAGGGAGGCGACGCCCCGCGCGGCGCCGTCGCACGGTCCGCCCGGCGGATTCTACACCGAGGGTTGAGGTAATACCCAGAACCGAAAACCCGCGCCAGGAGGGCCGGACGGAACCTGCCCCTCCGCAGGGTTCGGGGGCCGGCGACCCCGGTACACGCGGCCCGGGCAGCAGCCCCGCATCTGAAGGAAGGACGCTGAGGGTGCCGCGGGGAAAGGGGAGCCCGGCCTGGTCGCGGCCGGGCCCGAGGGTGTCGTCGCTGCTCCTCGCGACGCTGCTGTTGGCGGGCGCGCTCGCGGTGGGCCCGTCGATCCTAAATGGGCCGCCTGGCACGGACGGATCGTGGCGAGTCTTCGGCTCCCCAGAGGCGATGCGGGGGTACGTCTCGGGTCTCGGCGTCTCGGCGCCGGCGGCCTTCTTCGTGGCGCACGTTGCCCAGGTTATCGTGGCCCCCCTTCCCGGCGGCGTGACGACCGTCGCCGGCCCGCTGCTGTTTGGGCCGTGGGTCGGAACGGCCTTGATCCTCGCCGGCGGCGTGGTCGGCTCGGTTGTGCTCTTCGTCTCAGTGCGCCGATGGGGCCGTCCGTTGGCGGTCAGGATCGTCGGGCAGGCAAACTTCGAGCGGTTCTCAGGCGTATTCCACGACGAGAAAGGGATGGTGCTGTTCGTCGTGATGCTGGTGCCCCTCGTGCCCGATGATTTGGCGGTCGCCGTTGCCGGCCTGTCGGGGGTCTCCCTCAGGCGTTTCGCCCTCCTGGTCGCGCTGGGGAGGCTGCCCGGATGGTTGCTGACGGCCTTTGTTACCACGGAGCTCGTGGGTCGCTCCGCTGCGACGTTGGCGGCGGCCGGGCTGACCATCGCGGTCGCCGCCACGCTCGTCCTGGTGCACCGTAGGCGCCTGGAAGACTGGTTGCTGCGCCCCGGCCGCCGCGCGCCGGGTTCCGACCCGCGAGAATGAGGTAGACCGTCCTGTTGACGCCTTCCCGTACTCGGCCGCTTTGCTCGCCGGTATCGAGGCGGTGTCAGTACTGAGACGGAAGTCCGTAGGTTAAGCCGCTTATCCGCCTGTTTGCCGGCATTTCGCGAGTGGCGGGACCGGGATTCGAACCCGGGACACCACGATTTTCAGTTAGGGAAGTGATGTTTGCCTCTGTTTCCCAAGGTTGCACAAACTCCTTATGTAAGACGATTTCGTGGTTTCGGTGGTACCCGACGTTGCCCCTTGTTTCGGGCGGGTTGTCGTCAAACTGTCGTCAAACCTCGTCATCGCCCACCCTCGCCATCTCTTCGCGTTGCTCTACGCATGCGGCCTGAGGAGGAGCGAGGCGGTCTCCCTCGACCTCGGGGACTACGACCCTGGGACGCTGGAGGTCAGGGTCAGGGGCAAGGGCAACAAGGAACGGATGGTCTACGCCGAGGGCGGCGCCGACAGGGCGGTGAACCTGTGGGTGGGCCTGAGGGGCGCAGAGCCCGGGGCGCTGTTCCTGCCGGTGAACAAGGGCGGCACCATCGTGCGCGCGAGGACCGACCCGGACGGCGAGGTCGTCCCGGCGAGGCTGAGCGACCAGGCCGTCTACGACGTGGTGAGGAGGCGCCACAAGGAGGCCGGGGT
>DASYWA010000110.1:0-24557 GCA_035936475.1 Rubrobacter sp. | reverse complement strand
GGCGGCGCAGCCTCAGGTAGCGTCGGATGGTCGGCTCCAAGACGCCGAAGAGGCGGGCGGCCTCTGCCCGGGGCATCCCGCGGTCGCAGGCGGCCAGTATCTTAAGCCTGAGGTCCTTCGAGTACGGCTTCATGCCGGCAGTCTCGCACGCCGATCAATCTACACGCAAGCCGCTGTCAGGCGCGAGCCGACACGGTTGGCCCACCCAGGGTTGCCTCGGGGAAAGGCGCTCCTTCTGGTATCTGGTCCATCGCTAGCCCCGACGCGGCTTCCAGCCGACCACTGTAGTTGAACAGGGAGACGAGCGCCGTGGCTTCGTAGATCTCTCGCTCCTCCCAGCCGGCTGCCCGCAGGTTCTCGATGTCGGAGTCCTCCACCATGCTGGGCTCCTGGGTCAGCTTCTTGGCGTAGGAGAGCAGCGCCCGGGTCTTCCGGTCCAGATCATACCGGGGCCAGGTGGTGGCGAACTCCGCCGAGAGGTGCTCGTCTTTCGTCAGGCGACGCACGGCCGCCGTATGGAGGCCCAGTACCGGCTGGGGGGTAGAGGATGAGCGCCTCTCGTTGCTGCTGGCCGCCCTGGGCCACGCCCTCGACTTCCAGACCTGGCGCTCGCTCGCGCGGCAGCAGGGGCTGGACGACGAGCGTGCGGTAGGGCTCATGATGAACATGGTGCGATGCGCTATGCGTGACTGGGATCCACAGGCTAAAACCACACCGGGATCGCCGCTATACCCTGGAGGGGGTTCGCAAACACGCCCCTAGGGTAATCCCTCCTCGATGGGAAGCACGATCCCCTCCGTCAGCACGAACTCGGGCGGGGAGGCGACGAACCAGGCTATAAAGTCCGCGACGCGTTCCGGCGCGAGGACCTGCGTCTCCGGGGCCCCGTTCGGCTCACTCCGCTGGCGCTCCTCGGGGGAGAAGGCGCCCCAGTTGGTCGCCATGGCGCCGGGGTAGAGCACGATCGCCCGGATGCCGTGCCCCCTTCCTTCGTCGGCCAGGGCTTCGGTAAGGCCCGTGAGGCCGAACTTGGAGGCGCAGTAAGCCGAAGCGTTCGCCCAGCCCTTCTTGCCCGCCACCGAGGAGACGTTCACTATCGTCCCGCCGCCAGCCTCGCGCATGCGCGGGAAGGCGGCCTTGGAGAGCAAGAACGGCGCCCTGAGGTTCACGGAGAGCGTCAGATCCCAACCAGCCACGTCCAGCTCCTCCACCGTACCCGGCACGTCGATGCCCGCGGCGTTGATCAACACGTCTATGCGCCCGAACTCCCCTACGGTCCGCTCGACGACCGTCGCCGCCTCGTCCTCCCTCGCCAGGTCCGCTGGCAAGACCAGCGCCCGGCGGCCGGCCCTGGAGACCTCCTCCCCCGTCTCTTCGAGCTCTTGCGCGCTTCTTGCCACCAGCGCGACGTCCGCGCCGGCGCCTGCCAGGGCGACCGCCGTGGCCCTCCCCAGCCCGCTGCTGGCCCCGGTGACCAGCGCCGTCCTTCCCTCCAGTGCACGATCCCCGTTTGCCGCCTCGCTCATGCCCTGCCGCCTTTCCCAAGATGCCGTCGGAACGGCAGCATGCCACACGCGTCGACCCGCGGCTATTTCGGCATCCGTCCGCCTCCGACCGAAGGGGCGTGGGCGGCAGTTTTCTAGCATAATGTGGGCGCCGGCGAGTCCGGTGGGGAAAGCGATAGCAAGGAGGATGCATGCAACGTGCAACGACTGGCGGTGCGAGGTTCAGCCGCAAGGACTTTCTGAAGAAGGGCGGAGCGGGGCTCGCGGGGGCGGCGTTGCTTGGGAGCGGGGCGCTTGCGGGTTGCGGCGGCGGCGGAGGTGCGGCGAGCGACGACATCATCTTCTCCTGGGGCCCAGACAGCACGGGAGTGTTGCCGAAGCTGATCGAGGCCTTCAACGAGCAGAGCGACGGCTTCAAGGTCAACTACAGGGAGATGCCTGCGGACACCGGCCAGTACTTCGACCAGCTCCGCACCCAGTTCCAAGCGGGGGGCGGCGACATAGACGTGATCGGCGGCGACGTCATCTGGCCGGCACAGTTCGCCGCCAACGGATACATCTCCGACCTCTCGGATCGCTTCAAGGACAGCGACGAGTTCCTTCCGGGGCCGATGGAGGCCATGAAGTTTGAGGACGGTATCTTCGGTGTTCCCTGGTACACCGACGCGGGCCTCCTCTACTACCGCAAGGACCTGCTGGAGAAGGCGGGCTTCTCCGAACCGCCGAAGACCTGGGACGAGCTCAAAGAGCAGGCCAAAAAGACCCAACAGGACGAGGGTACCAAGTTCGGGTTCGTCTTCCAGGGGGCGGAGTACGAGGGCGGGGTGTGCAACGGGCTGGAGTACATCTGGACCCACGGCGGCGACGTGCTCGACCCCGACGACCCGAGCAAGGTCGTGGTTGAGAGCCCCGAGTCCGTGGCCGCTCTGACCACCGAGCGGGCCATGATCGAGGATGGGGTAACCACCCGCGCGGTGCTCCAGTATATGGAGGACCAGTCCCACGGCGCCTTCGTGCGCGGAGACTCCGTGTTCCTGCGCAACTGGCCCTACGTCTACGCCCTCCTCTCCGATCCGAAAGAGTCGGAGATCAAACCCGACCAAGTCGGCATCGCAGCGATACCCACGGGGGGCGCGCAGAGCGCGAGCGCGCTTGGCGGCTGGAACTTCCTCGTGAACGCCGCCTCCGAGAAGCAGGACCAGGCGTGGGAGTTTATCCAGTGGATGACGGCGCCCGAGCAACTCAAGAGAAACGCGCTCGAAGGGTCGAAGCTCCCCGTCCGGCGCGAGCTCTACGAGGACCAGGACATCCTGGACAAGGTCCCCGTCGCCAGGCTCGGCAAGAACGTCATTATCGATAACTCCCGCCCCAGGCCCGTCTCCCCCCTCTACTCGGATATCTCCCTGGAGATGGCGGAGAAGTTCAACGCCTCCCTCGCCGGCGAGATGTCTCCCGAAGACGCCGTCGCCACCCTCCAGGAGGAGGTGTCGAACATCGTCAAACAGCAACAGTAGGCAGGGTAGGCAGTTCGCTGCGCGAACCGCCGCCGTCAGCTATCAGCGCCCAGCTATCGGCTTCTCGCCGAGGGGTGTCTCGCAGATGCGGTATGCCCGCGTGCGGCGGGGCAGGCGATTGGGGTTCGCCTCGACCCGGCTGCGCGTAGCCGCTGACGGCTGACACCTCTACTCCGGGTTCGTCCTCAGGCGGACTCTGAGGAAGTCGAAGAAAACGCGGAGGACGGCGACGGCGGGGACGGCGAAGACGATGCCGGCGAGGCCCGCCAGCTCGCCGCCGCCTATAACGGCGAGGAGGACGAGGATGGGGTGGACGTGGAGGGCGTTACCCTGGATGCGGGGGGTAAGGAAGTTGCCCTCGAATTGCTGGATCAGGGTGTAGACCACGATCACCAGGATCACGCGCGTCGTCGTGGACACTATGGTGGGCGAGGCGTCCTCGAAGACGGCGGCCACGATGACGGCCGGTATCCCCCCGATAAACGCGCCGAGGTAGGGGATGATCGCGGTCGCCGAGACCCAGGCGCCCAGCAGGATGGCGTAGGGCACGTCGAGCAGGTAGAGCGCGAACGCGGCGAGCGCGCCCTGGATGACGACGACCACGGCCAGCCCGCCGAGGTAGCGCGAGAGGGACTCACCGAAGGCGTTCCAAAGGTCGCGGGCGTCGCGCCGGTAGGCCCTCGGCGCGGTCCGCAGGTACGCGGCCTTGACCATGCGCACGTCCACCAGCAGGTAGACCCCCACGAAGAGCACCCCGAAGAGGGCGACCCCGAACCCGAAGGCCCGCGGGATGAACCCGACCAGGCCCCGCAGCAGGTTCTCCGTGAGGCTCTGGGCGCGGTCGAAGAGCTCGTTGACCAGGCTCTGTCCGAACTCTTCCGGGTCCGAGCCGGGCAGCAACTGGCGTTCGTCGAGGAAGTCGATCAGGTCCAGCAGCAGCCTGTTGGCCCCGTTGGCGATGGTCGGCACCTGCACCACCAGGTCCCTTAGCTGCTGGATGAGCAGCGGCACCAGGTAGAAGAAGGCGAGCGCGATGAGCCCGAGCAGGCCGAGCACCGTAACCAGGATCGCGAGCGGCCTGGGCATTGCGTGGGAGAGCGCCCGCACCGGAAAAGAGAGCACGATCGCGAGCGCCATCCCCCCCAGCGCGACGATGGGCACGGTCGGAGCGGCGTACAGGAACAGCGCGAGCACCGCGACGGCCAGCGCGACGATGCCGGCAAGCACCCGCGCGGAGACGTAGATCGGGGTAGGCTGACTCCCGGCCGTCGGCCCGGCCCCGCCTCCCTCCCCGCCGGACCTCGCGCCGCGTCTCAGGGCCCGCCGCCACGCCGCGAGCAACCTGTTCTGCTTCATCCTTGCCGGCTCTCCCGGTGCGCGTTCACGCCCCCATTCTACGCGTGCGGGGGCGACCGAACCTGCCCGTAGGTTCCGCCACGCCTGCCCGCCACGTGCTAAAGGAAAACATCCCGCGATCGCTACACGCCATCGGGCGAAAGGCCCCGGTGAACAGGGGCGCATAGAGGAGTCTCATGCTCAAGGAGCTTTCTGTGAGGATTCTCAGATCGCTCAGATACCCACCACAGAAGGCGGTGGAATACTCGGAACGACTAGTAAGAGGCGAGAGAGGACCAAGGAAGGATCCTATGACCTTCAACCCCCTAGCCGTGGACCTGCACAAATACCTGGAAGGGGCCGATTATCCGGCCAGCGGCGAGGAGTTGACCTTCACCGCCCGGAGCAACGCTCCGCCCGATGTCCTAACAGAGGCGCTCCGTGGCCTCGGCGACGAGGAGTTTTCGGGGCCAGGGGAGGTTAGCGCCGCTCTCCTACGACAGGTGGCTAGGCGCGAGCGGGCCCAACTTCGATCTCTGCGACGACCGGAGTAACGGTGGCCCTCATAGAGCATTGCTCATAGCCCGGCATCCCGGGCTTCCCCGAAGACGTCCGAGAACCCCTCGGCGCGAAGATCCGCGAACCCGGTCGAGGCGACCTTCGCAGCAGGCCCCTTCCACGCACCCGGGTGAATAAGCTTCTTCGGTGATTCTTGCGTATCTGCTGCGGGTACAACGCGCTGCATGAGCGTAGCGCGAGAGCGGCCGCCGGTAGAGAGGATCGTGCGCCCGTTCCAGGACTTCGCGCACAAGCAGTCCTCCGGCGGCATCCTCCTTATCATCGCCACAACGATCGCCCTCGTGTGGGCCAACTCCCCCTGGGGCGACAGCTATGCCGCTCTGTGGCACACGAAGCTGACCGTGGGCGTGGGCGACTTCTCGATCTCCAAGGACCTCACCCACTGGATCAACGACGGGCTCATGGCGGTCTTCTTCCTGGTCGTCGGTCTGGAGATCAAGCGCGAGGTGCTGGTGGGCGAGCTCTCCTCGTTGCGCAACGCGGCGCTGCCCATCGCCGCGGCCCTGGGCGGGGCCGTGGTGCCGGCGCTGATCTACCTCGCCTTCAACGCCGGCACGGAGGGCGCGGCGGGCTGGGGGATACCGATGGCAACCGACATAGCCTTCGCCCTGGGGGTCCTGGCCCTGCTGGGCGAGAGGGCGCCGGTGGCGCTCAAGGTGTTCCTGACGGCGCTTGCCATCGTGGACGACATAGTGGCGGTGCTGGTGATCGCCTTCTTCTACACCTCGGAGATCTCCTGGGGCGCCTTGGGCGTTGGCGGGCTCTTCCTGCTCGCGCTTATCGCGGCCAACCTTATAGGGGTGGCCAGGACGCTGGTCTACGCGTTGCTGGGAATCGGGCTGTGGTTGGCGTTCTTGCTGTCGGGGGTACACGCCACCATAGCCGGGGTGCTGCTGGCGCTGACGGTGCCCGCCGTCTCCTTCATCAACCCGGGGGCGTTCCTCGAGCGTAGCAGGTACGTCCTCGACCGCTTCGAGAAGGCCGGCGAGAAGGGGGAGAACGTGCTAGCCAACGAGGAACGGCAGGCCGCCCTGCAGGCCTTGAACCGCGCCGCCTACAAGCTGGAGCCGCCCCTGCACGAGCTGGAGAACAGGTTGCACCCTTGGGTGGTCACCGCGATCATGCCGATCTTCGCCCTGGCCAACGCAGGCGTGCGGATCGGCGGGGGCATCGCCGACGCGCTTACGAGCCCCGTAACCTTGGGGATCGTCGCGGGCCTTGTGGTCGGCAAGCAGCTGGGCATCACCCTCTTCGCGTGGCTGGTCGTAAAGAGCGGCGTCAGCGAGTTGCCGCGGGGGGTCGGCTGGCGCCACGTCTACGGGGCGAGTTGGCTGGCCGGCATCGGGTTCACGATGAGCCTGTTCATCTCCGACCTGGGCTTCTCGGACGGCTCGCTGGTGGACGCCGCCAAGATCGGCATCCTGGCCGCTTCGCTGATCGCCGGGGCGGTGGGATGGACGATACTCAGGGGAGTATCCCCTCCGCACTAGTCGAGACGAGACAACGAACCCTCCAGACCCCCCTCGAGACGAACTTCCGAGACCCTACCTTCCACGCGCTCGGGCGAATGGGATAAAGGGGAGGGGCCGGGGGCTCCAGCGAGGCCCCCGGCCGATGAACCCACCCTCGCATACCGCGCTACCCGGCCCATAGGGGTACTCCGAGATCCTCCTGCGGGTTGCTCTCTTGCGCTTCCTGGTACTGCCCGGTTCCGGAGCTGCGCCTGGAAGAGGAACCGTGTACGGGAAATTTCGGTTCCCGCCGTGAGCGATAGCAGGAGAGATCCCTAGCCTCGGACGAGGTGCGCGGCCCCGCTCTCTCGGGCCAGCGCTACCGTCTCGTCGTCGAGCGGGACGCGCGTGGCGCCGTAGCGGGCCTCCGCTTCGTCGGCGAAGGCTTCGAGGAACGCCTCCACGGGAGCCCCGTTTCCGGCGCGGCGAGCGCTCCCGACGCTTTCGGGGCGGAAGGGGAGCCCGAGGGCGCCGTAGACCTTCCCCAGCACGCGGGCGAGCTCTCCCTCGCCTTCCACGAGCACGATGCCGCCGACGCTCGTCGCCCGGCTCGTCACCCTCTGGGCGATGCCGCAGAGCTTCATGCCGCCCTCCCACCCGCCGACGCGGACGCTGTGGTCGCCGGGGCAAAACTCGTCCCTGACCTCCCCCACCTCGGCCGCGAGCCCCAAGCGTGAGAACGCCCCGAGCACCAGCGCCGCCGCCTCGTCGTAGCGTTCGGGGATGCCGCGCCCGATCTCCTCCCCCGCCGGCCGGATGATGGAGAAGCCGAAGGTGCCCGTATCGGCGGCGGTGGCGCCCCCGCCGGAAGACCGGACGAGGACGGGGTAGCCCTCCTCGTTCGCGGCGCGGACGGCGTCGGCGAAGCCGGGGCGGAAGGTGTCCCGACGGGTGACGCCGACGTGGCGGGTGGAGGGCGTGATCGAGACGGTCGCCGCCCGTTCACCCGATGCGACCTGCTCGAAGATCGTCCTCACGTAACCGTAGGACGCCACAGCGTCCTCGAAGCGGTCCGGCAGGAGGAGATCCACCGCCTAGCCCCTGTGGTCCGCCGGGCGCTTCTTGCCCCGGCGGAGCAGGCGGCGCGAGAGCTTGTAGAGGGCGAAGCCCCCCAGCAGCACGGCCAGGACCGCCAGCAGCAGCGCGATCGGCACGCTCTCGGCGAGGCCGTTCACCCAGCGTTCGGCGGCGAAGGCGAGGTCGGTGGCGCCGTTCGCGGCGTAGAAGCCCTCCAGGGCCGACGTCCCCTGGAACACTATAAAGACGGTGCCGAGCAGGATGAACATCACGCCCGAGGCGAGGTTCGTGGAGTGGACCGGGACCCCGCCCGGGAGCGTGATCTCCCGTCCCCTGAGCCAGCGGCGGTGGCCCAGGTCGAAGCGGTCCCAAAGGAGGGCCATCGCGAAGAGAGGAACGGCCATGCCGGCCGCGTAGATCGCGAGCAGGGCCGCGCCGTAGAGCGGCGAGCCCGAGGAGGCGGCGACGGTGAGGACGGCGCCCAGGATCGGGCCCGAACAGAAGCCGGCGAAGCCGTAGACCGCGCCCAGGGCGAAGGTGGAGATCAGGGAGTCGCCCCGGGCGCCGCCGAAGCGGGAGGGGACCAGGGAGAAGCCGCGGCCCGAGATTTGGAGGATGCCCAGGCCGATGATGAGTAGCCCGGAGACCAGGATCAGGGTCCCCCGGTAGCCGTATACGAGCCGGCTGACGGCCGCGAGCCCCATCCCTAAAGGCACGAGCGTCGCCGTGAGCCCCACGTAGAAGACGGCGGTCCTCCAAGCGAGCTCGAAGCGTGACTGGAAGGCGTAGGCGAAGAACGCCGGCAGGAGCAGCGCGCTGCACGGGGAGAGCAGCGAGAGCAGCCCGCCCAGGAAAGAGGCCAGAAAGGAGACCTCAACCACCGTCTGCCTCCCTCTCGGCCTCCTCTATGGCCCGCTCGAAGGTCTCCAGCGGCTGCAGGCCGACGATCACCCGCCCGTTGATGTAGAACGTCGGCGTGCCGCTCACGCCGAGGTCCTGACCCTCCCGGAAGTCCGCCTGCACCACGCCCTCGTAGCGGGCCTCCGCAAGGTCCCTCTCGAACCTCTCAACGTCGAGGCCGGCCTCCTCGGCGAGCGCGGTCAGGCGCTCCTCGTTGTAGCCGCCGCTGTTGCCGGAGGACTGGTTCTCGTAGATGAGGTCGTGGTACTCCCAGAACGCCCCCTGCGCCTGGGCGGCCCTGGCGGCCAGCGCGGCGTCCACGGACTCCTGGCCCTGGTAGGGGAAGTCCTTCCACTCCAGCCTCAGCGTCCCGTCCTTCACGTACTTTTCGTAGAGCTCTGGTTCCACCTCACGGGAGAACTTGCCGCAGAACGGTCACTGATAGTCCGAGTACTCGGTCATGACCACCGGCGCGTCCTCCGAGCCGAGCGTCGGGGTGCCGAGGCCCGGGTCCCCGCCGTTCCCAGAGGCCCGCGGCCGGTCGTCGGGCGCCGGTTGCGAAGGCCCGTTCCCGCCGCCGGACAGCACGATGGCGGCGACCGCGAGGAGCGCGATGAGGGGCAACCCCACGAAGAGGGGCCAGAACCGCCCGAAGCCCGCGTTGTCTCTACCTGTGCCTGACAGGATGCCTCCCTCCCGGGCCGGGTCCCCCGCGGGGGCCCGGGTTTGTCGGATCTCAGAACCGTATTTGTACACCACGCCCGCGCGGAGGGCCGGATCCACCCCGCCGTCGCGGTCCGTAGACGGAGACGCCGCCGTGCTACAATGCGCGCCGTTTGGGGCGGGTCACCGTCCCCGCCTCTTATCCGAAGGAGAACCCCCCTTATGGACCGACACGCGAAAGTGCTCATCACCGGCGGCGCCGGGTTCCTGGGCATCAACCTCGCCAGGCACCTGCTCTCCCGCGGCTACGAGGTCGCCTCCCTCGACCTCGAGCCCTTCGACTACCCAGAACGCGGCCAGGTCGAGGAGCTCACCGGAGACATCCGCGACAAGGCGTTCGTGGACCGCGCCGTAGAAGGCGCGGACTTCGTGGTCCACACGGCGGCGGCTCTGCCCCTCTACTCGGCCGAGGACATCTACACCACGGACGTCGAGGGCACCCGCAACGTGCTCGACGCCTCCCTCCGCCACGGCGTGAAGCGCCTCGTCCACGTCTCCTCCACGGCGGTCTACGGCATACCGGACCACCACCCGCTCTACGAGACGGACAAGCTGGAGGGTGTTGGGCCTTACGGGCAGGCCAAGATCCAGGCCGAGATGGTCTGCCTGGAGTACCGCGCGAAGGGGCTTACGGTCCCGATCATCCGCCCAAAGTCCTTTGTGGGCCCAGAGCGACTCGGGGTCTTCGCCCTCCTCTATGACTGGGCCCACACGGGGCACGACTTCCCCATGATCGGCTCGGGCAACAACCGCTACCAGCTCCTGGACGTCGAGGACCTCTGCGACGCCATCGCCCTCTGCCTCACGCTGCCGGAGGAGCAGGTAAACGACACCTTCAACATCGGCGCGGCCGAGTTCACCACCATGAAGGAGGACTACCAGGCCGTCCTCGACGAGGCCGGGCACGGCAAAAAGATAGTCGGCTTCCCCGCGGCCCCAGCCATCGTCGGCCTCCGCATCCTCGACCGCCTCGGCGTCTCCCCCCTCTACAAGTGGGTCTACGAGACGGCCTCCAAGGACTCCTTCGTCTCCATAGAGAAGGCGCAGAAGCAACTGGGCTACGCGCCGAAGTTCTCCAACAAGGAGGCCCTTCTCCGCAACTTCCGCTGGTACCTGGACAACCTCAAACAGTTCGAGAACGCCTCGGGGGTGTCGCACCGGGTGCCTTGGAAGCAGGGCGCCATCGGGCTGCTCAAGCGGTTCTTCTAAGAAGCACCGCCGTAAGGACGCGAACGTTCGTCCTCCGAGTAGGAGAGGGCAAAGAGAAGGGCCGGGATCCCGAAGGACCCGGCCCTTGCGTCCCCGTGTTCTCGGGACGGTCGTTGCCCGTCGGGCCTACTCGAAGTCGTCGAAGATGCCGTCGTTGTCGTCGTCCTCGTCGAAGACGTCCTCGATCCCGTCGAAGTCGAAGTCGGCGCCGAAACCGCCATTAACCTGATTCTGGGTGATGCCCTGCTCGCTGGACACGACCGCTACGGCCTCGCTCCCATCGAACGCGTTCGCGTTCGCGTCGCCGAACTGCCCCTGGGCGGCGAACTGGAACTGCGAGGCGTCCACGAACCGGACGTTCGTGTCGCCACCGATGGCGATGCCACCGTCGTCGGCGAACGCGTTGCCGACGTCGGCACCCTGGGCGAGCGCCGGGGAGGCGGTCGCCGCGCCAAAGGCCAGGGTCGCCGCGGCGATTCCCGCCGCCAGACGGGCCTTGCGATTCTGCATATAGTGCTTCATACCGTTCCTTTCGTAAGCTTTCGACTACGACCAAGATGCTACCGAAACGCCCGCAGATCACCTCGTACCGGAGCGATGATCTTGCTCACCCCCAGGGGGGATCAGGAGGCTTGTCGCTCGTCCAATAGCTCCCCTCGGCTCCCCATCCCGAGTTCTTTCAGGACGCTCTTCACGTGGGTCCTGACGGTGTTGATGCTGACGTGGAGATGCTCCGCGATCTCCGGGTTGGCGCGGCGCTTGAGCAGGAGGTCGAGGATCTTCTTCTCCTTGGGCGTGAGCTTCGCCGCCTCTATCCGGGCCCTGAGCGCGATCTCCGAACGGGCTTCGACGGGCCCCAGCATCCACACCCTCTCCCCGGCGTAGGTCTTCCTTATGGCCTCGGGAAGCACCTCGGTATCCACCTCTTTATGGACGAAGCCGTCCGCGCCCGCGAGGCTCGCCGCCGCGACACCCTCCCTGGAGTTGTCGGCCGAGTAGACCAGGATCCGCGGCGGTCTCTCGGCGGCCTTCAGCTCACCGCACACGGCGATCCTGCTGCCCAGATCGGGGTCCACGATCACCAAATCGGGCCCCAGTTGCGCACTCAAGCGCAGGGCCTCGCCGGTGTCCGCGGCCTCGCCGACCAGCGCAACCCCTTCCATGCCCTCGATCAAGACCCGCAGGCCGAGCCGGGTCGCGGGCTGCCTGTCCACCAGAAGTATCCTCACCGCCAGCACCTCCAAACTCTCTGGGCTCCGTCCCATACCGGCTACCCGTATGAAAAACTCACGTCTAACGTATACGGAATGGCGTACTAAATCGTTCACCGTTCGCCCCGGGTGGTCCCAGCGGGGCTCGTTCCGCGGGGTAAACGCAGCGCAACGATAGCGATACGTAAGGCACCGGGAGGGAAGAGTTACATCTATCGGGCCATTTCGTTCGGGACGACGCGCCGCTTCCGGCGGGGCCGAGGCACCATCCCGGAGATCGGTAGAAGAGCGCAGGGATACGGGCGCAACCGGACACGGGAACCGAACTGGGGACCAATGGCTTCTTGGAGGGGGAGCGCCCCCACAGAGCTTCTGGTGAGCCCGGACGATCTCGGGCAGGTCGAGAACGCATCCGGCGTGTCGCGCCGGGTGTCGTGAAGGCAGGGGTTATGGAATCTTACAAACGGTTCTTCCGGGTTCTCCCCGAACCGGAGGCTGGAGCGTCGGGAGGCAAATTCTTAAGATTCGGCCCGTGTAGGTGATCCGTGCCAAACACTATTGGCGTATAGTTAACATGCGGGCCGGCACAAGCTGCGATTTATCGCTCTTCAGCTGCTTTCACGTCAACGAAGCACCGGCCCGCCCTACTAAGACCCGCGCTTCGGCGTCACGGTTACGCCACATCGAGGGCAGCCGTTAGAAGCGGGGCCCCTGCGTCGTCCGTAGAAGGGCAACCGTGGGTCTGCCCACCCACATCACCTTGCCCGCAGTGCTCCTCGACGTGCCGGGGTCTTCCCGCAGCCTCCCAACGTTGATGCTGCCTTTCGCGAACATAGCGTGCGGTCAGGAGTCCCCCGGGACGTCGTCTTGAAGGATGCGTCCGCTGGGGTGGATGTCGACCTGCCTCAGCGGCCCGCTCCCGGAGTTGACGAACTTGTGGGGAACGCCCGCCGGCACCACCACAATCTGGCCGGCGCTCACCTCTATCGTATCGTCGCCGACGGTGAAGGTGGCCTCGCCCTCCAGCGTCACGAAGACCTCCTCGTAGGGATGGGTGTGCAGCGCCGCGCCACCACCGGGCGGGCCGTCCACCAAAAAGAACGAGACGTCCACGTCGCCGTAGCGGTGCCCTTCGAATTTGTGCGCGATCGTCCCATAAGGGAGCTCGTCCTTGTTGATCACGTGGGTCATGATCCCTCCTTCCTCGTCGCTGCCCGTTGCGCGGGCCCACGGACGCTGCGATCGCCGCGCTTCTATTTGATACGACCGCCCTAGCGATGCCGAGCGCCACCCCCGGGCCACCCAGGTCGCGTCCCCTGTCGCACTCCTCGGCATGCCGCCTACCTTCCCCGCTCCTGGTCCGGCCGCGCACGGAGCACAAGCCCCGTCTCGTGGCGTCACCGAGGTAGCCTACCCACCAGGCGGAGGCGGGTGCATCCCCCAAACGGGTGATTTCCCGTACGCCCGGTGTTCTGAGAACCCACCTTCCACGAGCGTCGGTGGATAGAGGCGAAGGGGACCGTCCCTAGGCCTCGATACCTAGCGGGGGCCGACTATCTCCACCCCGTGTTCGTTCGCCGCGGCCATGACCTTGTCCATGTCGGGGGGCTTGCGGTGGGAGGGTTCGTGCCTGCGCCGGTTCGCCCGCGGCGCGGAAGAAGCTCTCGTGTTGGGGGGTGGTGATGTTGAGGACCCTCGCGCTTTCGGAGTCCGCCCGGTAGGCGCGCGCCGCCCCCTTGGGGACGTGGACGACCGCGCCGGAAGAGGCCGCCAGGAGTTGGCCGTCTTCGAGGTAGAACGTGACCTCCCCCTCGAGGACGCAGAACGTCTCGGCGTCCTCGGGTCGGGAGTGCAGCGGCGTGGCCTGACCTTTGGAAAGCAACTGCTCGGTGAGCGCGTACTCGCCGCCGGTCTGCTCGGCGGAGGGGTTGGTGTGCACGGCGTCTCTCCTCGGCCCGTCGGTCGCGAAGCCGCGACGGAGGGCAGCTTAGCCTCCCCATCCGGGGCGGCGCATACCCCACATGAACCATCTTTCGGGAACTTCACATGTGTGGTTTTCCGCGAACTTCGCGCCGTGCGGGTTCTCGGAAGGTCGTGGCCCGCGAGGGCGCTTGTAACCGCTAATGTTGCGCGCGCGTAACCAGGACGTTGCGTTCTTGTACCATTCGTTGCCCGAAGCACGAACCGTGCCCTTCTGGCGTAGCGGCTTGTCCCTTCACGCTTTAGGGTGAAGACGTCGCGTAAGGAGGGGGCGGCGCGCATCGCCTACTCCCCGACAAAGGCAAACCCGCCGCGAGGCGGGGACGCAAAGCCGCGGGCCTCCGCTGGGCGGAGGCGGCCGGGCCGCCGAAAGGGGGATGTAAGCAGGAACCGAAAAAACGTCCGGGACCCGCCACGGCCGGGCCCGAAAATCGTAGCAGCCAAAAAGCGAAATGGGCCCCGGGAGAGCTGCCACTCCCCGAGGCCAGCTCACGGACACGCTAAGGAGGCATCCCCGTGAACCAAGACCATTCTGGCGCGCGCCGACGCGCGCCGGCCATATGCCAAACGGCCATTCTTTCGTCCCTCGCCGCGGCGCTGGTGGCGCTGCTCTTGGCCCTGACGGCCGGCGTGGCGGCGGCCAAGACCATCGACGGCACCGCCAAGGGCGAGAGGCTAAACGGCACCAGCAGCGCGGACAGGATCTCCGGCCGGGGCGGCGCGGACACGATCTACGGCCGCGGCGGCGGCGACAACCTGAAGGGCAACGACGGCGCCGACAAGGTGTACGGCTACGGCGGCAACGACGTGATCTCCGGCGGGTACGGCAACGACCCGGCGCTCAGGGGCGGCCCCGGCGACGACACGGTGAAGGGCAACATAGGATCGGACACCATGACCGGCGACGGTGGCGACGACACCCTGCGCGCGGTGGGCGACACCTCCTCCGACGACGTCAACTGCGGTGAGGACGCCGACGGGCGGGATATCGACACGGCCTACGTCGGGGGCAACGACCTGGTGGACGGGCAGCAGGCGAGCCTCCTGGTCACCACCACTGTCCTGAGCTGCGAGATAGTGTTCGTGGACGGCGTCCGGGTACCGCGGGTCTAGCAACCCGACGCAGCGCACGCCGAAGGGCCGGGGCGTGGTGCCCTGGCCCTTCTTCTCTTCCTTATTCACCCAACCTCGTGGAAGGCCTCTTCCGCGCACTCGGGCGAACAGAGCCCGAGAATACGCCGGATGGGTTAGGCGGAGTTCTGGGGAGGCCAATATACTCGGCACAACACCCGTGCGCGGGGCGGGAGAGACGAGCGAGGAGGTTAGGCGATGGTCAAGCTCACGGTGCTCTACGGGCACCCCGACGACCCTGAAGCCTTCGAGGAGTACTACGCCAACACCCACATGCCGATGATCCCCAAGATCCCCAACCTCCTGAGGTACGAAGCGGCCAGGGTCGTCGCCACCCCAGACGGAAGCTCGGACGGGGGCGAGCCGCCCTACTACCGTATCTTCGAGGGCTACTTCGAGGACATGGAGCGGTTGCAGAGCGGCATGTCCTCGCCCGAAGGACAGGCTCCGCCCGCCGACCTGCCGAACTTTGCCACCGGCGGGGCGACGATCTTTATCTCCGAGATCGACGCGTAAGCGAACGATAACCGCGCCCTCGTGCGCCGTGACTTCGGAGAGCAGACCGTACGGGAAGGTAGGTGAGAACGGGGCCTTATTCTCCTCTGTATAGGCACAAAGGGCCTCCTTTTCGCGCTGCCCTCGCAACAGGCCAAGCCTACCGGCGCGGCTAAGGGCGTCGCATCCCCCGTTCGGCGTGTTCTTGCGGTCGCTCGGAGGGTGCCAGATGTGACGAGCTTCCGAGAACTCCTCGGTGGGGTGCCTGGCGGGGGCTCCGGGGTCGCCGGATCGGGCCTCTCCACCCGGCTTTCGTAATCGCGAAACGCGACGCCAAGACGCCTCCCACGGGACCGGGACCCCCGGCGGACGCCGTAGCGGAAGCTAGAAAACAGAGGAGCCGGGGTTACTCACCCCGGCTCCCGCAAGTCTCTACGCCTCAGGTCCTTACAAGACGTCGACGAAGACCACCACGTCACCGTTTCTCAGAACGTCGATCGCGACGACGTCCTCGATGTCGATGTCGTTGTTGTTCAAGAAGTTCTGTAGGAATTCCACGTTGTTGTTGTTCAGGCTGTTGTTCAGGAAGTCCTGCAGCACGGCTATATCCGTCTGGCGGTTGTTGAGGATGTTGTTGAGCACCCGGTTGTTGTTGACCGAGTCCTCGACGTTGACGACCTGTACGTCGTTGATAGTGAGGTTGTTGAGCACCCTGAGCTGGTCGATCTCGACGTTGACGTTGTTCAACGCGCTGACCAGGCTGCCGGTGTTTACCTGCACCGGCTCGGCAAAGGCCGGACCCGAAAGGCCGAGCATCATGGCGCCCGCGGTTAGCACGGCGGCTAGCCTTACTTTCGTCTTGCTCTTCATCTGTGTACCTCCACGGAGGTTGCTTTCACGTCCCCAGGCTTCTACCCGCAAAGGTGGGGAGGTAAATGTTCCGTAACGATTTTTTAGAATTATTAAGCCGGATCGTGCAGGCACCGGGCCGCCGCCCGGTCGACCATCCAGGTCGGGCCGCCGGGAGGCCGGACGAGCTTTGCGGGATACCTACGCGGGTCCGCGCCGCCTTCCAGGATCTCCTGCAAAGCCTCCGCCTTCCCCTCACCGGCGACAAGAAAATTTACGGAGCGGGCCGCGTTCAGAACGGGAACCGTGAGCGTCAGGCGGGTGGTATCGAGCTTCGGCACGGGGTTGGCCACGACGAGGCGGTCGGTGGCTTCGAGCGCGGGGGTCTCCGGGAAGAGGCTCGCCGTGTGCCCGTCGGCCCCGATGCCGAGCATGACGAGGTCGAGGACCGGGGGCACCTCTCCGAAGAACTCTTTCAGCTCTTCTTCGTAAGCGGCGGCGGCCTCGTCCGGCGGCAGCTCGCCGCGCATGCGGTGGACGGAGCCGACGGGGACGCGGTCCAGGAGCGCCTCAAGGGCCATCCGGAAGTTGGAGTCTTCGTGGTCCGGGGGGACGGTCCGCTCGTCGCCGAAAAAGGCGTGGACGTTCGGCCAGTCCACGTCTCCTGTGTGGTCGCGGGCGAGGACCTCGTAGGTGGCCTTGGGGGTGGAGCCGCCGGCCAGGGCGACGGCGAAGCGGCCGCGTTCGGCCACCGCTTCCGCGGCCCTCTCGACGAAGGCGCGGGCGGCGGCTTCGGCCAGTCCTTCCGGGGATTCGTGGAGGTGAACGCTCACAGGTCGAGGATCTCGACGGCCGCGCGGAGGGCGGCCTCGTAGGTCTCGTCGCACCCGCGGAACTGGAGCTCCTCGCCGACGAGGACCCCGAGGTCGAAGTGACCGAGGTGGACGGTCCGTTCGGCGACGAGGTCCTCGCCGCGCATCACCGTGGTCTTCACCTCGCGGCGCTCCCTGTGGCGCGAGACCTGGAAGCTGTGGTCGGCGGAGCGGAGCCTGACGCGCCTGAGACGGGCGTCGGGCGAGTCCGGGGAGAGATGGGCGGCGACCTCGCCTGAGGGGCCGTCGAAACGTACCCTGCGGTGGTTTCCGTCGCGGGAGAGATCCTTCGGTTTCCAGCCCAGGGCGGAGGCGAGCCAGCCGGCGAGCAGCAGGGCCCGGCACTCGCCGCCGGGGGCGTAGAGGACCTCCGCGGACGTTATCTTCTCGAGCTCGCCGAGGCGTTCGGGGGCGGCGAAGGCGTCGGCGAGGAGGGAGCGCCAGGGCGAGAGGCCGACCCACTGGAGGTCTCCGATGGCCGGCATGTTCTCCCTCTCGATCAGGGCGGCCATCTCGCGCAGGGAGTCCTCCCTGTCCTCGCGGGCGGCGGAGTTTACGATGACGCGGTCGGCGAGGTCGGCCATGGCGGCGAACTCCGGGGCGTGGGGCGAGAAGGCGCCGGGGTACCACAGAAAGACGGGGAGGTCCGGGATCAGGAGCGGGCCGGCCAGGCTCTCGAGGTGGTTCGCGGGCGGACCTTCGGCGTGGATCGTCACCTGCTCGGCGCAGACCTGGGCGCCCCCGCCGCCCCTGACGTTGCAGAAGGCCGAGAGTTGGGCGTCTACGTTCCTCTCGCCCTCCGGGTCGGAGATCAGGACGATGGCCCTGGCAGGATACCGTCCGGCCAGGTTCGAGACCGAGCGCGTCACCTCCGGGGCAGACCCTTCGTCTGTGACCACGATCAGGTTGAGCACGCTGGAGCGGAGCGCGAGCGTGCCGTCCTCGTTGGCCCGCAGCTTGCCGAGCTCGTGCTCTATCTCGGCGACGCTCATCGGCCCGTTGCCCCGGGACTCTCTGGTCTCCCCGATCATCGCCCGCCCCGCCCTCGTGAGGGACGCGTGGTGGGTAGCGGGTAGCTGGGCTTCCTGCTGACGGCTCTGTTCACGGCCTCCTCCATTCCCGCCCGTCCCGCCCCAGTAGCTCGTCGGCCTCCTCTGGGCCCCAGGTCCCGGCCGGGTAGAACTCGACGCTCTTCTCCTCCGCCCAGCGGCGCATCACGGGGTCGAGGATGTCCCAGGCCCCCTCGGCCTCGTCCGCGCGGATAAAGAGCGTCGGGTCGCCGAGCATGAGGTCGAGCAGCAGGCGCTGGTAGGCGTCGGGGGCCTCCTCCAAAAACGCCGTGCCGTAGAGGAGGTCCATGTTCACGGAGCTCACCTCGAAGCCCGAGCCCGGGACCTTGGCGCCTATCTTCAGGGAGACGCCTTCCTCGGGCTGGACGCGCACGACGAGCACGTTCGGTTCAAGACTCTCGGTGTCCTGGCGGGCGAAGGGCGTGTGGGGGGATGAGCGGAACTGGATGGCGATCTCCGTCGCCTTCTTCGGCATCCTCTTGCCCGCCCGCAAAAAGAACGGCACCCCCGCCCAGCGCCAGTTGTCCACGAAGAGCCGCAAGGCCACGTAGGTCTCGGTGACGGACCCGGGATCGACGTCCTCCTCCTCGCGGTAGCCCGCGACCTCGTCCCCCCACACCCAGCCCGAGGTGTACTGGCCGCGCACCGCGTTTTCGTCCACCTCGTCTTCCGGGATGGGCCTGACGGCCTTCAGGACCTTCACCTTCTCCTCGCGCACGGACTCCGCGTCAAAGGCGACCGGCGGCTCCATCGCGGTGAGGCAGAGGACCTGCATCACGTGGTTCTGGACGATGTCGCGGAGGGCCCCGGCCTCCTCGTAAAAAGCGCCCCTGGTCCCGACGCCGATGTCTTCCGCGACCGTAACCTGGACGTGGTCGACGTAGTGCTGGTTCCAGATCGGCTCGAAGATCCCGTTGGCGAAGCGTAGCGCCAGGATGTTCTGGACCGTCTCCTTGCCGAGGTAGTGGTCGATGCGGTAGATTTGGGCCTCGTCGAAGTGGCGCCGAATCTCCTCGTTGAGCTCCCTGGCGCTCCCAAGATCCCGCCCGAACGGCTTCTCGACCACGAGCCGCGACCACCCGCCGTCCTCCCCCTCGTTCATCCCGGCCTCGCCGAGGTTCCCCACGATGGTCGGAAAGAGGGAGGGCGAGGCCGAGAGGTAGAACGCCCGGTTCCCCCGCGTCCCCCGCTCGGAGTCGAGGTCCTTCAAAAACTCCTTCAGCTCCCCGTAGGTCTCCGGCTCTTTCGAGTCGCCGGGGAGGTAGAAGATGCCGCTGGAGAACGACTCCCACACGTCGTCGCTTACCCCGCCGGAGACTTGCTCCTCCAGCGTCCCGCGCAGCTTCTCTCTGAACTCCTCGTGGCCCATCTCCGTGCGCGAGACCCCGACGATCGCGAACTCCATCGGCAGCTTCCGCTGCGAAGCAAGCTCGTAGAGAGCCGGCACGAGCTTCCGCGACGTCAGGTCCCCGGAGGCCCCGAAGATGACCACGACCCCAGGGTCGGGGACCCGCGGGAGCCGTCCCTCGTCGCGCAGGACGTTTTGTAAGGCTTGCGTATCGGCCACTGCAGGCTCCCTACTTCTGCTCTTGCTCCGGGTACTTCGTGCTCGCCTCTTGAATGGCGTGCCCGCCGAACTGCCCGCGCAGCGCCGCGAGGACCTTCATGGCGAACGAGTCGTCCTGGCGCGAGGCGAAACGGGCGAAGAGGGAGCCGGCGATGGCGTTGGCAGGCACGCTCTCGTCTATGGCCTCCATCACCGTCCAGCGGCCCTCCCCCGAGTCCTCGACGTAGCCGCGGACGCTGTCGAGGTTCGCGTCCTGCTCGAAGGCGTTCTCGGCCAGCTCCAGGAGCCAGCTCCTGACGACGCTCCCCTGGTTCCAGAGGCTCGAAAGCGCGCGCAGGTCGTAGTCGTAGCGGGACTTCTGGAGGATCTCGAACCCCTCGGCGTACGCCTGCATCATCCCGTACTCGACCCCGTTGTGAACCATCTTGGCGAAGTGGCCGGCCCCGGCGTCGCCGAGGTAGGCGTACCCGTTGGCCGGCGCGAGCGTCTCGAAGGCGGGCTCGACGTGCTCGAAGGCGTCCGCATCGCCCCCGATCATGGTGCAGTACCCGACGTCGTAGCCCCACACGCCGCCGGAGACCCCGGCGTCCAGCCACCGGAACCCCGCGTTCCTGACCTCGCGGGCCCGCGCCACGGAGTCCCGGAAATAGGAGTTGGCCCCGTCCACGATGATGTCGCCCGCGTCGGCGTGCTTCATGAACTCCTGGATCATGTCGTCCGTCGTCTCCCCCGCCGGCAACATGCTCCACAAGACCCGCGGCGACTCCTGCTTCGAGACGAACTCCTCGACGCTGTAGGCCCCCTCGGCCCCGGCCTCTACCGCGTCGTCCACCTTCCCGGAAGAACGGTTGCCCGCGATCACGCGGTGGTCCCCCTTGTCCACAAGGCGGCGGGCCATGTTGAACCCCATCCGCCCCATGCCCCAGATACCGATGTCCACGTGGCTCCTCCCTCTGGTCGTCGCTAGGTTCGAGGTGCAAAGGCATAAGGCCCTAGGTAATTACTGGTACCCCAGCACCTCGAACCTCAGAGCCTTAAAACCTAACTAACTAGCTGGCGTCCCTTGTTCTTGATCTCGTCGAGCATCTCGTTGAAGGGCTCGGCGAACTTCTGGATGCCCTCCTTCTCCAGGATGTCGGTCACCTCTTCGTAGTCGAGGCCGGCCTCCCGGAGATCGTCGAGGAGGCGGACGGCGTCCTCCAGGCTCTCGGTAAGGACGGGCTGGATGTTGCCGTGGTCTTTTACGGCCTCTATGGTTTTTTTGGGCATCGTGTTGACGGTCTCGGGGCCGACGAGGTTGTCCACGTAGACGGTGTCCGGGTAGTCGGGGTTCTTGGTCGAGGTGGAGGCCCAGAGTAGGCGCTGGCGGGTGGCGCCCTGCTCTTCGAGGGAGCGCCAGCGAGAGCCGGAGAAGATCTGGCCGTAGACCCTGTAGGCGAGCTTGGCGTTGGCTATCGCGAGCTTGCCCTTGAGGTCCTCGCGGCCGAGCTTCTCGAGGCGGTCGTCGGCCTCGGCGTCTATGCGGGAGACGAAGAAGCTGGCGACGGAGCGAACGCCCGAGGGGTCGCCGCCGTTCTCGACGAGGCGCTCGATGCCGCGGATGTAGGCGCGGGCCACCTCACGGTAGCGCTCCAGGGAGAAGATCAGGGTGACGTTAATGCTCTTGCCGCGCGAGATCATCTCCTCGATGGCGACGAGCCCCGGCAGCGTCGCCGGTATCTTGATAAAGAGGTTCGGCCTGTCGACCATGCTATGCAGCTTGTCGGCCTCGTCTATCGTGGCCTGGGTGTCGTAGGCGATGTCGGGCTGGACCTCTAGCGAGACGAAGCCGTCGACGCCGCCGGAACTCTCGTAGACGGGCGCCAGGACGTCGCAGGCCTCCTGGATATCCGTGCCGGCGATGCCCCAGAACATCTCCTTGGGGTCGTCGGTGTTTTTGGCGAGCTCCTGGAGCTGGTCGTCGTAGAGGTCCGAGCCCCCGATGGCCTTCTGGAAGATGGCCGGGTTGGAGGTGACGCCGACGATGCCGTCTTCGATCATGGCCTGCAGGCCGCCGTTCCTCGTGTCGTCCCGGGAGAGCTCGTCCACCCAGGGCGCCTGCCCGATCTCCCGCATCTTTCCCAAATGCTCGTTCACTTCTGCCTCCTCTGGAACCATCAGGGGGACCGGCCTCGCGGCCCGTCAGGACAGTCTACCCCGGGGGCCATCCAGACAAAAGTGCTGAGAGGAGCGTCGCACAACGAAGGGCCGCGCCCCGAAGCTTCTGGTCCCCGGTCGT
Organism: Rubrobacter sp.; assembly: GCA_035936475.1. Lineage (GTDB taxonomy): Bacteria > Actinomycetota > Rubrobacteria > Rubrobacterales > Rubrobacteraceae > Rubrobacter_D. The sequence continues at coordinate 2,811 of DASYWA010000110.1, read as the reverse complement.
CGGTGCCAGCCACCTTGACCGTGCGTCGGGCGAACCGGAGCTTGCCGGTCGGTTTGGTCGCGCCGGTTTTGGAGACGGCCGCTTCTCCTGGTGCGGCCCGGGGCCGGCGCGAGCAGCTCCGCGAGGCTCGCCGCCCGACGGGTCTCGACGTCCCGTTCCGTTGCTCGCAACGGCCCGCGTGTGGTCCGCGTGACGGGCCGACCACACCGCGACGGCATCGACGCCGCGTCGTCCATCGGAGTCGGACTACCCTCGATCCAGCCCTTACGGCAATCCTGAGAACGGCAACGCACCACGCGAAACTTCTAGGCAGCCTAGGAGGCTTACCCTTGACGGTGGAGCGGTGTGCGCGGGGGGCTCCGTGATATGGTCAATCGCCATGCGCGCGTGCGAACCGATCGGATTGGAACCACCACGCTCCCGGTGGTCGGGGGCGGGGCGGTGAGGGAGGCTTTGACGAACCGGGGCCTCCTGCGGGCCGTGCTCGTGGGTTTCGCGCTGCTCGTCGTGTGGCGCTTTATGGCCGAGGTGGCCGGGGTCCTACTCCTGCTGGCGACGGCCCTCCTGCTGGCGGTGGCGCTCTCCGCGCCGGTCGAGGCGCTGCACCGCAGGAGGGTGCCGAGGACCGTCGGCGTGGCTATCATGGTCTTCGCGCTGCTGGCGCTCACGGGGATCGCGGGCTACCTGCTGCTGCCCACCCTGGTGCAGGAGGTGACGCTGCTCGCTTCATCCTTGCCGGAGGCGCTGCAGCAGCTCCTCGAGCGAGCGCGGGAGCTGGCGAACAGGCTCGGCGTGAAGATAGGGGGCGGGAGTGGGGGCGGTATCTCGCCGAGAACCCTCGCCAGCGCCGCGCGCCGGGTACTGGGCGGCGTACTCGGCCTCTTCGGTAGCCTGGCCTCGCTCTTCACGGCCGCGCTCGTGCTGCTCTTCGTCCCCCTCTACCTCGCGGCCATACCAGGCCCCGTGGTGGACTGGGCGGTGAGGGCGTTCCCGCCCGAGAGACGGCAGGAGGCGCGAGGGATGCTGTCCCGGTCGCGCACGAGCCTCCTCGGTTGGCTGAAGGGGCGCCTCTTCTCGATGGCCGTGGTCGGGGTGCTCGCGGCGGCCGCCCTCTACCTTTTGGGCGTGCCGGGCGCGCTCTTTCTGGGCGTCTTCTCTGGCCTCGTCGCCTTCGTCCCGATCGTCGGGTCCGTGGCCGGGGCCGTGCCGCCCCTGATCCTCGCCTTCGCCGGGAACCCGTGGGACGTGCTCTGGGTGCTCCTCGCCTACGTGGCGATACAGCAGATAGAGAGCAACCTCCTCACCCCCCTCGTGATGCGCGAGACCGCCTCCATCCATCCGGCCGTGGTCATAGCCTCCGTCACCGTAGCGGGCGCGGCCTTCGGCGTCCTCGGGGCCCTGCTCGCCGTGCCCGCCGCGATCGTACTCGGGATCCTGGCCGAGACGCTGTGGTTCGAACGCCTGGAACAGGAGACCGGGTAAGCGACCGGGAGACTCCCCGCGTCGGGAGGGCCGGAATGGTCCTCCTTCATCCCGCGACGCCGGCTTCTTTTCGGCAAGCTTCGTTCGTGTGCCTGGAGCGATCTCGGACCTGACCCCATCGAGGGCCGTTGCTGTCGGCGTAGCGGCACGCGGTCGCCCGGGTAGTAAGTCCCGTCAGCCGCTGCCGGGTCTACGCTTACCGGTCGGCGTTCGGGGAGGCCATCTCGCGTTCGCCCCGGTCGGTGAGGCGCACCTCGAGGATCTCGCCCGCTGGGTCCTCGATCAGCTCGGTCAGCCCCTCCTCGCGCATCTCGCGCAGGACCGGCGAGAGATCTCTTCGGCTCCAGCCCCACGGCGACAGCCAGCGCGCGAACTCCTTGAAGGCGACGCCCGTCGCCCCCGCCGACCGCAACGCGAAGCCGAGTATGCTGTCTTTCACGTTAGCCTTCCCCTTTTTTCGCGAGGCTACTATTACGGGCGCGACGTCCCCGGGTTTCGCTCCGCCCTTCGGTCGCGGCGCGTCAGCGGCGCGAGACGCCCCGGGGGCACCGATGGGCGCCGGCGGAGAACGCGCGGGTCCCGGGAGCCGCCTAGGCCCGGTCGACGATCTCCCGCAGCTCTCGATCGAGCGTGCGGACGGTCCCCTGGGAGCTCAAGTCCGGCGCCTCTCACGACGAGGCGGCTACCGTCATCATGCTCACCGCCCGCGACGACGAGCGTCGTGGTGGGCCTGGAGATAGGGGCCGACGGCTACGTAACCAAGCCGCTCGGGCCGCGGGAGCTGGGGTTCCCCGGCCTGGGGGTCGATCTGCTGAGGCGGGAGGTGATGAGCCAGGGTGGTGGGGTCTCCCTCACCGCCGCAGCCGGGGTCTAAAGCCGCTCCGGGGAGGCTCGAGGTCGGTTAAGAGTTCTTTACCTGATCCTCGCGGTTTCTTAACCGCGCGGTCTTCTGGCGATGCTAGGCTGGAGGCGGTGGAGGACGAGCCGGAACCCGGGTTACCTGCTTGGTTACCCTCCTCAACACCCCCTCCCGGCTCTCCCCCTCCACCATGCGCAAGACGACGCGAAGGACCAGGAGGTGGTAGCCGTGGCCGCGGAGAGGACCGGGGAAACGCAGCGCCGCTACAAGGCCGAGTACGTAAGGGTGACCGGCGAGGACCCCGAAGCCCAGTTGCAGGACGTGCTCGATGCCAAAGAGGGCAAGGAGTGGCAACTCGTGGGCGTGGCCGGCGGCCTGGAGGAGGGCGGGGTCGTCCTGTTCTGGGACACGACCAGGCCCAGCTTCGGCAGAAGGTCCCCGTGAACGTCCGGGGTTGCCCGGCGCGAGGT
>DASYWA010000109.1:0-9133 GCA_035936475.1 Rubrobacter sp. | reverse complement strand
GGCGCGGCGCCCGAGTGAAGAGGACCTGCATACGCGCCTACCTATGACAGGACTACCGGATCTCAGCGAGCGACGTATGCGTAGCGATAGCGAAAGTCTTAACTTGCTTTACTTAGCTTCTCGAGACCAAGTAAACTTTGTGGTAACTCAATGTAAATTATGGCGCTTGGGCAGAACGGAGGAACAGGATGGCTCTTGACGATTATCTGGAATCCGAGGTAGTGGTCGCCGTTGCGGCGACCGCGGCGGTCCTCTCACCACGGGTACGAAAGGTGTTGCGCCGTGGAGCGGTCTACGGGATTGCGGGAGTGCTTAGGGCCGGGGATGTAATCTCTTCGACCGCTCCCGCCGTCAGCCAGGGCGCCCAGCAGGCCGCTGCTTCGGCCGCGAGCACGGTCCAGGACGTCGCCGGGCAGGCAAGGGCGGCCGCGGAGGGCGGCGAAGATGCGCAACCACGGACGAGTGGTGAACCCGGTGAATGAGGACCAGGGCGAGAGGCCGAACCCGCCGGCGACGGAACGTGCCGAGGAGTTAGTGGACCGGATGGGGGAGGGTATCGGCTACTTCGCTTCTCTTACCGGTCTGCGCCTTCTGAAGGTTGCCGCCCTTGCCCGGGAGGAAGCCGAGGATATGTGGGCGGAGGCGCAGAGCCTGCGGCGCGCACAAAGCATGCGCCGTCAAAGACAGGAGGCTGAATCCGGACACGCCGCAGAGACTATTCAGGCCACCGACGTGGCACGCCGCACGGCCGAGGAGTTGAACGTGGACCTGCGAGAGGTCAGGGGAACCGGGGTGAACGGCCTGATCACCGCGGGAGACGTGAAGAGTAAGAAAAAAGAGAGCACCGGGTAACCCCGGCTCAGGCGCGGCGCTTTGTCGGACCCTGCGTCGTCCCTTGGAGCATGTCAGGATCCAGGGGCAGTGGCGGGGCGTCTAGCAATGTCCCATTCAACAGCCAGCTATGCTTGCGGAACCGCCTAATGGCGTAGTAAAGACCATCAGGGAACCGGCAGGACGGTTTTCTCTCCGAGAAAGGAATTCCAGGGATTAAATGAGTGCGGCCGTTGCTGAGGGACCTCGCCCCGTTCATGCGCTTCCCGGTAGAATGCGGGTGCACCTGCCGGGGTGGTCCGGACTGGGGCAGCGTGAAGTAGAAGCTCGGCTACGTCGGTTGGTGGGAGTGCGCAGCGCGCGGGCCAATCCCCTGACGGGCAATGTTTTGATCCGTTTCGACCTGGGCGCGACGGACGACGCGGCCATCCTTGCGGAGATGCGAGGGTTGGAGCCGGACGTGATGGCTGGCAAGTCCGCCGAGGAACCAGCTCCACCTCCCGCGCAGCACGAGCGATGCGGGCGCACCGGGCGCGCGCGCATCGCTATGTGGGGCCTGGATCGCGACCCGCGCCTGGCACGCTCCGTAGTGGACCACCTCGAGCGTCGACCGGGAGTCATACGGGCGAGCGCCAGTCCGCTCACCGGCCGCGTGCTGGTGGAGTTCGCCAAGCAGGAGGTGGATCTGGAGGACCTGATCGCCGAGGTCTCCGGCATGGAGCTGCCGGCCTCCCCGGGTGAGGAACGACCGGCACACCCGCTCGACCTTGGACCGGCCAGACAAAGCGCGACCCGCACGGCCGGCGCGGGTTTCGGGCTCGGGCTTCTCGCCGCGCGACGGCTGGTCGGCCTCGAGGGGCCGCCGGTCAGAGGGGCCGGCCCCGCTATCGCCGCCGCCACGATCGGCATCCTGCGAGGCTATCCTGTCCTCCGGGACGGCCTGCGGAGGCTCCTCAAGCCGGACACCGCCGACCTGGTATTCGCGGCGGCCGGCATAATCACCCAGGCCCTCTCCGGCAGCCCGCTCGGCCTAGCGCTCAGTGGTGCGGAGGCGCTACGCTTGTTCACCGAGGTACGCGCACGGAGTGCGGCGTGGCGCCGCTACGAGGAGGGATTGGAGAACACCGCCTCCTCGCTACCGGGCGCGGTGATTCGTCTGGAGGCGGGCGAGCGCACTCCGCTCGCCGCGGAGGTTATAGAGGGCACCGGCACCGCGGCCGGACGCGACGGCCTGCCGGCGCCGGCCACGCCAGGCGCCACCATCGCCGCCGGGGCTCGGCTGCACGGCGGGCCGTTTGTGTTGGAGCTAAAAGGCCACGAGCCGTTCGCGCCGGAGCCTCGAACGGTCCCGTTCGCCCCATCGCTCTACGATCGCTACCTGCGAGGCACGGGGCCGCTCGCACTCGCGTACGCTGCGGCGACCGCGCTGTTTACCCGTTCCTTCACTCGAACTTTCAAGGCTTTTCTGCTGGTCAACCCGCGCGCGGCCATCACGGGCGCGGAGGCCGCCGATGCCGGCGCGTCCGCGCGGATTTTGCGGTCAGGGGTGACGGTAGTCGGCACGCGCCCGGACCGGAGCGTTCGTCTTCCGAGTGTACTCCTGCTCGACGGCCCCCGCGTGCTGACCGACGGCCTCGAAGTGGGCGGCGTCCTGCCGCTGACCGAAGCCTACGACGCCTCCGAGATTCTCGCGCGGGCGGCCGGAATCTCCGCCGCGGTCGACTTGCCGTGGGGGAACGCCTTTCAGGGGGCGGACGCAGCAATGGCTACCGACGGGGCCTTTGACGGCGAGACCGCCACCGCGCAGATCGGGGGCACAGGATACTCGCTACGCCCCATTGAGGAGCAGGATCCGGTACCGGCGGCCTCCCGCCTCCGGAACCGTGGCGACCATCTGCTGCTGCTCTGCGGCGAGCGCGGGGATGGACCGCTCGGGCTCCTCGCGCTGCGGCCTCGGCTCGCGCCGGAGGTCGCGGAGATGATCCGGGCGTGCCAGCGCCACGGGGTGGAGATCGGGTTGCTCGGTGCCGGAGATCCAGCGGCGGCGCAGGCTCTCGCCCGTCGCGCGGAGGTGCCTCTGATCGCCGGTGGCGACGCGGTCGACGTCGTTCGAAGGCGACAAGAGGGAGGAGCGCTGGTCGCCTTCGTCTCGGACAACGCGAGCGCCGCAGCGGCGTTCGCGGCCTGCGACCTGGCGATCGGAGTAACCGACGGCCGCGGCCACCTGCCCGCCCGTGCCGACCTGTTGGCTCCCGACCTCGGCGCAGTCGCCGCCACAATCGAGGCGGGCGCGCGCCGCGAGAGGGCAGTGCGGGACTCCGCCGCGCTCTCACTGACGGCCAACGGGATCGGCGCGGTCTGGGGGTTCCGGGCCCGGCCGAGCGTGGAGCAGGCCTCTTACCCCGCGACCGTCTCCGCGCTCGGCGCGCTGGTGGCGGGGTGGGCGCGGCTGCGCGGCGGGGAGCGACCGCGAGCGTCCACTTCGCGCCCGGTCGACCCACGCCCGGAGCGTTGGGGGCGGCGTGACGTGGCGAGTGTGCTGCGCGCGCTGGAGACCACCGAGGAGGGCCTCACGAGTGCCCGGGCCGCGCAGCGGCGGCGACCGGCGCCGGCACCGGGCCGCCGTAACAGGTTCCTGGACGCGATCCTCGACCAGATCCGCTCCCCGCTGACCGCTATCCTTGCCGCCGGCGCGGGGCTCTCGCTCGTCCTGGGGGCGACTGGCGATGTGGCCATGATGGGCGCAATGATTGCGGCGAACGCAGCCGCCGGCGCCTGGCAGGAGCGCCAGGCCGATCGCACGACCGAGGAACTCGAGCGCATGGGTACCGTCAGCGCCCGCGTCCTGCGCGACGGGCGCCCCGCGGAGGTGCCAGCGGACGAGGTCGTGGTGGGGGACGTGCTGCTGCTGGGGCCCGGGGACCGGGTCGCTGCCGACGCCCGCTTGCTCCTCGCCCAGGGCCTGGAGGTCGACGAGGCGGCTCTAACGGGGGAGTCGCTTCCGGTCGCCAAATCTCCCGCTGCGGACACTGACATCGGCCGCATTGTCCTGGAGGGCAGCGATGTCGCCGTGGGCACCGGACGCGCCGTAGTGGTCGCCGTCGGCCGCGACACCCGGATGGGCGCCACTGCCGCGGCGCTCGCCGGGGACGAGCCGCGCCAGAGCCCCCTCACCGCCCGCCTGAACCTGTTGCTGCGTCAGGTGCTGCCCCTGGTCGCGGCGGCGGGCGCGGTCGTGGTCGCTTCCGGCCTCCTGCGGGGCCGGGCACTAATGCCGCAGTTGGCGATCGGGGCGAGCATAGCCGTCGCCGCCGTGCCCGAGGGTCTGCCGCTCCTGGCCAAGATAGGCGAGGCGGCGGTCGCTCGCCGCCACCCCGGCCGCAACGCCCTCGTGCGTCACCTGTCGGCCGTCGAGGCTCTCGGGCGGGTGGACGTCGCCTGCGCCGACAAGACCGGCACCCTTACGGAGGGCCGCCTCGCGCTACGCTTGGTGGCCGACGCTGACCGGGAGGTGAGCCCCCCTGCGGAGCTGCCGGAGGATCTTCGCCGTGTGCTGCTGACAGCCGCCCTCGCCGGCCCACACCCGGGTGCCTCCGACGCCGCCGCAGACCCTACCGACGTCGTCGTCTCCGGGGCCGCCGAAGACGACGGTCTCGGGGGCGAGCTGCGGGCAGAGCGCGAGTCCGGACTGCCGTTCGACTCTGCCCGGGGCTTCCACGCCACCGTCGTTGGGGGACGCCTCTGCGCGGAAGGGGCGGCTGAGGCCCTCGTCCTCCGGTGCGGCGGCGTGCGCCGCGGGGGCTCCGAACGCGCCCTCGACGAGGCCGGCAGACGGGAGCTGCTCTCCAGGGCTAGGCGACTCTCCGAGCGCGGCCTGCGCGTGCTGATGGTGGCTGAAGGCCCGGCCGACGTTCCGCTCGACGATCCGCATGGGCTCGTCGCCCTCGGATTCCTGGGGATCAGCGACCCATTGCGGCCCGCGGTGCCCGAGGCCGTGCGTCGCTGCCACGACGCGGGGGTCCGGGTGGTCATGCTCACCGGCGACCACCCTGCCACCGCCCGCTCCATCGCCCGAGAGGCCGGCCTACCAAGCGAGGTGATCCTCACAGGATCCGAGATGGCAGAGCTGGACGACGGCGAGCTGGATCGGCGCCTGGAGCGCTCGACGGTCGTCGCGCGGGTCACGCCCTTGGACAAGCTGCGGATCGTCGAAAGCCTCCAACGCTTGGGTCACACCGTAGCTATGACGGGCGACGGCGTGAATGACGCGCCGGCCCTGCGACTCGCGGACGTGGGCGTCGCGATGGGCCGCGGCGGCACGGAGGTCGCCCGCCAGACGGCCGACGTGGTGCTCGCCGACGACGACTTCTCCACCCTGGTCGAGGCTCTCGTGGAGGGACGCAGTTTCTGGCGCAACATCCGTCGGGCTCTAGGGTTGCTGCTCGGCGGCAACCTCGGCGAGCTCGGCCTCGAGGTCGGGGCGAGCGTGCTGGGCCTGGCCTCTCCGCTCACCGCCCGCCAGATAATCGCGATGAACCTGGTTACGGACGTCTTGCCCGCCCTCGCGGTGGCACTACAGCAGCCCGAGCACCGGGACCTCTCCGCGCTTGCTCGGGAGGGCGCCGCCGCCCTCGACGTGCCCCTGCGCGGCGACATCCTGCGCCGCGGCACCGCGACCGCGGCGCCCTCGCTCGCCGCCTACCTCCTCGCACTGCGCTCCGGCGGCCTGCCGGAGGCGCGCACCGTCGCCTTCGCCAGCATCGTCGCCACTCAGCTCGCCCAGACCCTCGACGCCGGACGGGTCGAGGGCGGCCTCAATCGCTCCGTGCTCGGCGCCGTGTCCGGCTCCGCCGGCCTACTTGCGGCGGCCCTCACCTTGCGGCCCCTGCGCGACTTCTTCGGCCTAACTACTCCGACGCCGCTCGGTTTGGGCCTCGTAGGAGCCGGGGCGCTCGTCGCCGTGCTGCTCGGCCGCGCGCGCTCTTCTGCGAGGCTCACCGGCCCCTTACACCCCTCGCTTCCCGCTTCGCCGACCGGAGTCTCTCATGCTACCGAAGATCACTAGCGCTGCGTGAGCAGGGCAAGACCCAACGGTAAGGCTATGAGCAGCAAGAAGGCTTCAAGGAATGGTCCGGCCTCCACGGCGCCCACTAGCTCCGCCCCCATGAACAGTCACAGGTAGAAGGGCAGTAGGAGCATCTGCAGGAGCATGAGCGCGAGCGTGGAGGCCAGTACTAGCCGGTCCTCCCCGCCCCCGATTCCGGCGAAGACGATCACGTAGTCGATGCAGGGCGTCAGGAGCACCATGTAGACCCCGACCAGCACGGCGGGCTCCTGGGGCACGAACCGGGCAAGCACCCACACGACGACCGGTACGACGAGGAAGTTCACCGTCAGCACGGCGGCCATGTAGCGCCCGTGGGTGAATGACTGTCGAAGCTCCCGGAAGGGCACCTGCAGAAAGGTCGCGTAGAGCAGCACGCCCAGCACCGGGTAGATGGCGGCCTCCAATGCCGATTCCAGCTCCGGTAGCCCGAACCCAAGCGCCGCACCGAGCACGAGGCCCGCCGCGTACACCCAGACCTGGTTCTGCTCCAGCCATTCTCGCGACATTGCCCACAAGCTTCCATGGGAGTCATCTATACGCGGTGTTTCTCTGCGACCAGCCGCACGGCCTCCCGCCACTCCTCAACCTCTCCCGGCTCCAGCCACACCCTCTGCAACCGAAGCTCAAATAGGGTGAGCACAAAGCTTGAAACCCGCGAACGTTTCCCTCCGGCAACTTCTGGGATTGCTTGACCCTCCCCCAACCGGAGGGTTTAAGCTAGCCTTGCGAACGTCTTGCGGCAGAAGGCCAAGACGGTGAAGGAGGATGAAGTGACACAGAATATCTCGCGCGAGGAGCTGAAGGAGAAGATGGACCGGGGCGACGAGTTCTTCCTCGTCGACACTCTGGAGGAGCCGTACTATCGGCATTCGCATCTGCCAGGCGCGCTCAACATTCCGCTGGAGGAAATCGAGCGTGCCCCAGAGGTAATCCCGGATAAGGGCTCGGAGATAGTCGTCTATTGCATGGATCCGCCGTGACAGAAGTCCGAGGAGGCCGCCCGGGAGCTGGCGGCCATGGGTTACGAGAAGGTGTGGGAATACGCCGGGGGTAAGCAGGACTGGATGGAAGCCGGGCTTCCGGCGGAAGGCCGTCGGGCCGGGGACAAAGGGTCGGGATGATGAACAGAGCACGTGCGGGAGAGCGGCTACTGAAGGTAGGAGAGGTCGCCTGTCTAACGGGCCTCTCCGTGAAGGCCCTCCACCACTACGAGGAGCGAGGGCTGGCGGAGCCCGTGGGACGGACGGAGACCGGCTACCGCCTCTACGGCGAAGAGGCGGTAGCCCGGCTGAAATTCATCAAGCTGGCGAAGCTACTGGGGCTCACCCTGGAAGAGATAAGGGAGCTGGTCTCTTTGGCCGCCGGGTGTAACAGAGGCGAGATCTTACCCCGACTGGAAGACGTACTGGAGGAGAAGCTTGAGGAGACCAAGCGCAAGATGGGGGAGCTTGCCGCCTTCAAGGAGAGCCTCCTCTACTACAGAGAGCGGCTCGCCGAAGCCGACCCGGAGGGGAGCTGCGATCTGGAGACGAGCTTCTGCGGGTGCCTGGAAGCGGCGACCGGGGAAGGTAGCGCAGTCGGCTTCGAAGATGCAGAGGAAGGACAGGTGGCAGGCTGATGGAGACGAAGCGCCTAGCGGTAGGGTTCGGTTGGGGAGTGGTGGCGACGATAGCCATGTCGGTGCTGATGATCCTGGGGGTGGTCGCGGGGCTCTCCCCGATGCCCAGTCCGATACCCGAAGCCATCGTAAACAAGGGTCTAGGGCTCCTCGGAGTAGGGTTGCCAAAGCCCCTGATCATGCTCCTGGCCGCGGTCGCTCACCTGTCCTACGGTGGTGTGGCGGGCGCCATCCTCGCAGCCCTGATGCGCCCGGTGACGGTCTGGAAGGGTCTAGGGTGGGGCGTCCTCTTGTGGCTCGTCATGCAAGTTGCGGTCTTCCCGCTCCTCGGCTGGGGGCTCTTCGGGGTGGCGATCACCCCCCGGATCGCCGTGGCGACGCTCATCCTCCACCTAGTCTACGGCGCCACCGTGGGGTTGCTCATGGACCGGGGGCGTAAGTAGAGATCCGTCCGGCATGGTGTTTATACCGTTCAACCAGGGGGCCAGAGACGACCTTACACAGAAGGTAGGACAGAAAGGAAATACACATGATACGCGAAGCGTTGATAGGAGCCGCCGGGGCCGTTGGCACGGTGGCGCTCAACGTCACGACCTACACTGACATGGCCATTCGGGGACGACCTGCCAGCAGCGTCCCGTCCCAGGCCGCCGGAAGGCTCGCCGAGAAGATGGGCATAGACCTCTCGGCTGAGGGCGAGGAACAAGACGGCCCTACGGCACAGAATCGCCAGAGCGGGCTCGGTGCACTCCAAGGGTATGTTGTTGGCCTTGGTCTCGGAGTCGCCTATGGTTTGGTTCGCCCGCACCTTGGAGACGTGTCTGTACCGCTCGCCGGCCTCGGTCTGGCTCTCGCCGCCATGGCCGGCAGTGATGCACCGACCGCCGCCCTGGGCGTGGTCGACCCGACCACGTGGTCCGCCTCTACCTGGGCCATGGACTTCGGCTTCCACCTCCCCTACGGACTTGTCACCGCAGTGGCCTACGAGGCGTTCAACGGCACCTCGTAGACCTGTGGATCAGGTGTCCCGACACGATCTTCTGCGCAGCGTATACAGTCTCGTTCTACTGTATCGCGCACGATGACTAATCGCGCAGCAGCGACAGCGCGACCAGTCCGGCGACTGCCACTGCGCCACCACCGAGGGTGAGCCTCGCCGCCAGGGGCAGCGGCGTGGCGCGCAATGCGATCGGCGCGAGCACCGGTTTGGCCTTGTTACCAAGGATGGTAAGGATCCCGGCCCCCAGACCTCCGGTGATGTACTCGCGCACCCCCCGCTTGCCGCCTCGACTGATACCGCGGTAGCCCTCTACGAAAGAGGAGAAGAGGTGGGGCATCTGATCTATGCCGCCGGCCACCGGCGCTCCACGACCGCCCTGTTCCAGCAGCTCGTCGATGGCCCTCTTCAGGCTCGGCGCGTGCGTCCACATGTTATAGAAGGCAACGCGCCCCTCCGAGTCGATCAGGAAAGAGGGGTCGGCCATCTCGCGGCTGTAGGTCCTGTGCACCGTTCCCTCGTAGTCGTCGGCCAGCACCGGCCACTCTATTCCCTCGTCCCGCTTGTACGCGCGGGCGTC
>DASYWA010000108.1:0-63516 GCA_035936475.1 Rubrobacter sp. | reverse complement strand
TAGAACTGAATAGGGTTTAGCTAAATCGTTTTCCGGTCTCCCGCTCCAGCCCTTCTGCTCGCCCTCTATTCACCCGAGTGCGTGGAAGGGCAATTCTGCGAACTTCCGACGTAGGGGGTTCTCGGAAGTTCACCTGCACGGGGTCCTAAGAAGCTCGAAAACCCCTGGTCACCCACGGCGGTCGGACGATCCGGCGGTCTGGCAGCTAACGGCTTGCCGAGTGTACAGTAGGGCCATGACCGACGAAGAAGCCGTGCTAGAGGAGCTGATGTGGAGCCTCGGGGAGGCCTCCGGGCGCGTCCGGGCGGCAGGCCGAAGTTCTCGGAGCCGGGCGAGTACGGTCTGCCGGGGGACACGGCGAAGAGGGCGAAGGAGTAGGCGGCGGTGGCGTAGCCAGAAAGCGTCCACCAAACCGTTGTAATTCCAGCCTGATCCTAGGCTGCTTAGAAGGACGAAACCTCGTCGGAAATTCGAATCGCACCACTGGTTGTTCCAAGACGAGCGCCGATCTCTTCGGCGCTCGTCTTGCATAGCTCCGCAATCTCGGGCAGGCGTTGGGGGGGCATCCTGTACGACGGCCCCGACACGCTCAACGCGGCCAGGCAGCGCCCTGAGGCGTCGAAAACGGGGACCGCAACGCCGTTGAACCCTTCCTCCAGCTCGCCGAGCGTGGACCCCCAGCCCGCGGATCTGACGCGCTCGAGCTCGGAGCGCAGCTCCTTTAGGCTCGTGATCGTCCGCTCGGTGAGCGTTTTTAGAGGGGTCTCGAGGGGAAGATCCTTGGACTCGCTACCGGCGAACGCGAGCAGCACCTTGCCGTTGGCGGTGGTGTGGGGCTCCGTCTTCCATCCGGTCCAGTCGCCGACCCCTACGAGGTGGGACCCGTCGACCTGCGCGACGTTGACGGCCTTGTCGTCTTTGAGCACCGCGAGGTTCACCGTCTCGCCCGTCTCCTCCGCCAAACGCTCCATAGGCGTCCGCGCCAACCCTATCAGGTTGTGGCTGCTGCCCAAGGCGAGCATCCCGAGCCGGCCGACCTCTGGCCCGAGTCGGAACGCCTCGCTCCCCGGGACCCGCTCCAGGAAGCCCCGATTGGCCAGCGTGGCCGCCAAGCGCGACGCGATGCTCTTGTCGACGCCGAGCATGGCCGCCAGCTCGCCCACGCGATACTCTTGGCCCACCTCCTCAAAGAGGAGGAGTACCCTCAGCGCGCGATCGGCCGTCTGGAGCACGGAAACCTCAGGCAACCCGAGAATAGTTGCGAATAACGCATCACCCATAGATTAACACGTTTCGGGAACGCCGCGCTCGGCGGGACCTTCCGCCGGGCCGCCACCGATCGTTACGATGGTCTCCGAGTGCCTCGGCGCGTCAGCACGATCTGGCCGCCCTCGACCCTTGCCTCGTACACCTTCACCCGCACCGACGGATCGAACAGGGCCTGTCCGCTCTCTATGTCGAACTCCCGGCCGTGCCAGGGACAAACGAGGACCCGCCCCTCGCGACCGTAGTGATACTCGTGCGGTCGGGACGGGAGTTGGGTGCCCGAGACGCGGCCGTGGCAGAGCGGCCCGCCATGGTGGGGGCAGTTGTTGCCGACGGCGAAGATCCGGCCCTCGACGTTGAACACCGCGACCATGGTGCCGAAGGCCTCCACGACCGCGCTCGCGCCCGGCGGCAGGTCGGACAATGGCAGCGCCACCGCCCGCTCGGTGGTGGCTTCCGCGCCCACGTTGCGCGCGCTCACTACGTCGCGAGCCCCTCCCCGGCTGCCGCGGTCCCGACCGGTCGCGCCGGCAGACCGTACAAGGCGCGTGCGTTCTCGCTCATGACCTTCTCCCGCCACGAGATCGGCAGCCGCCGGCTCACCAAATCCGGCCTGTCGAAGTCCCAGTGGGGGTAGTCGGTTGCAAGCATCAGCATATCTTCGAGGCCGTCGAGGAGCCCGAGCGCCTGCCTGAGCTCTTGGCGGCTGTCCGGCTCGTCCAGGGGCTGAGTTGTGAGGCGCATGTGCTCGCGCACGGTCTCGCTGGGCAGTCGCTTCACCCACGGGACTTCCGAGCGGAGCGACTTCCAGTCGGTATCCAAACGCCAGAGTAACGTGGGCAACCACGCGACGCCGGCCTCGATGAGCACTACCCGCAGCTCGGGATACTTCTCGAAGACGCCGTGGCAGACCATGCTGACCACGTGCGACATGACGCACTGGACAAGGAGGACGTGCCACTCGATGTAGTAGATCGGATGGCCGGTCGCCGTCGGTGGTGGGTTGATGCCCAATCCTTCACCCCCGACGTGCATGGCCACCGGCAGCCCGGTCTCCACCGCCGCCTCGTAAATAGGATGGTACTGCGGATGTCCGTAACCCGAGGTAGCCGCGCAGGGCAGGAGCACCTGCACGATGTCCGGGTGGTCGCCGAGGGCGCGGATCTCCTTTGCCGCTCGCACCGCGTCCTGGGTGGCCACCACGAGCGACCCCTTTAGGCGCGGGTCGCGGGGGAGCCACTCATCGATCAGCCAGCGATTGTAGGCTGTTGCCACGGCCGCCGCCACCTGTGGATTAGGTAGGGAAGAGACACTCAAGATATCCTCCCCCGTCAAGATCGCGTACTCGACGCCGAGCGGGTCCAGCAGCTGCTCCCTCATGGTCTCGTAGTCGGAGCCGGGCACGCCACCGTCAGGAGGCACGGCATCGCCGCGCGTTGTGCCGTTCGGGTGCATCCAAGTTAGATAGTTGGGCAACTCGAAACCACCGAATCCGGCGTGGAGGACGAAGTCGCGGTATGCCGGATCGATCCACGGGAGCAAGTCGCTCAGGCGATTGAAGTTCTGGTGGACGTCGCAGTCGATCATGTAGCTTCCTCTCCGAAGGAAAAGATACAGGGTCCTCTACGCGGCCCTAACGCCGAATCTCGCAAGCGTTCATGTAGGCTGCGATCTTGGCAAGCACCTTGCAGAGCGACTGGCCGGTGTCCAACCCCTGAGCCGACCGCAAAGACAGACGCCTTATCTAGCATCAACCCTGAGCCCCGAACGTCGAATGACCGGAGAATCCCCTGCCGAGTCTGTTGCTGTAAACGCACGGTGTTGACTTTAACGCAACATGGGGGAATTCGCAAGGGCACCGGGTGCGGAGGATACCGGGCTTGTGCTCGACGGTGCATTGCCTTATTCACGAAACTGTTTGGAAAATCGGGTCGGGTCCCGAATCGGGACTTCGAGGACCGCTAAGAGGGGGCGAAAGAGGCTCGATCGGCCGCTTCCTGCCGCTAGAGACGTGCGATTGAGCAGCCTTCAGCTATTTTCCAAACAGTTTCGGAAGGGGTGTTCTCGGAACTTCGGCTGGAGGGGGATCTGAGAAGTTCCAATGGGTTAGCCCGTCCAGGTGATCCCCTCGTCGGAACACTCGGCGGGCAAGCCGTAGGGCGTGCCGATAACGTGCTCTATGAAGTTGGCCCACACTATGGTCGTCCAGAGTTCCGGCTCGTTCTCCGCCTCCATAGTCTCCATGCGCCACCCGAACAGGCACTCGGGCCGGCGGTGGTCGCGGTAGAGCACGACCACCATTCCCTCGTCGGAAGAACCCTCTAGCCGCACGTCTTCCACTACGATGCGGCTTCGTGTGCTCTCCCGGTCTAGCGTCTTGGCTCGCCCGTCGAGGTCGAGCAAGAGCCAGCGTAACTCCCCTACGACTCTCGCTTGGTACTCGCTCCGTTCCATCTTCGAAGCATCCTACGCTATTCACCCGAGCGCGTAGAAGGGTTGTTCTCCGAACTTCTTGCTGAAGGGGTTCTAAGAAGTTGCCCTGCGCGCCTCGGCGAGCTCGACACGGGGGGTCGGAGGGCACAGAAGTTCCCCGAAACGGCCCGATGGAGCGATCCGGTGGGTCCCCGCTTGCGTAGCACTCCCTGCGAGGATATACCGGGCCAAGACCTAGAAAACACGCCCCGTAGCGAGGCGAGGACGCGTAGCCACGGGCCTCTGGGGGAGAAGCATTGCAGAACGCGCGCGAGGAGGAGTGGGAAGTCGATGGGGACCTGTGGCAAGCGCTCGGGAAGCTGCCGTCGCGCCCCGGAGCGGGGCGGGACGGGCACCTGGCGGGGCTCAGGCCGCACCTCGAGGAGGCGCTGGGGGAGCTGGGGCGCCTGGAGCGGCGCAGGGGACTGTCCGACGAGGAGCGCGTCAGCGCGGAGGCGCTCCGGGTGCTCCTGGCGGCGGCAAGGGAGGCCGGGTAGGCGGCCGAGGGCCCGGACCCCGACGCGCGAAGATGTGCCGACCGGCACGCGAGCGGTCCGGGCGCCTTCGCTATCCTTGGAGGGATGTTTTCCGGAGGGGGAGTTGGGGAGACGGTCCAGACGCGCGTTTTGGTGGCCTTCGGCGAGGAGCACCGCGCCTACCGGGGCGTCATCGCCGCCGGCATCCGGATCCTGCGCCCGCGCGCCGAGGTGGCCGTTTCGACCCCGGCCGGGCTCGAGGGTGAGATCGCTCGCTTCGACCCGCGGGTGGTCGTCTGCGGTGCGCAGGGAACCTTACCCTGGCCGTTAACTCGGCACCACTAAGGAGGAGAGTCACGATGCACGAGACAACAGGGGGCGAGAGATCCGTCGAGGAACTCGAGGCAGCGGTCCTTGGTAGCCTCGACCTTTATTTCGAGGCCCGACTCCGCGAGGTAGCACGGGCCCCAAGAAAGGTAGGGCCCGCAGTCGAGGCCTACGAAGAGGCCCGTCGAAGGCTCGCGGAGGCCGAGGAGGACCTTGAGGCGCTTCGCCGTCGCACGCAGGAGATCAAGGCGAGTACCGTGGACGCCGCCGTAGGGGACAGCGGGGCCTCCGAGCTTGGGAAGCAGATCTCCGAGCTGCAGAAAGAGGTCCGAGACCTGGAGGAGGCGGAGAAAGCCGCCGAGGAGCGAAAAGAGGAGGCTAATGAGGCACTCAGGCGGGCGGAGGTGGACTTTGAGGGGGACCTGGGGCTAGTCGCCGACGAGGTCGCGACCATCATGCTGAGTAAGGTCGAGGAGATCGACGCTTTCAAGAGCCGACTGGACGGGCGATTCGCGGAAGGGAGGGCGTCAGTTCTCGGGGCCGCAGTCTAGTCTAGGTTACACGTACAAGACCGCGCGAGAGCCAGCGGGTCCCGGCCCTCTCTCTTGCCCTTATGCACCCGAGTGCGTGGAAGGGGTTTTCCCCGAAGTCCGTATCCGGGGTCTCGTATAAAGCGCACGCCAGAGGCGCCCCGAGCCCCTGACGCGGCCGACCTGCGACAAGAAGCCACCACGGCATCTGGTAGGGCAGGATAAAAATGCAGAAAATTGGTGTCTGTATGAGATCTGTTGTTGATACTCGAAGGCTCGCCGGAGAGTTATGCACGTGGACGGACAGCTCTGCGAACGTCGGAGGCTGGTAGTGATCCCCTGCGCGACGCTCTAGGACCGCTTTCGGGGCGGCGGTGCCAAGCCGCGTAAACACGCGGTTTACGTGGACGCCTCGACATGGGCTAACGCGCGATCGCAAATGCTATAACCCGTCCATGATCCTCGCCATCGAGACATCCTGCGACGACACCTGCGCCGCGGTCGTCGAGCCCGACGGCCGCAGGGCGCTCTCCAACGTCGTCCATACCCAGACCGAGCACGCCCGCTACGGCGGCGTCGTCCCCGAGGTCGCATCCCGCGCCCACCTGGAGCGGATGGACGGGGTGATCCGAAAGGCCCTCGCCGACGCGAAAGTCGGCCTTGACGACGTGACGGACGTGGCGGTGACGGTGCGGCCCGGCCTTATAGGTGCCCTCCTCGTCGGCGTCTCGGCGGCGAAGGGGCTGGCCTACGCCCGCCGCCTGCCGCTGATCCCCGTAAACCACCTTGAAGGGCACGTCGCGGCGGCGTACCTGGCGGAGCCGGACCTCTCGCCGCCGTTCGTCGCCCTGATCGCCTCGGGCGGCCACACCGCCCTCTATTCGGTGGACGCCGGGGGCATGCACCTTCTCGGCGAGACGCTGGACGACGCGGCGGGCGAGGCCCTGGACAAGGGCGCCAGGATGCTCGGCCTCGGCTTTCCCGGGGGGCCGGAGATCTCGAAGGCCGCCGAGAACGGCGACCCGACCCGCCACGACTTCCCCGTCGGCCTCAAGAACCGGGACAACCTCGACTTCAGCTTCTCCGGCCTGAAGACGAGCCTCCTCTACAAGCTGAAGGCGCTGGAGGGGGAGGGTACGCGCCTGGAGCTCCCGCACCTGGCGGCGGCCTACGAGCGTGCCGTCGTCGAGGCGCTCTCCCGCAAGCTGCTGCGCGCCGCCGAGACGCACGAAGCCGGCACGGTCGTCGTCGCCGGGGGCGTGGCCGCCAACGGCCTCCTGCGCCGCACCCTGCAAGGGGAGTGCGAGGGCCGCGGGCTCCGGCTCGTCGTCCCGCCGCCCGAGCTGTGCACGGACAACGCGGCCATGATCGGGGCCGCCGCCCCGCTCTCGGAGGCCGTGCCCTTCCCTCAGTACCTGGGCCTTAACGCCCGGAGCGTGTAGGGGCAGGCCCCGGCGGGTCCGGGGGATGCGAAGCGGCTTCGCATCCTTGACGGGCGGGGGACGATCTGTGAGAGTGAAGCCCGTTTGCCGGAGGGTAGGGAAAGGGGTGATGGGTGGGTCGGTTCGGCTGGATGAGGCTCGCCTGCCTGTTCTTCGTCCTGACCATCCTGACGGGCCTCATCCGCCTCAGCGATACCGGGGCCGAGGCCCGGTCGCTGTCCGCGCGGGTGCCGGACGCCATGTCCATCGCGCCGGAGAGACCGGAGGGACCCGCCGTCACCCGGTGGACGGAGGCCCAGCTCTCCTCCCTCGAAGACGTCAGCGAGGATGCCCTGCGCGCGGAGGACGCCCCCCGGACCGCCGCCGTCCGGCCCCCGGCCCCGGACGAAGCGGGACAAGAACCTCCCGCGAGGGAGGAGGCGCGCGCGGTCTCTCCCTCCGAGCCTCCGGTCTTCTACCGTCCGGCGGGCCCGGGCAAGTCTGCGGGTTCCGGTCCCGAGTGCGGCGACCTGCGCGGTGCCCCGGAAGGGGGCAGGATCGTCTTCCCCCTGGAGCGGCGGTTCTTCTTCTCCTACGAGGACACCTGGGGGGCGCCGCGCGCGCAGGGCGGCCACGAGGGTACCGACCTCATGACCCCTTCGGGCGTCCCGGAGTACGCTATAACGGACGGCACCGTCGTGCCGGTCGCGGGCTCGGACGCCGACGGGTGGAACACTCTGGGCGGCCACGCGGTGATGGTCCGGGCGGATCGCTCCATAGGACCCGTAAAGGCCGGCGACCTCTTCTACTACGCCCACCTGGAGCGGCAGAGCCCACTCCGGATCGGGGACAGGGTCAACGCCGGGCAGGTCGTCGGCTACGCCGGCGACACGGGCCAGGGCCCGCCCGGCACCAGCGGCCTCTTCCCGCCCCACCTCCACCTCGGCTGGTACGACGGGACCGGCGGGAGGGAGGAGGCGGGCTCCGGCGCCATGAACCCGTACCCGCTCCTGGAGTGGATCAAGTCGAACGGCGGCGCCGTCACGGGCGGTTCTGATGCCCGCTTCTGCGAGGCCCCGAGGACCGGACCTCTGATCCCCTCCGCCCACGACGGCGCTTGGCCCACCCCCCCCAACCCCCGCCTGAGCCCTGACCTCGACACCACCCCCAAAGACCCCAAGCCGGACCGCGGCGCCCGGGAGGCCGATCGCGATGAGGCCACCCCCGCGAAGAAGCCGACCGACCCCGACCGCCCGAAGAAATCCCGTAACGACCGCCCCCAGAAACGCCCGAAAGGGGATCGGCCCGAGGCGCCGAAACCCGACCGCCCGGATAAGGATCGCCAGAGGCCAACGCGTCCCGACCCCCGCCCCGACCCCAGCGAGGATCAGCACATCCCACCGAAGCCCGAGCCGCCGGAGAAAGACCCGCCGCAACCGGCCCCGCCATCCGAGGGCCCGCCGGGGCAGTACGACCCTTCCACGGGGGAGCCGGCTGGCTCAGCGGAGGCGCCCCGCCCTACCGCCAACCGGGAGCCGAAGACATACGCGCAGCACGACGCGAACAACGACGGCGGCGATTAGAGCAATCCGCTGCGACGAGAGGCCCCGTCCGGCGAGACGACCAACCGAAACGCATAGCGTCCCCAACCCGCCCAGAGAACCGCCCCGGCATCGAAGGGCGCCCCTGGGCTCTCCTCCGCCGACAAGTCTCGGACCGCGGTCTACCCTGTTCCGAGAACCCTCTCGCGGTCTTCGCCGGTCAGTACCGTGCTGCGGGCGCACTCCACGCAGGTCGCGTGCAGGTTGTTCGGGTGGTCCTTGAGGTAGAGGAAGGCGAGCTTCTTCGGAACCCGGTAGAGAATGTGCTCGGTCGGACGGCCGCAGCGGTCGCAGGGACGCCCCTCCCTGCCCAGCTCCGTCGGGATCCTGCTGAGGCTCGGTATCCTGTCTGTTCTGAAGACGCCCACCGTTGAATTGTACCCCGCCCAGGAATATACTCTCGCCGCTGGCACTCGCAAGACGAGAGTGCCGAACGCGGGAAGAAAACGCGTGTCGCGTAGTCTAGCAGAGGAGGCATGCAGTGGCGCACAAAGAGCTAAGGTTCAATACCGAGGCGCGTCGGGCGCTAGAGGCGGGGGTCAACAAGCTCGCCGAGGCGGTCAAGATCACGCTCGGTCCCAAGGGCCAGTACGTGGTGCTCGACAAGAAGTTCGGCTCGCCGACGATCACCAACGACGGCGTAACCATCGCCAGGGAGATCGAGCTCGAGGACATCTTCGAGAACCAGGGCGCCCAGCTCGTCAAGGAGGTCGCCACCAAGACCAACGACGTCGCGGGCGACGGGACGACCACGGCGACCGTTCTCGCCCAGACCATCGTGCGCGAGGGCCTCAAGAACGTCGCCGCCGGCGCGAACCCGGTGATCCTGCGCAGCGGCATCGACAAGGCCGTCGCTGCTGCCGTCGAGGCCGTTCAGGGGCAGTCCCAGGAGATCTCCGGGCGCGATGAGATCTCGCGCGTGGGCGCCATCTCCGCCCGCTCCGACGAGATCGGCAACGTCATCGCCGACGCCATCGACAAGGTCGGCAAGGACGGCGTGGTGAACGTCGAGGAGGGCCAGACCTTCGGGATGGACCTCGAGTTCACGGAAGGGATGCAGTTCGACAAGGGCTACCTGAGCCCCTACTTTGTCACCGACCAGGAGAGGATGGAGGCCGTCCTCGACGACCCGTTCATCCTGATCGCCAACCAGAAGATCGGCAACGTCCAGGACGTGCTCCCGATCCTCAACCAGGTTATGCAGTCCAACCGCCCGCTCCTCATAGTCTCCGAGGACGTCGAGGGCGAGGCTTTGGCCACCCTTATCGTCAACAAGCTGCGCGGCACCTTCAACGCCGCCGCCGTCAAGGCCCCAGGCTTCGGCGACCGGCGCAAGAGGATGCTAGAGGACATCGCGATCCTCACCGGCGGCGAGGTCATCACCGAGGAGCTCGGCCTGAAGCTCGAGAACACTCAGCTCAACCAGCTCGGCAACGCCCGCCGCGTGGTCATCACCAAGGACAACACCGTCATAGTTGACGGCGCCGGTGATGTGGACAGGATCAAGGGCAGGATCAGCCAGATCCGCTCCGAGATCGAGACCACCGACTCGGACTTCGACCGCGAGAAGCTTCAGGAGCGTCTCGCCAAGCTCGCCGGCGGCGTCGCCGTCATCAAGGTGGGCGCGGCGACCGAGACGGAGCTCAAGGAGCGCAAGCACCGCGTGGAGGACGCCCTCTCGGCGACCCGAGCGGCGCTGGAGGAGGGCATCGTCCCCGGCGGCGGCGTGGCCCTGCTCAAGGCGCAGATCCCGGTCGGCGAGCTCGTGGAGACGCTGGAGGGCGACGAGAGGACGGGTGCCCGCATAGTGCACCGGGCCCTCGAGGAGCCGATTCGTCAGATCGCCTTCAACGCCGGCGCCGACGGCTCCATCGTCGTGGACAAGGTCCGCAACCAGGCCGATTCTCTGGGCTTCAACGCCCTGACCGGCGAGTACGAGGACCTCGTGCAGGCCGGCGTCATCGACCCGGCTATGGTCACCAGGAGCGCGTTGCAGAACGCCGCCTCCATCGGCTCGCTCATCGTCACCACCGACGTGATCATCGCGGAGCCCGAGGAGGACGCCCCGGCCATGCCCGCCGGCGGCATGGGCGGCATGATGTAAGGTTCCCCCAACGGGAATTCCTTCGGCGGCGTCCTTTCGGGGGCGCCGCCTTTTGTTTGCCCCGCCGCGGGTCGTCGGGCCCGGCCGGGGCGAGGGCCGTGAGGTCGTTCTACGCCCCGGCACCGGTACCCGGCCATCCTTGCCCGGGCGTCTCGCACCCGCGTTCAGACCAAACCCGCCGTAACCATCAGAGTTTCGCCGGGGTCTCAGGGGGTATATAGTGGCGCTAGTTGGGCCGGGCAGAGGACAGAGGGGAGGCAGAGATAGGCAGGCAACTCGGCGTCATGGTCCTTGTTCTGGTCGTTGTTCTGTTGATCGTGCTCGGTTTGCCGTACATCCTAAGATAGAGCTTGCCGATGGGGAGGTGAGGAGATGCGGGGAGGAGTAGGCGGGATCATCACGATCCTGGTGGTCATCATCTTGGTAATCGTGGTGCTGAGGCTACTGGGCGTGATTTAGGCGCTGCCTCGCCGCTACGCCGGTTTCTTTGATGCATGGCGGCGCAGGGATCCTAAAAGCATTCGGGGAGGTCGCATGAACACCAACAGCATAATAACCATCGTCGTAGTGGTCATTCTCGTGATCGTGGTGCTGGCCCTTCTAGGTGTGGTCTAGAACCGCCTCCATAGCTTGACCGCCGCGCGGGTCGCGGTGTAGCATTAACTGGATTTGCAGCGGTCAGCGGAAAAGATAACAGCAGCCCACGGGGCGCGTTTCCCGTGGGCTTTGTCGTGCTTGCTCGTAGAGAGCCGAAAGGAGCCCTGGTACCCCTATGGACATTGAGATCGGGAGAGGAAAGACCGCCCGCCGGGCCTACGGGCTGGACGAGATCGCCATAGTACCGAGCCGGAGGACCCGCGACCCGGAGGACGTGGACATCTCCTGGTCCCTGGGGGATTTGCGCCTTGACCTGCCGTGCCTCGCCTCGGCGCTGGACGCGGCCGTGGACCCGGCGACGGCCGGCATCATCGGCGACCTCGGCGGCCTCGCGGTCCTGAACCTCGAAGGTTTGCAGACGCGCTACGAGGACCCGGGCCCCGTCTTCGAGGAGATAGCGAGCCTGCCCGAGCACAAGGCCACGCGCGTCATGCAGGAGCTCTACGCCGAGCCCATAAAAGAAGAGCTCATCTTCCGCCGCGTGCAGGAGATAAAAGACCGCGGCGTCATAGCCGCAGCCTCCCTCACGCCCCAGCGGGTAGAGCGCTACCACGGGGCCGCCATAGAGGCGGGGCTCGACGTGCTCGTGATCCAGGGCACCGTCGTCTCGGCGGAGCACGTCTCCCGGACGGTCAAACCCCTGAACCTTATGGAGTTCGTGCCCTCCCTGAACGTCCCCGTCGTGGTGGGCGGTTGCGCGAGCTACTCGACCGCGCTTCACCTCATGCGCACCGGGGCCGTCGGTGTCCTCGTGGGCGTGGGCCCCGGCAGGATCTGCACGACGCGCGGCGTCATAGGGGTCGGGGTGCCACAGGCGACCGCCGTCTCGGATGCCGCCGCAGCCAGGATGCGCCACTACCTGGAGACCGGCGAGTACGTCAACGTGATAGCCGACGGCGGGATGCGCACCGGGGGTGAGGTCGCCAAGGCCATCACCTGCGGCGCCGACGCCGTGATGCTCGGCAGCGCTTTTGCGAAGGCCGAGGAGGCGCCGGGCCGCGGCTACAGTTGGGGCATGGCGACCTTCCATCCGACGCTGCCGAGGGGCACGCGCATCCAGACCAGGGTCTCCGGGAGCATAGAGGAGATCCTCGTCGGCCCCGCAAGGGAGAACGACGGGACCCTCAACCTCATGGGCGCGCTCAGGACGAGCATGGCGACCACCGGCTACCAGAACATCAAGGAGTTCCAGAAGGCCGAGGTCATGTTCGCGCCCTCGCTCGCCACGGAGGGCAAGACCGAGCAGTCCGCCCAGCACGTCGGGATGGGCAAGTAGCCTTGATCCTGGTCCTCGACTTCGGCGGCCAGTACTCCCAACTCATCGCCCGAAGGGTCCGCGAGTGCCGCGTGTTCTCCGAGCTGATCCCCTACGACACGCCAGTAGAGGAGATAAGGGCCAAGAACCCCGAGGGCATCATCCTCTCGGGCGGCCCGAACTCCGTCTACGGTGAGGGCGCCCCGCGGGTGGACGAGAGGCTCTTTGACCTCGACGCGCCGATGCTCGGCATCTGCTATGGGATGCAGCACATGGCGCTCTCCTTGGGCGGCGAGGTCGGCGCCGTCCAGATCAGGGAGTACGGCCGCTCGGACCTCGTCGTGAAGGACCACGAGGTCCTCTTCGCCGGCACGCCCGACACGCAGAAGGCGTGGACGAGCCACGGCGACGCGGTCTTCGCCGCGCCCGAGGGCTTCAGGGTGACGGCCGAGACGCCGTCGGTCCCGATAATCGCCTTCGAGGAACCCGGGGCCGGGCGCTTCGGCGTCCAGTTCCACCCGGAGGTCCGGCACACGGAGTACGGCACGGAGATCCTCAAGAACTTCCTCTTCGAGGCGTGCGGCTGCAAGCCGGATTGGACGCCCGTAAACATCATCACCGACGCCGTCGAGCGCATAAGAGAACAGGTCGGCGACAGGAAGGCCATCTGCGGCCTCTCCGGCGGGGTGGACTCCTCGACGGCGGCCATGCTCGTCCACAGGGCCATCGGGGACAACCTTACGTGCGTCTTCGTGGACCACGGGCTCTTGCGCCAGAACGAGGCCGAGCAGGTGATAGAAGCGTTCGGGGATAACTCAGAGATTCCCCTCGTCCACGTGGACTCCAAGGGGCGCTTTCTGGACAAGCTCGCCGGGGTGACCGACCCCGAGGCGAAGCGCAAGATCATCGGCGAGGAGTTTATCCGCACGTTCGAGGAGGAGGCCAGAGGGCTAGAGGACGCCACCTTCCTCGTCCAGGGCACCCTATACAGCGACGTCATAGAGAGCGGCACCCGCGATGCGGCGAAGATAAAGAGCCACCACAACGTCGGCGGCCTGCCCGAGGTGATGGACCTCGATCTCGTGGAACCCTTGAGGAACCTGTTCAAGGACGAGGTTCGCGTCGTCGCGGCGGAGCTAGGTATGCCCGAGCGGCTCGTGTGGCGCCAGCCGTTCCCGGGGCCGGGGCTCGCGATCCGGGTGATAGGCGACGTTACGGCGGAGCGGCTAGAGATCCTGCGCCGGGCGGACGCCGTGCTGCAGGAGGAGATCCGCTCGGCGGGCCTCTACCGCGACCTCTGGCAGAGCTTCGCCGTCCTTCCCGCCATCCACTCCGTCGGCGTCATGGGGGATGCGCGCACCTACGCCTACCCCGTGGTAATAAGGGCCGTAACCTCCGACGACGCGATGACCGCGGACTGGGCCCGCCTCCCGTACGACCTCTTGGAGAAGGTGAGCAACCGTATCATCAACGAGGTGCCCGGCGTGAACCGGGTGGCGCTCGACATAACGAGCAAGCCCCCCGGCACGATAGAGTGGGAATGAGGGCGCCCGAAACCTGCGGCCCGATACCCGAAGTTTGTTTAACCTCGATTTAGCCTGGAGTTTACATAACTGCAACTAAACCGAGGGATCGATCCCCTATCATCTTGCCCTGGAAGTCGGACCGTGACCTTTTGTCGTCTGAGACCAGGAGGGTGTGGGTTGAGTAGGATTTTGCGTGCGAGGTTCGTCGTGGGGACGGCCGCGGTGCTGGCCCTGTCGCTCGTGGTGGCCGCCTGCGGCGGTGGCGGCGGGGGGAGCCAGGGCGGCGGAGAGATCTCCGGCGAGATCCGCGTCGAGGGGTCGAGCACGGTCCAGCCGATAACCCAGGCGGCGGCGGAGCTGTTCGCGCAGGAGAACGGGGGGGCGCGCATCAGCGTCGGCGGCGCGGGGACCAGCGACGGCTTCGAGGCCTTCTGCAAGGGCGACACCCAGATCTCCGACGCCTCAAGGCCCATAGACGTGGCCGAGGAGGTGCCGGTGTGCGAGGAGAACGGGGTGGAGTTCATCGAGATCCCGGTCGCCTTCGACGGCATCTCCGTGGTGGTCAACTCGGAGAACGATTTCGCGACGGACGTGACGGCCGAGCAGCTCAAGACGCTCTGGGAGCCTGCGGCCGAGGGGCAAGTAACGCGGTGGAGCCAGGTCAACCCCGAGTGGCCCGACCAGGAGATCAGCCTCTACGGCCCCGGCACCGAGTCCGGCACCTACGAGTTCTTCAACGAGACCATCGTCCAGAACGAGGAGGAGACCAGCCGGCTCTCCGACGTCGAGACCAGCGAGGACGACAACGTGCTCGTCCAGGGCGTCTCGGGCGACCGGAACGCACTCGGGTACTTCGGCTACTCCTACTACGAGAACAACCGGGACAAGCTAAAGGCGCTCTCCATAGACGGCGTCTCGCCCAGCGAGGAGACGATCCGCTCCGGCGAGTACCTGCTCTCGCGCCCGCTGTTCATCTACGTGAGCACGAAGGCGCTCGAGAACAACGACGCGGTCAAGCCGTTCGTGGACTTCTACCTCGAAGAAGGGAACCTGAACAGGCTCGTCGAGGCCGCCAAGTACGTGACGCTGCCGGACAGCCTCGCCGACGAGTCGCGCGCCCAGTACAACGCCCGCACCACCGGCACCGTCTTCAACGCGGAGGGCGAGCCCAAGGGCGGCGGCGACCTGGAGGCGGCGCTCGAGCAGGCGAAGTAAAAGGGGTTTGTCGGTGGGTCACGGATCTCTAAAATGGCGACCATCGACGGGGCCGGCTTACCACCGGCCCCTCGTCCTGCGTATTTTGTTCTGTCCCTACCGGCACTTGCCGGGCAGATGCAGTAGACGGTGGAGGTATCCGAGATTGGCCGTTGAGACGCGAGGAGCGAGGTCCAGGGAGGGTGACTGGCAGCGCAACAGCCGCGCCCGGGAGGTCAGGGAGCGGGTAATAAAGTTCCTGCTCACGGCCTGCGCCTACCTGTCCATCTTCACCACGGTCGGGATCGTCGTCGTCCTCTTCGAGGAGACCGTCCGGTTCTTTCTCGACGTCTCCGTCTGGGAGTTCTTGACCTCGACGCGGTGGGTGCCATCTAGGGGCGAGTTCGGTGTCTTGCCGCTCGTGTACGGGACGCTCGTGGCCACCTTTATAGCCATCGCCGTAGCGCTCCCGATCGGGCTGCTCACGGCCATCTACCTGAGCGAGTACGCCCCGAATGGCCTGAGGCAGTGGCTCAAGCCGGCGCTCGAGATACTGGCCGGCGTGCCCACGGTGGTCTACGGGTACTTCGCCCTGACGTTCATAACGCCGTTTTTCAGGGACAACTTCTTTCCGGGCATGGGGTCGTTCAACGCGCTCTCCGCCGGGCTCATCATGGGCGTCATGATCATCCCGACGGTGGCTTCGGTGAGCGAGGACGCCATCTACGCCGTGCCGCGCAGCTTGCGGGAGGGAGCCTACGCGCTCGGGGCGACCAGGCGCGAGACGGCCACGAAGATCGTCATACCCGCGGCGCTCTCGGGGATAGTGGCGGCGGTGATCCTCGGTGTCTCGCGGGCCATCGGGGAGACCATGATCGTGACCATCGCGATGGGCGCCCAGGCGAACTGGCTCGGGAGCCCCCTCGAGGGCATGCAGGCGATGACGGCTTACATCGTGCAGGTGGTGGGCGGCGAGACGCCGCGCGGGTCCGTGGCCTTCAAGTCCATCTTCGCGGTCGGGTCGGCGCTGTTCCTCATGACCCTCACCCTCAACCTCGTCAGCTACTGGTTTGTCCGGCGATTCAGGGAGATCTACTAGTGACGGCGCGGGGAAGCCGGCAGGCGGAGAGGCCGAAGGAGGGGGCCGGGGGGCCGGATTTCAAGGCGAACATGGCCGCCCGCTACGGCTTCGACCGGGTCTTCACCGTGGTGGTGACGGCGGCGGCGCTGGTCGGCGTCGTCGTCCTGGCGGTGCTGCTGGTGGATGTTGCCAGGGACGGCTCCGGCATGCTGAGCCCCGGCTTTTTGACGAGCTTCCCGTCCCAGATCTTCCCGGAGAACGGCGGGATCTACCCGGCGCTCGTGGGCTCGCTGTGGCTTCTCGGCCTTACGTTCCTGATAAGCGTGCCGCTCGGGCTCGGGGCAGCGATTTACCTCGAAGAGTACGCGGAAGACACGCGCTTCAACCGCATCATCGAGGTCAACATCTCGAACCTCGCGGGGGTGCCTTCCGTCATCTACGGCCTGCTCGGGCTTGGCATCTTCGTGCAGTTGCTGGCGCCCGTAACCGGCGGCGGGAGCGTCCTCTCAGGCGCGCTCACGCTGAGCTTGCTGATCCTGCCGGTCATAATCGTCGCCACCAGGGAGGCGCTGCGGGCCATCCCGCGCGACATCCGGGAGGGCGGCTACGCGCTGGGGGCCACCAAGTGGGAGGTCATCCGCAGCCACCTGCTCCCGATGGCGCTGCCGGGCGCTTTGACGGGCATCATCCTGGCGCTCTCGCGGGCCGTAGGGGAAGCGGCCCCGCTCCTGGTCGTCGGCGTAGCCCTCTACCAGACCTACGCCACCGCCGGCCCGCTCGACGGCTACATGGCGCTGCCCACGCAAATTTACGACTGGATCAGCCGCCCGCAGCAGGTCTTCCAGGACTCGGCGGCGGCCGGCATAGTGGTGATCATGGTGGTGCTGCTCGTCGCGAACTCCGTGGCGATAGTGCTCAGGAACAGGTACCAGAGGCGTAGCTGACGATGCGCCCACGCGCAGAGGAAAGGTGTTAGCCTAGTGGAGTTTCAGAAGACCAGGGAGGGTCGCAGGGTGTCCGAGGTTTCCGAGGAGCGCAGAGAGGTGAAGCCGGGGGGCGGCGCCGCCCCTGGCGACGGCTCCACGCTGGGCATGAAGGTAGAAGACCTCTCCGCGTTCTACGGTTCTTTCAAGGCCGTCACCGACGTTAGCATAGACATCCAGGCCAACAAGGTGACGGCGCTTATCGGGCCGTCGGGCTGCGGGAAGAGCACGTTTATCCGCTGCCTGAACCGGATGCACGAGGTCGTCCCCGGGGCGCGGGCCGAGGGCAGCGTGACGCTCGGGGAGCAGGACATCTACGCCAAGGACTCCGACCCCGTCGTGATCCGGCGCCGCGTTGGCATGGTCTTCCAGAAGCCGAACCCGTTCTCCAAGTCCATCTACGACAACGTGGCCTGGGGCGCCAAGATCAACGGCTTCCGCGGCGACATGGACGAGCTGGTGGAGCGTTCCTTGCGCCAGGCGGCCCTCTGGGACGAGGTGAAGGACCGCCTGAAGGAGAGCGGCTACGGCCTCTCCGGCGGCCAGCAGCAGCGCCTGTGCATCGCAAGGACGCTCGCCGTCGAGCCCGAGGTCATCCTGATGGACGAGCCCGCGAGCGCGCTCGACCCGGTCTCGACCCAGAAGATCGAGGACACCATGGCCGAGCTGAAGAAGAGCTACACGGTCGTCATCGTGACGCACAACATGCAGCAGGCGGCCCGCATCTCGGACTTTACGGGCTTTTTCTACATAGTGAACATGGGCGACCCGGGCCGATTGTGGGAGTTCGACGAGACGGAGAAGATCTTCTCGAACCCCGAGCGCAAGGAGACGGAGGACTACGTTACGGGCCGGTTCGGCTAGAGGATGCCAAGGGAGAGCTTTCAGCAGGAGCTCGACAACCTCACGAGCGACGTCCTAGGGCTTGGCAGGGAGGTCGGCGCCTCCCTGGAGAACATGGTCAAGGCGATGGAGACCGCCGACGAGGAGCTCGCCGCTCGCGAGCTCGGGGTGGACGTCCGGTACAAGGCGCGCGGGGCCGAGCTCGACCGGGACTCCATGATCCTCCAGGCCCGTCAGGCGCCGGTCGCAGGCGACCTCAGGCTCCTCTACACCGTCCAGTCGGTGACGAACCACCTGGTGCGCTCCGGCGCCCTCTCGGAGCACATCTGCCACGCTATTGCCGAGACGGCCGGCTGCGAGCGGGACGAGGACCTCGAGGCCGCCCTGGTCGAGATGGCCCGCACGGCGCGCAACATCTTCAACGAGGGGCTGGACATCTTCGAGAACCGGGACATAGACCGCGCCCGCGACCTCCAGGCCAAGGACGACAAGGTGGACCTCCTCTACTCGGAGGCGATGAACCTCATAGCCAACCCCTCGGACTCCGGCGCCGGCGCCCCGGAGTGGCGGATGCGGGCCGCCCTCATGGTCCACTACCTCGAGCGCATCGCTGACCACGGCGTCGACATCGGCGGCAGCACCGTCTTTCTCGTCACCGGCCAACGCATAGAGGACGCCATGCGCCAGTACATCGAACGGGACATCAACCGGGACGGCGAATAGCTTCGCAGCACGCTCCGGCTTGCGCCTCCGCTCTCAGCCCGGCGCTCCGCGCCTCTCAGCCCGCTTCGGCCCGCTTCGCGGGCCCTCGCAATCAGCTTTCAGCTTCTGGTGCGTCTGTTCCGGCCCGGCCCTTCGGGCGAGACGCCGCGGCGGGGTGCTTATACGAACGGAGGACGGCCACAATACTTGCTGACAGCTGAAGGCTGATAGCTGACCGCCCTAGTAGCCTTCTGCTACAATCCCAATCAATACGTTTCGCAAGCAGGTGGTGTTGTTTCGTGAGGCTTACTCAGAAGAGCAAATACGCGGTAAGGGCGCTGGTCGAGATCGCCGTGAGCGGGCACGAGGGCCCGTTGGGCGTGGCCGAGATCGCGCGCCTGCAGCGCATCCCGGAGAGGTTTCTGGAGCAGATCCTGTGCGAGCTCAGGCGCGAGGGGCTGCTTGAGAGCCGGCGCGGGGCGCACGGCGGCTACCGGTTCGCGATGCCCCCAGAAGAGATCTCCGTTCTGGACGTCGTCGAGATCCTGGACGGCGCGGTCCGCCCGGCCCGGTGCTCGGCCGGCGGCACCTGCTACGTGGCCGACGCCCCCCTGTGCGTGACGAGCAAGGTCTGGGACGAGGCGCGCGAGGCCCTGGAGTCGGTCTTCGGCCGCTACAGCATCGCCCAGCTCGCCGAGACCGAGCGCGAGGGCCGCGCCGGGAGGGACGACAGAGAGGCCGCCCACGCCGCCAAGTAGCCTGGAGGCCCACCTCAAGGGCCGGACGGACCTCTCCGAGTCCGTCGTGGAGGTATCTGGCAAACACTACCGCCTGACCCACCCTTCGGTCCCGGACGAGCTGATCGACGAAGAAGAGTTCGACAGGGACGAACGCCTCCCTTACTGGGCCGAGATCTGGCCGAGCGCCATCGCCCTGGCCCGGCGGCTCTCGCGGGAAGACCTGGCCGGCAGGCGCCTGATCGAGCTCGGCGTCGGCGTCGGGCTTCCGACCCTCGTCGCCCTCGACCGCGGCGCCAGTGTCCTGGCCACCGACTACTACGCGGCGGCCCCGGACTTTACCCGCCACAACGCGCTGAAGAACGGCGTCCCCGAGCCCGAGACCGCCCTCCTAGACTGGCACGCCGCGCCGAACGTCGGCGCCTTCGACCTCGTCATCGCGGCCGACGTCATGTACGAGGAGCGGAGCACCCGCTCCCTCGCGAGGCTCGTGCCGGGGCTGCTGGAGGCAGACGGCGAGGCGCTCCTCGCCGACCCAGGCCGGCGCTACGAGCCGCTCTTCCGGGAGCTTATGCAGGAGAACGGCTTCGGTTTCGAGACGGAGGAGACGAGCGTGGGGGTGGAGGGGCTCGAGAGGGACGTGACGGTGCTGCTGCACTCGGTCCGACGCCTGTAAGCTTCGTGTGCGCCCGGGGCGGAGGGGGCAGCGGTTCGAGGGCGGTCCCGGCGTGGCGCGGAACTTGCTGAAGGGCGCAGAAGAGGGCCGCTTTTTTCGCGGCGATCTCCATTGCCGCTCCGATCGGTCCGATGGCCTGCTTGAACCCGAGGAGGTCGTAGCCGCTTGCCGCGACCCCGGTTCGGGGCAGAGAGGTTAGCATCTGCGGCTAGGCGGTCGGTGTAACCGACGCGGGAAGGAACGACGCCCCCTGCTATACTTTTTCACCGATGCTGCTGGACTCGCTAAACCCGACGCAACGCGACGCCGTAGAGCATACGGAAGGACCACTCCTCATCCTCGCGGGCGCCGGGAGCGGGAAGACCCGCGTGCTCACCCACAGGATCGCGCACCTCATAGATCAGGGGCTCGCGTCTCCCGACGAGGTCCTCGCCATAACCTTCACCAACAAGGCCGCCCGCGAGATGAAGGACCGCGTTGCCCTCCTCGTCGGGCCGGACTCCCGCAGGATGTGGGTCTCGACCTTCCACGCTTTCTGCGCCCGCATACTCAGGGTGCACGCGGAGAAGCTCGGCTACAAGCGCGAGTTCACCATCTACGATGGGGCAGACCAGGTAAGGCTCGTCAAGCGGTGCATCGTCGAGCTCGGCAAGGACCCGAAAAGGTTCAACCCGCGCTCCTTTCAGGCCCAGATAAGCTCGGCCAAGAACGTCCTCATGAGCCCGGACGATTTTTTGCGCAAGTCCGAGGGCTACATCGCCGAGAACGTGGCCGAGGTCTACGACCTCTACCAGCGGCGCCTCTACGAGAATAACGCCATGGATTTCGACGACCTCATAATGCAGACCGTCGCCCTCCTCGAACTCTTCCCCGAGGTCCGCGAGCGCTACCAGACCCGCTTCAAGTACATACACGTCGACGAGTACCAGGACACCAACCACGCCCAGTACCGTCTAGTCAACGTCCTCGCCGCCGCGCACCGTAACCTGTGTGTCGTTGGCGATGACGATCAGTCGGTCTATAGCTGGCGAGGAGCGGATATCCGGAACATCCTGGACTTCGAGCGGGACTATCCGGAGGCGAAGGTAGTCAAGCTGGAGCAGAACTACCGCTCGACGCAGACCATCCTCGACGCGGCGAACGCGGTGGTGGCGAACAACGCCTCCAGGAAGGCGAAGGAGCTGTGGACGGCCGGGGGGGAGGGCGAGCGCATCCGGGTTTTCGCGGCTTCGGACGAGTACGCGGAGGCGCGGTTCGTGGTCTCTGAGGTAGAGAAACTGACGGGGCGGGGGGAGTCGGCGCGGGAGATCGCGGCTTTCTACAGGACCAACGCGCAGAGCCGGGCTCTGGAGGACGTGCTGGTGCGGGAGGGGGTTCCGTACCAGATCGTGGGCGGCGTAAGGTTCTACGAGCGGGCAGAGATCAAGGACGCCATGGCCTACCTAGCCGTCATCTCGAACCCCGCGGACTCGGTCGGCCTGGAGCGCATCATAAACGTCCCGAAGCGGGGCCTCGGCAACACCTCCGTCGCAAAACTCCAGGACCACGCCCGCCGGGGCGGCATCACGCTCTACGAGGCGCTCGCCGAAGCACCCGCGGCCGGGCTCGCGGGCAAGGCGGCGAAGGCGTGCGCGTCCTTGCGGGAGCTTTTCGAGGGGTGGCGGGTGGCTGCCAGGGAGGTGCCGCCGGCCGAGCTTATAGGGGCGGTCCTCGACGAGTCGGGGTACCGCGGGGAGCTGCGCAACGAGAACACTATAGAGTCCGAGTCCCGCCTGGAGAACCTCGAAGAGCTCATAAACGCCGCCCGCGAGTACGAGCGCGTCGAGCCCGAGCCCACCTTGGATGGCTTCTTGCAGGAGCAGGCGCTGTACTCGGAGCAGGACTCCGTCACCTCAGAGGGGGGGCGCGTCACCCTCATGACCCTCCATAACGCCAAGGGGCTTGAGTTCGACCACGTCTTCGTGGTCGGGATGGAGGAGGGGACGTTCCCGCACGCCCGCTCGCTCGACGAGCAGAACCTCGAAGAGGAGCGCAGGCTCGCCTACGTCGGCATCACGCGGGCGAGGAAGACGCTCACGCTCACGCACGCCAAGCTCCGGTCGAACTGGGGCGAGCGGGAGTACCGGATGCCCTCGCGCTTTCTCTCGGAGATACCCGACGAGTACAAGGCCGGCGGCGTGCCCGTCGGGT
Organism: Rubrobacter sp.; assembly: GCA_035936475.1. GTDB lineage: Bacteria > Actinomycetota > Rubrobacteria > Rubrobacterales > Rubrobacteraceae > Rubrobacter_D. The sequence continues at coordinate 41,475 of DASYWA010000108.1, read as the reverse complement.
CCGCCGCCGGGCGCGGCGGCTGGGGGATGGCGTCGTTCGGGCAACGGTCGGGAGGCTTCCGGCGGGCGGCCCCGTCCGGGGTCTCCTACAGCGCGGGGGAGAGGGTCCGGCACGCCAAGTTCGGGGTCGGGCAGGTCGTCGAGGCCGGTGACGGGAAGGTGGTCGTCAGGTTCGGGGCCGAGGAGAGGACCTTCGTGCCCGAGATGGCGCCGTTGAGCAAGGAGTGAGGAAGGCGACCCGCCTCGCGGCGGCGTAACAGGAGAATCGGCAATGGCACACGTCTACGTTACAGGACACAAAAACCCGGACACCGACACGATAGCCTCGGCCATCGGGTACGCGGAGTTCAAGAACCTCGCCGACGCGGGGAACGACTACGCGCCGGCCCGCCTGGGCAACGTCAACCCCCAGACGGCCTGGGCCCTGGAGAAGAGCGGGGCCGAGGAGCCGAAGCTGCTGGAGCACATAATGCTCAGGGTCAAGGACGTGATGGCCACGGACGTGGCGGTCGCCCACAAGAACGACCCGCTTCGCAACGTGGGCCTCACGATGGCCCAGCGGAACATAAGCCAGGTGCCCATAGTGGACGACGACGGGTCGCTGGTCGGGCTCATCACGGAGCGGAACCTGGCGCGCATGTACGTAAGGGAGTCGAGGGGGGCGTCGTCCTTCAAGGACAGCCCGGTCAGCGTCGGGGCGATGCTCGAGGTGCTCGAAGGCGAGCTGCTCGTCGGGCCCGACCGGGAGAGCGAGGGCCAGCTGTGGGTGATCTCCATGGGCGTGGATTCGATGGGCAAGTCCATGAAGCAGGGCGACGTCGTGGTCGTCGGGGACCGTCCTGAGGCCCAGAGACGGGCCATAGAGCTCGGCGCCGGGGTGCTCGTGATCTCGAACGGGGTGCGGCCCGAGGAGGAGGTTCTGGCTATGGCCGGGGGGCGCGGGACGACCGTGGTGCTCTCCCCGCTCGACTCCTACGTGACCAGCCGCCTCATACAGCTCTCGGTCCCGTGCTGGGAGCTGATGAGCGAGAACCCGCTCACCGTCCACCCGGACGACCTCATAACGGACATAACCGAGCAGGTGATGGAGGTCCACTACCGGGCGGCGATCGCGGTTGACGGAGACAGGGTACCGACCGGGGTCGTCACCAGGACGAACCTCCTGAACCCCAGGCCCCGGCGGGTGCTCCTCGTCGACCACGCCGAGGTGGGGCAGAGCGTCAAGGGCGTCGAGAGGGCCGAGGTCGTCGAGATCCTCGACCACCACCACGTCGGCGACATAGAGACGGCCTCCCCGATACCGGCCACCTTCGACCCCGTGGGCTCGACGGCCACCCTGGTGATCGAACGCTTCAAGGCGGCGGGCCTGCGCCCCGAAGAGTCGACGGCGAAGATGCTGCTCGCGGCGATCCTCTCGGACACCGTGATCCTCAACTCCCCGACCACCACCGACCGCGACCGCGAGGTCGTGAAGATGCTCGAGGAGTACCTCGACCTCGACGCGGAGGCCTTCGGCCGCGAGATGTTCGAGGCCTCCTCCGACGTCTCTGACCTCTCCGCCGAAGACATAGTGAACCGCGACGCCAAGGAGTACGGGACGAGCTCGGGCGGGAGGGTGAGCGTCTCCCAGATAGAGACGGTCGGCGCCGGCCTCCTGGAGCGCAAGGACGAGCTGATCGAGGCCCTCGGGTCCTTGCGCGACGGGAACGGCTACGTCTTCTCCGCGCTCATGGTCACGGACATAACGGAGGGCGGCACCCAGCTCTTGTGCGTCGGGGACTGCTCACCCGTGCAGCAGGCCTTCGACTCCCAGCCCCAGAACGGCGTCATAGACCTGCCGGGCGTGATGAGCCGCAAAAAGCAGGTGGCGCCCGCGCTGCTGGCGATTTTGTAGGTTCCAGGTTTTGAGGTTCTAGGACACGAGGTGTTGTGGAGGAGTCCAAAACCGGCGGCCCGCCCGCGAGGCGGGCGCTAGCTGGCGCGAAGAACCCTCCCGCCGACCGCCCCTCGAAACCTAGAACCTCAAAGCCTCGCCCACCAAATCCTCTAAGATAAGACAATGTTGCGAACAGACCGGGGGTTGGCATGATCTCTGAAGAGCAAGTGCGGCACGTGGCGAGCCTGGCCCGGCTGGGTTTGACGGAGGACGAGATAGGGGAGATGGGGGGGCAGCTCGACGCGATCCTCGACAGCATCGAGAAGATCCGGGAGCTCGACCTCGCCGACACCCCGCCCACGGCGAACCCCCTTAACCTCTCGAACGTGCTGCGTCCGGACGAGCCCCGCCAGGAGCTGCCCCGGGACGAGGCCCTCGCCCCGGCCCCCGACGCCGTGGACGACCTCTTCGCCGTGCCGAGGATCGACTGATGGAGGACCTCCTGAACCTCTCGGCCCGCGGGCTGTCGGAGAAGATAGTGGCCGGCGAGGCCTCCGCCCGGGAGGCCGCCGAGGCGGCCAACGCCCGGGTCGAAGAGGTGGACGGCGACCTAAACTCCTTCGTGACGCCGACGCCTGAGTTGGCGCTGGAGCGGGCCGACCGGGTGGACGGGCGGCTGCGCAACGGCGGCGTAGACCCGTGGGAGGTCGTGCCCATCGTCGTGAAGGACGTCCTGTCTACGCGCGGGGTCAGGACGACGTGCGGGTCGAAGATCCTCGAAGACTTCACGCCCCTCTACGACGCCTCGGCGCTCGCCAACTTCGGCGAGGAGCCGGTGATGGTCGGCAAGGCGAACATGGACGAGTTCGCGATGGGCTCCTCGACGGAGAACTCCGCCTACGGCCCCACCCGCAACCCGTGGGACACGAGCAGGGTGCCGGGCGGCTCCTCCGGCGGGTCAGCGGCCGCGGTGGCCGCGGGCGAGGGCTGGTGGGCGCTCGGGACGGACACGGGCGGCTCGGTGCGCCAGCCGGCGGCGCTCTGCGGCATCGTGGGGCTCAAGCCCACCTACGGGCGGGTCTCGCGCTACGGTTTGATCTCCTTCGGCTCCTCCCTCGACTGCATAGGCCCGATGACCCGAGACGTAAGGGATTCCGCGCTGCTCCTGCAGGCCATAGCAGGCCACGACCCCCGCGACTCCACGAGCGCTAACGTCGAGGTCCCCGACTACCTGGCGGGCCTCGAAGACGGCGTGGAGGGCCTGCGGGTCGGGGTCGTCACGGAGCTCATGGACGAGCGCATAGACGCCGGCGTGCGCGAGGTGACGAGCCGGGTGGCGGGGGGCCTGGAGGCCGCCGGGGCCGAGGTGGGGGAGGTCAGCCTGCCCCACGCCTACTACGCGCTCGAGGCGTACTACATCATCGCGCCGGCGGAGGTCTCCTCGAACCTCGCCCGCTTCGACGGGGTCAGGTACGGCCTTCGGGTGCAGGCGGACGGGGTGCACGAGATGTACCGCAAGACCAGGGAGAGGGGCTTCGGGGCGGAGGCGAAGCGCAGGATCATGCTCGGCACCTACGCCCTCTCATCCGGCTACTACGACGCCTACTACGCCCAGGCCCAGAAGGTCCGCACGAAGATCATAGAGGACTTCCGCAACGCCTATGCGCGCTACGACGTCCTCGTCTCGCCTACCTCGCCTTCCGTAGCGTTCGAGATCGGGGCCAAGGCCGACGACCCGCTCGCGATGTACCTGCAAGACATCTGCGCCGTCCCGGCGTCGCTGGCCGGCGTACCGGCCATAAGCGTCCCCGGCGGCCTCTCGGAAGGGCTCCCCGTCGGCGTGCAGCTCATGGGCGACCACTTCACCGAGCCGATGCTCCTCCGCGCCGCCCGCGCCGCCGAGAGGGCGGCGGGCTTCCGGTTCTCGACCAGGCCGTAGAACGCCCCATCCCCGGTGCTAGAATTGTTTTGAGCAGGCGACGCGCGGCGGAGGGACACCACCTTGCAGACAGAGGAGAGACGCACGTACCAGGCGGTCATAGGGCTGGAGTTCCACGTGCACCTGGCGACGCGGACGAAGATGTTCTGCGGCTGCCGGGTGACCTACGGCGATCCGCCGAACACCCACACCTGCCCCGTGTGCCTCGGGCACCCAGGGGCGCTGCCCGTCGCCAATGAAAAAGCTATCGAGCTCGGGGTGATGGCGGGGCTGGCGCTCAACTGCGACGTCTCCGATAGGGCCGTCTTCGCGCGCAAGAACTACTTCTACCCCGACCTTCCGAAGGGGTATCAGATCAGCCAGTTCGACGAGCCGATCTGCCTGGGCGGGTACCTGGACGTGCCCTTAGGCGACGAGACCGTCCGGGTCGGGATCACGCGGTTGCACCTCGAGGAGGACGCGGCCAAGAACGTCCACGTCGGCACCTCGGGCCGGATGCACGGCTCGGTAGGCTCGCTCGTCGACTTCAACCGCGGCGGCACGCCCCTCATGGAGATCGTCACCGAGCCCGACATACCCTCGCCGGAGGCGGCCCGCGCCACCGCGAACCACCTCAAGGACATCCTGCGGGCCATAGGCGTTTCGGAGGCGGACATGGAGAAGGGCCAGCTCCGCTGCGACGCCAACGTCTCCATCCGCAACCCCGACGGCTCCTTCGGCACAAAGACCGAGCTGAAGAACATGAACTCCTTCCGCTTCGTCGAGAAGGGGATAGCCCGCGAGCTCGAGCGGCAGCAGGAGATCCTGGCCGGCGGGGGCAAGGTCGAGCAGTCCACCCTCCACTACGACCCCGAGACCGACGAGGTCCACGAGCTGCGCAGCAAGGAGTTCGCCCACGACTACCGCTACTTCCCCGAGCCGGACCTCCTGCCGCTGGAGCTCTCGGGGGCCTACGTCGGGGAGATAGGGGGGCGGATGCCCGAGCTGCCCGACGCCATGCGCGCCCGGTTCGTGGAGCACTACGGCCTCTCCCCTTACGACGCCGGGGTACTCACCGCCGACAGGGAGCTCGCCGCTTTCTACGAGGAGGTCGCCGCTGACGTAGACCCGAAGCAGGCGTCCAACTGGATCTCGGGCGACTTCCGCGCGCTCCTCAACGAGTCCGGCACGGGCGTCTTTGAATCGAGGGTGACGCCGGATCACATGAAGGAGTTGATCGAGCTGGTCGCCGACGGCAAGGTCTCCCGCTCGGCCGCGAGGACCGTGCTCGACGAGGTCTTCAAGTCGGGCGACCGCCCGGCCGAGGTCGTAGAGCGCGAGGGCCTCGGGTCCGTGGAGGCCGACGAGCTCGACGGGGTGGTGGAGGGCGTGATCTCCTCGAACCCCGACGAGGCCGAGCGCGTCAGGGGCGGCGACAGGAAGGTAATAGGCTTCCTGATGGGCCAGGTGATGAAGGCGACCCGCGGCAACGCGGACGGCGGGCGTGCCCGCGAGCTCCTCCTCCAGAAGCTGAGCTCCTGAGGCTCCCTTGACGCCCCCGACGCCCGTCGTCGGGATACCGTTCTTCGAGCCCTCCGACCGCCCGGACGCCGTCTCTGCCGCCGGCGCCGCGCCCGTACCGTTGCGCCTGCCGCCGGCCAGGCCGCCCGGTGGCGTCGCCCTCGCGCGGGAGTGGGTGGCGGACGCGGCCGAGGTCTCCTGCGCCGACGCGGCCATCGACGCCCTCCTTCTCTCCTCGGGGAGCCCCGAAGAACTCTTCGGTATGCTGCTAGCCGCCGCCCGGCTCGACGTGCCCACGGTCTGCGTCCCGCCGCCCGGCACACCGCTCGCCGCCGCCATCGCCGCGCTCGGGTTCGCGCCGATCTCGGGTGACGCGGCGGGCGTCGCCAAGGAGCTCGCGTCAAACGGCGGGCCGCGTCCTGCCGGGTTGCTGGACAACTTCTCGCTCGCGAACGCGCTGCGGGCCGGGGTCGCGGCCGGGGGCGGCCCGGAGTTGTTCGTCCACCTCTCCGCCTTGGCCCGCGAGACAGGCCTCGTGGGGTTCCCGCAGATGATCCGGGTCCTCGCGCCGGAGACCCCGGCCTTGGACCCGGCGTGGACGCGGGAGAGGGGGGTGCCCGCCCTGCTCGCCTCCCTCGGCGATGGCCTCCACGACGTCCCGACCGTCGCCGGGCGCCTGAGGGAGGGGCTACCTTCCGTCTCCGCGGCGCCAGGGGAGCATCATCGCCTCGTCTTTGTCCGCGCGCGGGCTTCCGGCGCCGAGGCCGTCTGCCGGGTCCCCTCCGGCGTCCAGGAGGTTGCCGGCGAATGCCGCGTCTTCGGCTCGGAGGAGGCGGCCGTGCGGGCGGTCGAGGCTGGGGAGGCGCCGGACGGCACCGTGCTGGTTGTGAACGGCTGCGGTCCCCGCGGGGGGGCGGGCCTGCTCAGGCTCGACGCGCTCGGGGCGGCCCTGCGGGAGGCGGAGCTCCAGACGCCCGTCGTCACGGACGGGCTGCCGCCGGCCGACGTCACGGGAACATGGGCCTGCCTCTTCACGCCCGAGGCGGCGATGGGCGGCGTCGTCGGGCGGCTCCGGGACGGCGACCCGCTGCGTCTGGACCTCGAAGGCGGGCACGTCCGCGCCGGGATCAAGGCCGCAGAGCTCCGGGCCCGAAAGCCTTTCGAGTCCGCCGGGCGGGAAGGCGCCGGGTACGCGGTCCGCTACGGGCGCTCGGCGCTCCCTGCGCTCGAAGGGGCGGGGTTCGGGTAGAGGGGTCTCTCAGCCGGGCTTTCGCGCCCGGACGTGCAGAAAGTAGGCGACGACCTGGGCGTCCTGCAGCCCGGGACGCTCCCGCACGGCACCGTCGTCCGGATACGGCTCGCCGAAACGCTCTAGTACGAAGCCCACCTCGACCAGCCTGTTTAGCCAGGAACTCAAGGTCCGCATGAAAATGGGGACGCGGAAGGGAGGCAGTTCCTCGCGCACCTCCGGCGGGGCGGCGGAGAAGAACCATTCCTTGACCTCTCCCTCTCCCCCGTGGAAGTATCCTCCCACCTCGATCGCGTAGGTCCGTCCGGTCTCGTCGCGGAGGTTCTCGCGGTGGGGCGTGTCGAAACACGGGTGCGTGATGGAGAACTGGAAGAACGCGCCAGGCTTTAGCACGCGGAAGACCTCCGTTAGCACTCGCCCCGTCTCGGAGATGTCCATAAGGCTCATAAACGCTGTGGCAAAGTCGAAGCTGGCGTTCTCGAAAGGAAGCTCCACGGCGCTTGCCCGTACGTACCGGATGCCTCGTGGCTCGCGGCTCTCCTCTCCCTTTGCGTGACGGACGAAGGTCTCGGAGATGTCGATGCCCGTCATGCGCGCGCCGCGGGCCGCCACGAGCCTGGTGTTGTGCCCTTCGCCGCATCCGACGTCGAGGCCGGAGAGGCCTTCGACGTTCGGGAGCATGTCCAGGAAGGCGGGGGTGTTCAGGCCGTCCCTGTAGATATCGTAGCCGGCGCGCGCCAACCTCGTCCACGCCTTGGCGTTCGCGTCCCAGTGGCGGCCGACCTCTTCGTGGTCCATGCCTTCATACTAGACTCTCGAGTGCGGGCCCGCGCCCCGCGCGTTTTCGCGGGCGGCCTCGAGAAAGCAACACTTTGTTAGCCGTCTGCGCCACTATGTAGTTATCTGCGGGCATCATGGCTACAATGTGGATCGAGTAGTCCGCAGCAAGAGAGGAACCTCCGAAACCATGATGAACAAGTACCGTCTCATGTCGCCCGGGCCGACCCCGATACCGCCCGAGGTGTCCGCCGCGGGCGCGTTGCCGATCATCCACCACAGGACGCCGGAGTTCGGCGAGGTCTTCACCCGGGTGAACGAGGCGCTGAAGAGGGTCTTCTTGACGGAGAACGACGTCTTTACCTACGCCGCGAGCGGGACGGGGGCCTTCGAGGGGGCCATCCAGAACCTCTTCTCGCCGGGCGACAAGATGCTCGTCGTCAACAACGGCAACTTCGGCGGGCGCTGGGTAAAGATGGGCCGGGCCTTCGGCCTTGAGGTTACAGAACTCAAGTACGACTGGGGCCAGAAGGCGGACAACGACGAGGTCGCGGAGGCATTGGCCAATGACCCCGAGATCAAGGCCGCCGTGTGCGTGCTCTCCGAGACCTCGACCGGCACCGTCAACGACATAGAGGGCTTCGCGAAGGCCGCCTCTAATGTCGTCTCCATCGTCGACGCCGTCTCGGGGCTCGGGGCGTGCGAGCTGCGCACCGACGAGTGGGGCGTGGACGTGGTCGTCGCCGGAAGCCAGAAGGCGCTCATGACGCCCCCGGGCCTCGGGTTCGTGAGCGTTAGCGAGCGCGCCATGCGGATGCACGAGGAGTCGAAGATGCCGCGCTTCTACTTCGACTGGACGGCGGCGAAGAAGGCCTACGCCAAGGACCCGGCCCAGACGGCCTGGACGCCGGCTGTCAGCCTCATCATCCAGCTCGACGTCGCTCTGCGGCAGCTTTTGGAAGAGGGCATAGAGAACGTGTTCCATCGCCACGTGCTGCTCGGGCGCGCCTCGCGCGAGGGGATAAAGGGGATAGGGCTCTCGCTCTTCGGTCCCGACGAGGACCTGAACAGCGCCGTCACGGCGGCATGGGTGCCCGAGGGTGTTGACGGCAAGCAGCTCGTGCGCATGATCTTCCGCGAGCACGGCATCCAGGTCGCGGGTGGCCAGGCGGACATGGCCGGCAGGATCTTCCGCATCGGCCACTGCGGCTTCTTCGACGCCTTCGACATCATCGCGACCATCGCCGCAACCGAGCTCGCGCTCGAGTCACTCGACTTCCCCGTCGAGCTCGGCCGGGGCGTGGGCGCTGCGCAGCGGGTCTTCTCCAAGAGCGGGGTGACCGCTTGAAGGTCCTTATACCCGAGAAGCTAGCCGACCCCGGCATCGAGCTGCTGAAGAGGGACTTCGAGGTGGACGTCCTCCTCGACCTGAGCGCCGACGAGCTGCTGGAGAAGATCGGCGACTACGACGGCTTGATCATCCGCAGCGCCACGCAGGTGACCGCCGGGGTCATAGAGAAGGCCGACAACCTGAAGGCCATCGGCCGCGCGGGGATAGGCGTGGACAACATAGACATAGAGGCCGCCACCAAGCGCGGCGTCATCGTCGCCAACGCCCCCGAGAGCAACACCGTGGCCGCCGCCGAGCACACTTTGGGCCTGATGCTCGCCGCCGCCAGGCGCATACCCGCCGCCGACGCCGCGCTCAAGGGCGGGGAGTGGAAGCGGAGCGCCTTTAAGGGCGTGGAGGTCAGGGAGAAGACGCTCGGCCTCGTCGGCCTCGGACACGTCGGCGCCATCGTCGCCCGCGGCGCGATAGGCATGGGCATGAGGGTCCTCGCCTACGACCCCTACGTCTCCGAGGACCGGATGCGCTCGATGAACGTCGGGCGGGCCGAGACAACGGACGAGGTCTTCGAGAACGCGGACTTCGTCTCCCTCCACGTCCCCCGCACGCCGCAGACGATGGGCCTCGTCAACGAGGAGACCCTCGGGAAGATGAAGCCGACCGCCTACCTCATAAACGTAGCCCGCGGGGGCATCGTGGACGAGGCAGCGCTCTACGAGGCGTTGAAGAACGGCGTCATAGGCGGGGCGGCGCTCGACGTCTTCGCCGAGGAGCCGACGACGGAGTCCCCGATCTTCTCCCTCCCCAACGTCGTCGTTACCCCGCACCTGGGAGCCAGCACCGCGGAAGCCCAGGACCGGGCCGGTATTACGGCGGCCGAGCAGGTGGCGACGGCCTTGCGGGGACAGGTCCCGATGCACGCCATAAACGCCCCCGTGCCCGTGGGCGAGGGGGCCGAGTTCGTCGCCCAGTTCTCGGGCCTGTGCGAAGCCCTGGGCAGCCTCCTCTACCAACTCACGGACCGCCCCGGCGACACGCTCAAGATAGAGTACAGGGGAGAGGTCGCCGGCTTCGACACCCGCCTGCTCGACGTCTCGGCCCAGAAGGGCCTCCTGGCCCCGATGGTCCACGAGCCGCTCAACTTCGTGAACACCCCGATACTCGCGAAGGACAGGGGGCTCAGGCTGGAGACTTCCCGCGTCCCCGAGAGCGCCGATTACACGAGCCTCGTGGTGCTGCGCCTGGCGGGCAAGGGCGGCGAGAACCTGGTGAGCGGCACCTTGAGCGGGCCGAAGATGCAGCCGCGGCTGGTCGAGGCCATGGGCTTCGACTTCGACGTGGCGCCGGAGCGGCACATGCTCTTTATCCGCAACGAGGACAAGCCGGGAATGATCGGCAAGGTAGGCTCCATCCTCGGGGATCACGGCATCAACATCGGCAACATGGCCGTCGGCCGCGGCGAGCCCGGCTCCCGCGCCGCCATGGCCGTAACCGTGGACGAGCCCGTCCCGGAAGAGGTCCTCGAGACCTTCCTCGAGACCCCCGGCTTCGACGAGGCCCGCGCGGTAACGCTGTGATGGCGAGCCTGGACGACATCCTGGCCCGCTACCGGCACTACGGCCCCACCTTCGTGCCCGGCGACAAGGCCCCGTTCTCGGGCACGTTCGTCTGCGACCGGGGGACGATGCTGCCCCCGATCCGGGTCCAGCTCGCCAAGGGCGAGGAGTTCCCCGAAGCCGAGAACCTGGGCGAGCACACCATCTGGAAGCAGACGAACATACAAGGGTAAGGCTTTTAGGCTCTAGGTATAAGGTCTTGGGTTTCGTCCGAAAGGGCCGAGACCGGGGCCCGCCAGGAGTTCGCGTTGTCTTCATACCTACTCCTGCCTTGTGGCCGTGAGGGGGTTGCTGCGGCAGCCTCGAAACCTAGGTGCCTAAAGCCTGCCCCTTCGGGGTACCCTAGCGGGGCTGCGTGTCGCCGCCGAAGGGAGCTTCCATGAAGATCGGGTACTTTCTCTCCTGCGAGGAGTTCGGGCCGGGGGCGCTGATCGAGCAGGCCCGGATGGCCGAGGAGGCGGGGTTCGAAGGACTCTGGATCAGCGACCACTACCACCCGTGGGTCGAGGCGCAGGGCAACAGCCCGTTCGTGTGGAGCGTGATCGGGGGCCTCTCCCAGACCACCTCTCTTCCCGTGACGACCGCCGTCACCTGCCCGACGATGCGCATCCACCCGGCCGTAATCGCCCAGGCCGCCGCGACCTCCGCGGTTATGCTCGGGGGGCGCTTCAACCTCGGCATCGGTACCGGAGAGGCGCTGAACGAGCACATCTTCGGCGACGCCTGGCCCTCGGCGGACGTGAGGTTGGAGATGCTGGAGGAGTCCGTCGAGGTGATGCGCCTCCTCTGGGAGGGCGGCACGAAGGACTACGAGGGCCGGCACTACGTCGTCGAGAACGCCCGACTGTACACCCTTCCGGACGAGCCGCCGCCCATCCTCGTCTCCGGGTTCGGCCCGAAGGCCGTGCGGCTCGCCGCCGAGATAGGGGACGGCTACGTCAACGTCGGACCGGACGCCGAGCTTCTGGAGCTCTTCCGCTCCTCGGGCGGCGGGGACAAACCCGCCCACAGCGCCTTCAAGGCCTGCTACGGCGAGGACGAGGCCGAGTGCGTGAGGACCGCCCACCGCACCTGGCCCAACGAGGGGCTGCCGGGTGAGCTGGCGCAGGTGCTGCCGACCCCGGCCCACTTCGAGCAGGCAACGCAACTGGTCACGGAGGAGATGATGGCCGAGGCCGTCCCGTGCGGGCCCGACCCTGAGAAGTACCGCGGGATGCTCCGCCAGTTCGCCGAGGCCGGCTACGATGAGGTCTACGTGCAGCAGATAGGCCCGAACCAGAAAGAGTTCTTCGACTTTTTCGGCCGGGAGATACTGCCCGAGTTCGCCTAGGGACGGCCCGGCAGGGCTTGCCACCCCGTCCGAGGATATAATCCGTTAGGGTTCTCTTTTCTCTCGCGGGGAGGTCGGTCTTGGGCAAGAAGGGCGGAGGGTTTGTAACGACGCTGGTTCTGGCGCTCGTCATCGTGGTGCTGAGCGTCGGCATCGGCATCGGGATAAGCCGCTTCGACTTCGCCGAGAGGATGCCCCTGATCGGGCCTCTACTGTCGGAGAGGCCGGCGCGGACCACGACGTCGCCCACCGTGGTGGAAGGCGTGCGGGGGCTGGACCGGCTCGCCACCGTGCGGGTAACGGAGTCGATCGTCGTGACGCGCGAGAGCGGCGGGGACTTTTTGGACCGCCTGTTCTCCGGCGAGAAGGTCCTCCTGGTCGCGACGGGCGACGTCGAGGCGGGGGTCGACCTCTCCGAGATCGGCGATGACGACGTGCGGGTCGGGGACGACACCGTGACCATCCGGTTGCCAGAACCGGAGGTGCTCTCCGCGAGCCTCGACGAGGGGAACACCCGCGTCTACGACCGCGACTACAGCCCTCTGAACCTGCGACCCGACGACGACCTCGTGGAAGAGGCCCGCGCCACGGCGGAGGAGAGGCTCGAAGCCGCCGCGCGCGAGAACGGTATCCTCGACACCGCCGAGACGAACGCCGAAGACTCTATCCGCGCCTTCGTCGAGACCCTGGGGTTCGACGAGGTTCGTTTCGAGTAACGCGGAGCTCCGATCCGCCCCGGGGAGATCAAGATGGGGTAGGGACGGGGCCTTACCTCGCCGGCTTGCTCCTGGCTTGCGGGACCTCCGTAGCACCTTCGCCTTCAGGGCCCCCGGGCTCGTAGCCGAGGTTCGGGGAGAGCCACTTCTCCCCCTCTTCGAGCGTCCAGCCCTTGCGTTCGGCGTAGTCGCGGGCCTGGTCGCGCCCGATCTCGGCGACCCCGAAGTACGTGGACTCCGGGTGGGAGAAGTAGTAGCCGCTGACCGCCGCCCCCGGCGTCATCGCACAGCTCTCGGTGAGGGAGATGCCCGCGTTCTGCTCCGCGTCTAGCAGCTCCCAGATCGTGCGCTTCTCGGTGTGCTCCGGGCAGGCCGGGTAGCCCGGGGCCGGCCTGATGCCCCTGTACTCCTCCCGGATGATGGCGTCGGTGTCGAGGTCCTCGTCGGTCGCGTAGCCCCAGAACTCCGTGCGCACCCGGCGGTGGAGCAGCTCCGCGAAGGCCTCGGCGAGCCGGTCGGCCAAAGACTTGACCATGATCGCGTTGTAGACGTCGTTCTCGTCCTCGAAGCGACGCGCCGCCTCGTCGGCCCCGATGCCGGTGGTCACCGCGAAGAGCCCTACGTGGTCTTCGAGGCCCGACGCCTTCGGCGCCACGAAGTCCGCCAGGGAGCGGTTCGGCCGGCCCGGCGGCTTCTGCTTCTGCTGGCGCAGGAGGTTGAGCGTGGTCAGCACCTCTCCGCGCGATTCGTCGGCGTAGACCTCCAGCGAGTCGTTGGGCAGGGCGTTGGCGGGGAAGAGCCCGAAGACCGCCCTGGCGGTGAGCCACTTCTCCTCGATGATGCGGTCGAGGAGCGCTTCGGCGTCGGCGAAGAGCTTGCGCGCCTCCTCGCCCTTCTCCGGGTCGTCGAGGATGCGAGGATAGCTCGCCTTTAGCTGCCAGGAGTGGAAGAACGGCGTCCAGTCTATGTACGCCCGGATCTCCTCCAGCGGGTAATCCTCGAACGTGCGCACGCCGAGCACGTTCGGCCTCGGCGGCTCGTAGCCGGTCCAGCCTATCTTCGTCCCGTTCGCCCGCGCCCTCTCGAGCGTCGCGAGCTTCGTTTTCGACCGGCGGCCGGCGTGCTTGCGGCGGACCTCCTCGTATTCGGCGGCGATACCGGCCGCGTAGTCGGCCTTCTTCCTATCGGTCACGAGGTTCTGGACGACGCCGACGGCGCGGGAGGCGTCCTTGACGTGTATGACGGGCTGCTCGTAGCCGGGGGCGATCTTGACCGCCGTGTGCGTCTGGGAGGTGGTGGCGCCCCCGATCAGGAGCGGCAGCTCGAAGCCCTCGCGCTGCATCTCGCTCGCGACGTGGACCATCTCGTCGAGGCTCGGCGTGATGAGCCCCGAGAGCCCGATGATGTCGGCGCCCTTCTCTTTGGCGGTCTGGAGTATCTTCGCCGCAGGCACCATCACCCCAAGGTCTATGACCTCGAAGTTGTTGCACTGCAACACCACGCCCACGATGTTCTTGCCGATGTCGTGGACGTCGCCCTTCACGGTCGCCATCACGACGGTGCCGTTGGGCTTTCGGGCCTCGCCCTTCTCTTCTTCTATGAACGGTATGAGGTACGCCACCGACTTCTTCATCACGCGCGCGCTCTTGACGACCTGCGGCAGGAACATCTTGCCGGCCCCGAACAGGTCCCCCACGACGTTCATCCCGTCCATGAGCGGGCCCTCGATGACGTCGAGCGGACGCTCCGCCCTCTGGCGCGCCTCCTCGGTGTCCTCCTCGACGAACTCCGCTATGCCCTTGACCAGCGAGTGCTCGAGGCGCTTCTCGACCGGCCACGAGCGCCACTCCTGGGCCTCCTCTTCCGCCTCCTCGCCTCTGTCCCTGTACCTCTCCGCGAGGTCCAGCAGGCGCTCGGTGGCGTCGTCCCGGCGGTTGAGGACCACGTCCTCGACGGCCTCGCGCAGCTCCTCGTCTATGTCGTCGTAGACGGCGAGCTGGCCGGCGTTGACGATGCCCATGGTGAGGCCCGCCCTTATCGCATGGTAGAGGAAGACGGCGTGGATCGCCTCGCGCACGGGGTTGTTGCCCCTGAAGGAGAAAGACACGTTGGAGATGCCGCCCGAGGTGCTGGCGTGGGGGAGGGCCGCGTGGATCTCGCGCACCGCCTCGATAAAGTCCACGCCGTAGTTGTTGTGCTCGTCTATGCCGGTGGCGATGGCGAAGACGTTGGGGTCGAAGATGATGTCCTCGGCCGGGAAGCCCACCCTTTCGGTGAGGAGCTTGTAGGCGCGCGTGCAGATCTCGACCTTCCGCTCCTTGGTGCCGGCCTGCCCCTTCTCGTCGAAGGCCATCACGATCACGGCCGCCCCGTACCGCTTCAGGAGCTTCGCCTGCCGGACGAACGCCTCCTCGCCCTCCTTCATGCTGATGGAGTTGACGACGGCCTTGCCCTGCACCCGCTTCAGCCCGGCCTCGATGATGGACCACTTGGAGGAGTCGATCATCACCGGCACCCTGGAGATGTCGGGCTCGGCGGCGACGAGGTTCAAGAACTCGACCATCGCCTCCTCGCCGTCGAGCATCCCCTCGTCCATGTTCACGTCTATGACCTGCGCCCCGTTCTCGACCTGGCTTCGGGCCACCTCGAGCGCCGCCTCGTAGTCGCCGGCAAGGATGAGGTCCTTGAACCGCGCCGACCCCGTGACGTTCGTCCGCTCCCCGACGTTGACGAAAAGCGAGTCCGGCCCGATGTTCACGGCCTCGAGCCCGGAGAGCCGCAACCGCTTCGGGATCTCCGGCAGCTCGCGCGGCGGGTGATCGGCGACCGCCTCGGCGATAGCTCTTATGTGCTCGGGCGTGGTGCCGCAGCAGCCGCCGACGATGTTCAGCCAGCCGCTTCTGGCCCAGTCCCCGATCTCCTCGGCCATGAACTCCGGCGTCTCGTCGTACTCCCCGAACTCGTTGGGCAGCCCCGCGTTCGGGTAGGCGCTCACGTGCGTCTCCGAAATTCTGGCAAGCTCCTCGATGTACTGCCTGAGCTCCTTGGAGCCGAGGGCGCAGTTCAGGCCGACGCTTATGGGATCGGCGTGCCTGACGGAGTTGTAGAACGCCTCCGTCACCTGCCCGGAGAGCGTCCGCCCGCTCGCGTCGGTGATGGTGCCGGAGATCATGACGGGCACGTCGAGCCCCTCTTCGTCAAGGTACTCCTGAACCGCGAAGATCGCGGCCTTCGCGTTGAGCGTGTCGAAGATGGTCTCTACGAGCAGCAGGTCGACCCCGCCCTCGACGAGCCCCCGCACCTCCTCCCCGTACGCCTCCTTGAGCTCGTCGAACGTGACGTTCCTGAACCCAGGGTTGTTCACGTCCGGCGAGAGCGAGGCCGTCCGGTTGGTCGGCCCGAGCGCCCCCGCCACGAACCGAGGCTTGTCCGGAGTGTTGTCCGTATAGGCGTCGGCGGCCTCGCGGGCGATACGGGCGGCCTCGAAGTTCAGCTCGTAGGCGAGGTCCTCCATACCATAGTCCCTCTGGGCAATGGAGGTCGAGGAGAAGGTGTTGGTCTCTATGATGTCCGCGCCGACGTCGAGGACCGCCTCGTGGATGTCGCGGACGATGCCTGGCTGGGTGATCGAGAGCAGGTCGTTGTTGCCCTTGAGCTCGTCCGGGTATTCGGCGAAGCGTTCGCCGCGGTAGTCCTCTTCGGAGAGGCCGTAGGACTGGATCATGGTCCCCATCGCGCAGTCCAAAATAAGGATGCGCTCCTTGAGCGCATCCCGGAACCTCTCCAGCCGGGCCGCCCTCTCTTCGCGAATGGTGTCTCTGAGAACCATGTACCTCTATTCTAGCGGTCGGCCATCAGCTAGTCGTTTCAGGCTGAAAGCTGATGGCCGACCGCTGAAAGCTGATGGCGTCCAACACATCCCCCGCCAGGTCGGGGGCGCTCGCCGGGGGCATTATGTACGCGCCGCTCACGAGGGGTTGGGCTTTGGACAGGAGGTTCTGGGCCACCTCGACGCCGTACTTCGGGGCGTCTTCGGGGGAGAGGTCGGCGAGCCGCTCGCGGACGGGCTTCGGGATGTTCACGCCGGGGACCTCGTGGTGGAGGAACTCGGCCTGGCGGGCGTTGCGCAGGGGCATGAGGCCGAGCAGGAGGCAGACGTCCAGGTCGCCCATGCGTTCGAGGGCGATCTCGAGGGCGCCTATCTCGAAGACCGGCTGGGTCCAGAAGGCGTGGGCGCCGGCCCCGATCTTGCGCCTGAGCTTCTCGATCTCGCCGTCGAGGTCCTCGGCGGTGGGGTTGAAGGCGGAGCCTATGAGGAAGCCCGCGGGCCCGCCGATGGAGTTGCCGGCCAGGTCCTCCCCCCGGTTCATCTTCGAGAGGACGTGGACGAGGCCGACGGAGTCCGTGTCGAAGACGCCGGTAGCCTCCGGGTAGTCGCCGATCTGGGTCGGGTCGCCCGTAACGGCCAGGATGTTCTTTACCCCGAGCGCCGCCGCACCCAGTAAGTCCGATTGCAGCCCGATGATGTTCCGATCGCGACAGGAGATGTGGGCCACGGCCTCGATGCCGGCCTCTTCCTGCACGATCCTGGCTGCCGCCACCGGGTGCATCCTGAGGCGCGCCCGCGCCCCGTCGGAGATGTCTATGGCGTCGACGCCCCGCCCCTTGAGGCGACGCGCCGCCTCGACGACCTTCGCGATGTCGTTGCCCCGGGGCAGGTCCACCTCGACGGCGACCGCGAAGCCCGTCTGCAGCTTCGCGGCGAACTCCGTGGAGGGCCCGTCGGGGGCCTCCTGCCTCTCTTGCTCCACCGTCCTCACGCGCACGCCCCGGCCCTGGAACGCTTCCCGGGGACGGAAGTCGCGGAGGGCGTCGGCGAGTGCCTTGACGTGCCTTGGGGTGGTGCCGCAGCAGCCGCCGACGAGCCTGGCGCCGGCCACCGCCAGCCGGCGGCCGTAGAGGGCGAAGTGGTCCACGTCGCGGCGGAAGCGGACCCTGCCGTCTACAAGCTGGGGGAGTCCCGGGTTCGGGAAGGCGGCTACGGGGCCGACCTCGGCGGACATGCCCTCCACGATGCCGACCATCCTCTGCGGTCCCACCGTGCAGTTCGCGCCGGCAAGGTCCACGCCGAGGCCCGAAATCTCGCGCGCCGCGCGCCCCGGGAGGCCTTCGGAGAGCGTCTCGCCGTCCTCGACGAAGGTCTTGTACGCGACGATCGGGACCCCGAGGCCCCGGACCGCCTCGTGGGCGATGCGCAGCTCGACGAGGTCGGTGAAGGTCTCCAGCACGAGCGCGTCGGCGCCGCCTTCGAGGAGCGCCTCGGCCTGCTCCAGAAAGACGGAGCGGGCCTCCTCCTCCGTCACCGGGCCGACGGGGCAGAGCGGGCGCCCGAGGGGCCCTACGGCGCCGAGGACCAGCGGCGCGCTCCCGTCGGCGGTCTTTACGCTCTCGGCGGCCCTGCGGGCGAGCTTGGCGCCGGCCTCGTTCACGTCGCGCACCCGGTCCTCGAGCTCGTGGATCTCCAGCTTGAAGCGGTTGGCGGAGAAGGTGTTCGTCTCGATCACGCCGGCCCCGGCCCGGATGTACTCCTCGTGGATGCCGGCGACCATCTCGGGGTGGGTGACGTTGGCCCTAGCGTAGGGGTGGCCAAAGCCGACGCCGCGCTCCGCCAGCAGCGTGCCCATCGCGCCGTCCCCGATCAGGACCGTGGAGCCCGCCCTCTCCCTGAGATCGAAACCCAAAAGAAAACCTCTCTCCTATACGTCTGCTGCGCGTCGGCGCGGAGGAGAGAGGCCAGTCGATGCGGTTCCGACTCATCTCTCGGAGTATCCTCCGCGGGAGTTGGCACCTGGCACGAGGCTCTCGCCCCGCCGGTTGCCGCGGCTTCAAAGGGCCCATCCCTCCACCGCTCTCGATGAGCGCCCGGCCGGCAAGCCGGTCCGGACCCCCGAATTACAGCACGGTGCGGACCCCTTTTCAATCCCGGACCCCGGGCCGGAAGACCCAAAGGCGGGTACCCCCTCCCGCTAGCGGCGGGAGGTCGTGCGGGCCAGGATCTCGTACGGGTCCCGGGCCGCGCAGCGGGCCGCGGCCAGCAGCTTGCGGGGGCGGGAAGACTCCGCCCGCCCGGTGAACACGTCGTAGTCCCTCGCCTCTATGCGCCCGAGGATGCCCGCGTAGAGCTCGCGGGCCACCACCACGGGCCACCGCCGGCCCGGGGGTATGTACTTGATCCCCTCGTCCGAGTACGTGTAGAGCTTCCTCGCGCGCTCGATCTCGAAGCGCATGAGCGAGACGAACCTCTCGTCCACCACGCCTGCCGCAAGGTCCTCCTCCTCGTACCCGAAGCGCTCCAAATCTTCGAGTGGGAGGTAGACCCGCCCCCGCCGCCAGTCCTCGGCCACGTCGCGCAGGAAATTGGAGAGCTGCATGGCGACTCCTAAGGCCTCAGCGTGCGGGTCGGCCCGCCGGTCGTCGGCGCCCACGACCCGGCACATCATCAGGCCGACGACCGCGGCGCTGCCGTAGGTGTAGACCTCCAGGTCCCGGAAGGTCTCGTAGCGGAAGACCCTGGTGTCCATCTTCATGCTCTCCATAAAGGCCGTTATGTGGGCCGGCTCGATGCCGCAGGCGCGCACCGTGTCCGCGTAGGCCCGCAGGACGGGGTTCGCGACCGGCTCGCCGGCCACGGCGGCCATCGTCTCCCGCTCGAAGGCCTCGAGGCCCCCGAGCTGCTCCTCCAGGCTCGTGACGCCGGGGTTGTCCACTATCTCGTCCGCGTAGCGCATGAAGGCGTACAGGGCGTGGACGCGCGGCCGCACGTGCGGCGGGAAGAACCCCGTCGAGAAGTAGTACGTGCGGCTGTGGGCCTTCTGGATCTTGCGGCACAGCTCGTAGCTCTCGGCGAGCGAGAGGCCTTCGTCGAGCTTCACGCCTCCGGCCGGGTCGAGCCTCACGACGCCGCCCCGACCTCGCGCCCGATGCGCTCGGCCGCCAGCCTGGCGCCGATGGTGACCAGCGGCACCCCCGTTCCCGGGCGGGTGCTCGCGCCCACGAAGTACATGCCCTCCACGCTGCGGGAGACCATCGGCGGCCGGAAGTACCCGACCTGGAGGATGCCGTGGCCGAGCCCGAACGCCGCCCCCTCCTCCAGGTTGTAGTCGTCCCGCCAGTCGTACGGCGTCTTGACCTTCTCGTAGACGACCTTGCTCCGGTCTAGGCCGCAGCGCCTCTCCAGAAGTCCGTAGACCTTCTCCTTGAACGCGGGGCCCTCCCGTTCCCAATCCACGTTCGGGCCCAGGTGCGGTACCGGTACGAGGACGAAGAGGGCCTGCTTGCCCTCTGGGGCCATGGAAGGCTCGGTCTTCGAGGGGACGACCGCGTAGAAAGAGGGGTCCTCCGGGAGCCTGCCGTCGCGGAAGATCGCCTCGAAGTTCTCCCTGTACTCCGGGGAGAGGTAGAAGTTGTGGTGGAGCATGCTCTCGAGATCGTCGTCCACGCCGAGGTAGAGCATGAACGCAGAGGCGGTGTACTTTAGTCTCTCCCGCTTGCGCAGCTTGAAGTCCGAATCCGCCGCGCCCCCCAGCAGCTCGCGGTAGGCGTAGGGGAGGTCGGCGTTGGCGAGCACGGCGTCCGCCCCGATCTCCTCACCACCCACCCGCACCCCGCCCGCCCGGCCCTTCGTCACCACGACCCTCTCCACCGGGCTGTTCAGGCGGAACTTCACGCCGAGCTCGACCGCCAGCCGCTCCATCGCCCCGACGAGGGCGTACATGCCGCCTTCCGGGAACCAGAGGCCGTCCTCGGCGATCTCCGTGTAGGGGAGGAGCGCGTAGACCGCCGGAGCCGAGAAGGGGGAGAGGCCGAGGTACATCGTCTGGAGGCTAAACGCCTGGCGGAGCTTGTCCGACGCGAAGAACTTCGAGACCTGGCGGTAGTAGTTGTTCACGGCCTTCGTCTTGAGGAGGAGGCGTAGGTTCCTCAAGCCGAAAAAGTCCTTCGCCCGGTCGAAGTCGCGCTCGACGAACTCGCTGCGGCCGAGGCGGTACTTGTGGCAGGCGTCCTCCAGGAAGCGGTAGAAGCGCGGGGTGACGCCCGGTTCTATCCTTTCGAGCTCCCGGATCATCTCGGGCAGGGTGCGCCGCATCGTGAGCGTGTCCCCGTCCCCGAACGTGACCTTGTAGTCCCCGTCCAGCGGGATCAGCCGGACGTAGTCGTCCAGGTTTCGGCCGGCGAAGGCGAAAAGCTCGCGGTAGGTGTCCGTCATCAGGAGCAGGGAGGGACCCGTATCGAAGGAGAATCCCTCCGCGTCCAGGCGTCCCATGCGGCCGCCGACCTGGCCGTTCTTCTCGAAGACCTCCACCTCGAAGCCCATGGTCGCCAGCCGGATCGCCGCCGCCAGGCCGCCCATGCCGGCCCCCACAACCGCAACCCGCCTCTTCGCTGCCGACGCCAGAGCGCCACCGTCCTTCTCTAGGGCTTCCCGGGAAGTATACGTCCCCGATGCTAGCAGCGTTCACCGGCGATCCGGGTAAGGGAGCACACAGGAAGCCCGCGTCCGGCGAGGCTTGCGGTCTCCGCATCGGAAGACGAAAGCGGAACATCAGAGGCCTTCGGGGCTAGGGCTGGGCCGGAAGCGTCGGGGCGCCCTCGGCCGGCCACCGGGACGCCGTTGACCGCTTCATCTCCGGTGGGCCAGGAGGCCGCCGGACGGCTCGCCCAGCAGGATCGCGAGCTTTCCCCTGGCGGGGCGCAGGATCTCGTACCACATCCCAAGCCAGGCCGCGAGGGATCCGAGCACGACCAGCGGGAAGACCGCCTCGTAGCGGCGACGAAGCTCCGGGTCTCCCCTCGCGACGTCCCGCGCGATCCTTCTCAGCCGTTGCGGCAGGTAACGCAGCAGGCGATTTTCGAGGAAGCGGCGATCGAGCAAGGGGGCTCCCGCCGCGGCGGCGTCGGCGAGCAGGATCCTGCCCAGCCCCCGCCCACGCCCGAAGTGGTGGCGCACGAGCTTTTGTGGGCTGCGGCAAGGGCTGTTGTGCGTGATGGTGACCTGCGGGTCGCGGTAAGCGACGTAGCCGCGGGCTGCCAGCGCCATGTTGACGGTCGTGTCCTCGCCCGCGCGTAGGCCCTCGGGGAAGGTGCCGGCCTCGAGGAGCGGGGCCCTGGCGTAGGAGCAGTGCGCCGGCGGGCCGTTCAGCACGGCCGGGGGCTGGCCCGGCAGGTTCGCGGCGTGGTCCAGGAAGTAGGAAGCCCAGCCCGACCGGGTGCGGGTGCCGTTGAGCGTCACGCCGGTGACCATGGCGTAGCCCAGCCGGTGCGCCCGTAGCCGCGCCGCGAGGCTGCCCTGGGGCAGCTCCACGTGCGAGCCTGGGAAACTCACGTACGCGCCGCGCGCGACCCGGAGGCCCGCGTTGCGCGCCTCGCCGGGGAGGGCCGGGCGCGGGAGCTCTATCAGGGTCACTTCAGGGAACTCTTTGCGTACGACCTCGGCGGTGCGGTCCGTCCCGCTGGTCACCACGATCACCTCGAACGGCTCGGGGCAGTCCTGGCCGACGACGGAGGAAACGGCGCGCGCGATGCGGTCTTCGTCGTTGCGGGAGATCACGATCGCGGAGATCGCCGGTCCGTCTGCCCGCTCGGTGGTCCGGGGCCCTTCTTCGGCGTTCGCCGCGGCGAGCAGGACCTGCGCGTCGGGCGGGCGCGGCTCCCAGCGCAGCGGGTCCCGCGCCATCTCCTCGAGGAGGTGGGCGTAGTCCGACTGGTACTCGCGGCCGGGGTCGGCCTGCCGGTACTTCTCGAAGCGCGTCTGGCGTCGCCCGCCGGTCATGCCGCCGAGGTGTTGTATGCGCAATGTCGTCTTGATCCAGGCGGCGCGGGGGATGCTGGTCGGGACGGGCACGAAGTGCAACCGCTTGGTGGGGAAGGACTGGCCGGGTTCGTAGGCGAAGAGGCGGTAGACCCAGAGGTAGCGCGGCGCGTAGTGGTTCGTGTCCCCTGCATCGGGACGACCCGGAACCCGTAGGCGCAGCCCGGCAGGGCGTCCCGGTCGAGGAAGTCGCGGAGCGCGGTCGCGTCCGCGGCGTCCAGCCTCTCGTCGGCGTCCATGGAGAAGATCCAGCGCGGGTTCAGCCCGCCGGCCGCGGCCAGAAGGCGGTTGCGGTTGGCCGCGTCGTCCCAACCCCGGTAGTCCTCCCTGCGCGGGTTGGTGAGCACCACCTTCACGAGGGGCGATGCCTCGAGCAGCCCGCGCGTCTCGTCGGTGCTGCCGTCGTCCAGCGCGACGACGGCGTCGCAAAAGCGCGCCGCGGACTCGAAGAAGCCGGGGAGGTCCGCCGCCGCGTTGCGGGCCGGTAGCAGGCAGACGACCGGGGTGCGCCCTCGTTCGGTGGCGGGCTTCACGCAGCGCCGCTCTAGCGACGGACGATCCTGAAGGCCCAGACCGTGCTGGCCCTGTGGCCCCCGTTGTCGGTGACGGAGATCGTCACGGTGTGCTCGCCGAACGAGAGCCTGCGGGCCGGGGTGAAACTCAGCCTGTACAAACCGTCGCCGACGTCCTTGAGGGCGAACCTGTCCCTCCTCACTCCGTCCAGGCGTAGCCTTACCCTGGACTTGCCGATCCTGTCGAGCGGGGCTTCCGCGTTGTTTAGGTTGTCGTAGAGGTCTGCCCTGATCGTCGGGGTACGGTCGGTGGTGTCCGAGATCGGCTCGTCGGTTGGATCTGGGGGGCGGCGTACTCGGCGGCGCTGACCGCGTCGGTGACGAAGAAACCGTGCTCGTCGCGCCGGATGCCCGCCTCGGCCGCCCTCGTCGCGAAGACCTGCGCGTAGGCGCCCGCGGCCGCCACGGAGACGCCGAGGGCGACGAGCCGCTTGATGAACTGGCGGCGGTCCATCTGCCCGTCGAGGTACGCGCCGATCAACTCGTTCTCTGACATGTCCCGCTCCGTTCTGCCCGCCTCAGATATTTACCGGGAGAACTATGACACGCTCCGGGGCGTCCGCATCCTCCAAATGGGTGATTTTTCCGAAACACGCCGGTTCGCGATCATTCGTACTGGACGGCCTCGACGA
Source organism: Rubrobacter sp. (assembly GCA_035936475.1). Classification (GTDB taxonomy): domain Bacteria; phylum Actinomycetota; class Rubrobacteria; order Rubrobacterales; family Rubrobacteraceae; genus Rubrobacter_D. The sequence continues at coordinate 18,053 of DASYWA010000108.1, read as the reverse complement.
TGCCCTTGCGGGCCGCGGAGCGGGCGGGGAGTAGCCCGGCGAAGACCCCGATAAAGAGGCCCGAGAAGAGGGCCGCGAGCGCCGGAAGCGTCGGGTAGTAGAACTCGATCTCGAACCCCCCCGCGCCGGAGCCCTGGACGAACAGGTAGCCGAGCAGCGATCCAAGGACGACGCCTACCAGGCAGCCGATCAGGCTGATGACCACCCCCTCGTCGACGATGAGGCGGCCTATCTGGAGGCGCGTCGTCCCGATGGCCCGCAGGATCCCGATCTCCCGCGTCCGCTCGAAGACGCTCATGGAGAGCGTGTTGACGACCCCGAAGGCGGAGACCGCCACCGAGACGCCCATGATGGCGTAGAAGAACACGTACTGGCGGTTGAAGTCGCCCTCTATGCGCGCCTTCCACTCGGCGTTGGAGTAGAGCGTGAACTGCGGGTAGTCCCTCAAGACCGCCCCGATCTCCTCGGAGAGCGCCTCCCGGTCGGTGCCGGGCTCGGCCTTTACGGCGAGGAACTCGCTCTCGGTCTCGTTGAAGTCCCGCGCGACCACCTCTTTGGCGAGGTAGACGCCCGACCCGCCGCCGACGAGGTCGTTCTCCAGGACGCCCTCGATCGGGTACCGCTTCGTCCCTCGCGGCCCCGGCAGCTCTATGCTGTCGCCCACCCCGAGCTTGCGGGACTCCGCCAGTTGCTTGCCGATCAGGGCGCCGCCCTCTTCGAGCCTGTCAAAGGCGTCCGGACGGGCGCCCGGGGCCAGGTCCGCGCGGAAGATCTCGGGGTAGTTCCCGTCCACCCCGAAGACGATGTCCACCTTCTCGCCGCTGCGGCGGAAGGTCGAGACGATGCTCGTCGTACTCTCCACGCCCTCTACCGCCCCGATCTTCCGGGGCAGGTCCGCCGAGAAGCCGGCGTCGGAGGTCTGCTGGGTGGGCTGGATGACGTAGTCGCTGCCCAAAGAGCTGTCGAGGTAGTCCCGGATCGAGCCGAGCAGGCTCCCCCCGAGCGCCGAGAACGCCACCACCAGCGAGATGCCCACCATGAGCGCCGACGCGGTCAGCGCCGTCCTCCCCCGGTTCCTGGTCGCGTTCGCCGCCGCCATCCGCCCCTCCACCCCGAACAGGAGCCTCAAGACCGGGGAGAAAAGCGCTGCGAGGGGCCGCACGAGGACCGGTATCAGGAGCGAGACGCCGAGGAAGGCCGCGATCACCCCGGCGATGCCCGAGGCGTAGACGAGGCCGTCGAGGTCGGCGGAGAGGTTCTTGGCGAGGTAGTAGATCCAGGGCACCCCGACCCCCACGAGGACCAGCCCCAGGACCGGCCCGAGAACCGAAGCCCCGCGCCGGCTCCCGCCGCTCGAGCGCGAGCGCATCGCCTCGACGGGGCTTACCCTGCCGGCCCGCAGCGCCGGGTATAGGGCGGCGACCACCGTCACGACCATGCCCACGCATACCGCCGAGACGAGGGCGAAGGGGGAGAGGATGAGCGTCGTGATCTCGAACAGGTACGCCCGCCCGAACAGGTAGACGAGCCCCTTGGCCATCCCGTACCCGAAGAGCACGCCGAGCACGGAGCCGAAGACCCCCAGCAGCGCGGCCTCCAGGATCACGGAGCGCGCGATCATGGCCCGCGTGGACCCCAATGCCCTGAGCATCCCGAGCTCCCGCGTCCGCTCCAGCACCGTCATCGAGAGCGCGTTGAAGACGAGGAAAGCCCCGACGAAGAGCGCCGTTCCGGCGAAGAACAGCAGCGCCAGCCTGAACCCCTGCAACTGCCCCGTGATCTCCCGCGTCCTCGTCTCGCTCCTCTCGGCCTGCAACCCCTCGCCTAAAGCCTCGTCCAACTGCGCCCGCAACTCCCCGACCGGGACGCCCTCCTCGGCCTCGACGGCGATGCCGGAGACCTGGTTCGGCTTGTCGAAGGCCTCCTGGACGAAGGGCAGCGGCGCCATCCCGAAGGCGAGCCCACCGAAAGACCCGCCCGGTATCCTGAGCAACCCGACGACCTCCGCCTCCCGCGGGCCGGCCGGGGTGCCGAGCGTGACCTTCTCCCCGATCTCAAGCCCCGCGCCCTCCGCCGCGGCGCCGTCGATGGTGAGCTCCCGCCTCCCCTCCGGGAACCTCCCTTCCGTAAGCTCGAAGCCCGTCGCGAGCCGGGCGGATTCCGGCTCGACGCCGAAGAGGCGCATGCTCTGGACCTCGGGCAGGCCCGCCTCGGTCTTGCGGTCCAGAATGAGGGATGCCGCGACGGAGTACCGGGGTGCGGCGGACGCGACGCCTTCGGAGTTCCTGATTCTCTCGACGGTCTCCTCGTCGAACCCGCCGGACCCGCCGGCCGCGGTGACGGTGAGGTCTGCCGACCCGTAGGCGCGGGAGAAGAGTTGCTGGAAGGTGCCGGACATGGTGTTCGAGAGCGTCAGCACCCCGAAGACGATCCCCACCCCGAGCACGATGCCGACGGCCGTGAGCAGCGTGCGCTGCACCCTGGCCCGCAGGTTGCGCAGGCTGAGGCCCGAGAACCGCCGGAGCCTCACGAGGGCGCCCCCGTTCGGGCGCGTGCTAACCTAGGCGCGGCCGGAGCGCAAGCGTCCAGGTGGGGAGGAAAGATGGAAGAGCACGGCGGGCCTACGAGGGTCACCGAGGGGCGGAGCGGGCAGTCGCGGATGGGGATAGCGTCCCTCGTCATCGCCGTCCTGACGACGGTGCTGTTCGTCGTGCTGCTCGTGGTGATCTTCAGCGCCGGGGGGCAGTTGCTCGAGGGGGTCGACCCGCAGTCGGTCACGCCCGAGGACGTGCAACGCAACCTCGAAGAGTCGCCCGGAACGGCGGGCGTGCTCGGGGTGGCGGGCTTCGGTGTGGCTGCCACCCCCATCCTGTACCTCCTCGGCGCCGCGCTCGGCATAGCCGGCCTCGTGCAGAAGCGGCGCGGGAGGCTCTTTGCCGTCCTCGGGACCATCTCCAACGGCCTGATCCTCCTCGGCCTCCTCGTCCTCGTACTGTTCCTCGCCGTGGTGGGCACCACGATCTGACGGGAACCCCGATCGACTCCGCGGGTTACCGACCCCGAGGCCACGCCCGTCTTCACGCCTCGCGCCACATGGACAGAAACTCGTGCTCGCCGCCGTTCGTCTCGTGCACAAAGACCTCGCCCCGACCAAAACCCGCGCGCTCGTAGACCCTGATCGCACGCCCGTTAAACGTCGCCACACAGAGCGTGAAACGTTCCGGCGAGAACCGCCCCCGCGCGAACGCTAGCCCGGACAGGACGAACTCAGCGCCCAGGCCCCTCCCCGTGAGATCCGGCCTCAGCCCCAGGCCGACGTCCACCGTTTCGTCCTTCCCCTCGAACTGGAAAAACCCGACGAGGCGGTTCTCCTCGGCCACAACGGAGAAGTACGTGTCCCTCCTGCGCTCCGGGTCCAGGAGCTCCGCCAGGTCCGCGGGGTCGGCGGTCGGGTCGTAGAAGTCGTAGGGCGGCTCGTAGCGCCAGCCGGAGATCTCGCGCGCGTCGGCGTCGTCCATCCGCCGGAAGAGGTGTTCGGGCGCCATCTCAGCCGGGGGACTCCAGCGTCCTTATGCGCTCCAGGATGTCGTCGGGGTTGGGGTCGCGGGCCTCGTCGACGACGCGGCCGTCTGAGAGAAAGACGGCCCGGTCGGCGGCGGAGGCGGCGCGGGGGTCGTGGGTGACCATGAGGATGGTCTGCTCGTAGCGGGAGGCGGATTCTTTGAGCAGGCCGAGCACCTCGGCGCCGGTCTTCGAGTCGAGGTTGCCGGTCGGCTCGTCGGCGAGGATGATGTCCGGGAAGCGTATGAGGGCGCGGGCTATGGCGACCCGCTGCTGCTCCCCGCCGGAGAGCTCGTCCGGCCGGTGCGAGCGGCGGCCCGCCAGGCCGACCAGGTCCAGAAGCTCGTCCAGGCGTTTGGCGTACTTCCCGGGCTTCTTGCCGGAGATCAAGACCGGCAGGAGCACGTTCTCCTCCGCCGAGAGCGTCGGTATGAGGTTGAAGAACTGGAACACGAAGCCCATCCGCTCGCGCCTGAGGAGGGTCAGTTCCTTGTCCGAGAGGCCCGACAGATCCGTGCCGCCGACGACGACGCGCCCACCTGTCGGCTTATCCAGGGCGCCGAGTATGTGCAGCAGGGTGCTCTTGCCGGAGCCGCTGGGGCCCATGATCGCCGCGAACTCGCCGTTGGGGAACCCCAACGAGACGTCGTCGAGCGCCCGCACCTCCGTCGAACCCTCCCCGTAGACCTTGCTGAGGCCCACCGTTTCGACAGCGTTTCCCGTTCCGTTCTCCATCTGCGGAGTATATCCCGGAGATCGCATCACTCGGTAAGAGCAGCGACAAGGCGCCTGGGGAAGCGTCCTGACCTCCTCCGTCGGGCCGCGGGTGCGTCCGGCCGGCTCGCCCTGCCGCCCAATTCGTCGGGCTCCGGGCGGAAACCGCCGTTTGTAACACCTACACCGCGCTGGTAGACTCATCCGGCAACCGCATAAGCCCCTGCTTCGCCGGGAGGAGCCCGCGAAGCCGAATCTAGACCGGAGGAGGCAAACATCACCACTTACGAAGCCATGCTCATAGTGATCCCGGAGCTCGACGAGGAGCAGGTCGGGAGCACGGTCGGTCGCTTTCGCACGGTCATCGAGCGCACGGGCGGCGAGGCCGGCGAGCCGAACCACTGGGGACGCCGCAAGCTGGCCTACGAGATAGACCATCGCACCGACGGTTTCTACGTCGTCATGGAGTTCACCGCGGGCGAGCGCACCCTCACCGAGCTCAAGCGCATCCTGCGCGTCTCGGACGACGTGCTGCGCCACACGATCGTCAAGCTCCCGCCGAGCTACGCCCACAAGCCGCTGCCGGCGGAGACCGAAGAAGTCCCGGCCTAGCGCCGCAGAGTAATCAGGAGGTAACGAATGGGCAGAAAAAGGGGAGGGCCGCCCCGCGGGGGCCGTCCGGTAAAGAGCAAGCCGTGCGTCTTCTGTAAAGAGGACGTCGCCTACGTCGACTACAAGGACTACAACATGCTGCGCCGGTTCGTCTCGGACCGCGGCAAGATCCGTGCGAGAAGGGTCACGGGCCTCTGCCCGCAGCACCAGCGCGAGGCCGCCACTTCCATCAAGCGCGCCCGCGAGATGGCCCTGCTACCTTACGTGGTAGGGAGGTAGAGCCGTGCAGGTGATACTCACCCAGGACGTCGATAAGATCGGGCAGCGGGGCGACATCGTGGACGTCAGCCGCGGCTTTGTCCGCAACTTCCTCGTCCCCCGCAACCTCGCCGAGGTCGCGACCCCCAGCAAGATGGAGGAGGCCCGCCGAGAGATGGCCGAGAGCGAGGAGCGCGACCGCCGCCTCGCCGAGCGCGCCGAGGAGATCGCCGCGACCCTCAACAAGAGCGTCATAACCATCGAGGCCCGCACCGGCGAGGACGAGCGCCTCTTCGGCTCCGTGACCGCCGCCAACATCGCCGACGCGGTCGAGAAGGCCCGCGGGGTGCGCATCGACCGGCGCAGGGTCCGCATGGAAGAGCCCATAAAGTCGCTCGGCACCCACCAGGTCCCGATCCAGGTCCACGGCGACGTCGAGGCCAGCGTCAAGGTCATCGTCGTCCCGAAGCTGTAGCTTAACTGTAGCTTCAGGCACAACCTGGACCAAAGGGTAAAGGCCCCCGTCTTGTAACGGGGGCCTTTGTGTTGCATCCTAGGACGTCTATGGAGCGTCGGGGGAGGATGCGGAGCGTAGAGACGGGGGCCGACGCGGCCCGCGTGCCGCCGCATGACCTTGACGCAGAGCGGGCGGTCATAGGGGCGCTGCTGGTCTCGGAGACGGCGGTGGCGGCGGTGGCCGAGCAGCTCACGCCCGAGGAGTTCTACTCCGAGACGCACCGCATAATCTACGCGGCCATGATGCGGCTCTACTCTCGGGGGGACCGCATAGACCAGATCACGCTAACCAACGAGCTCAACTCCGTAAACGAGTTCGACCGCGTCGGCGGCAGGGCGTACATCTTCCAGCTCGTCGAGAGCGTCCCCACGGCCTCCAACGCCGCCCGCTACGCCGAGATAGTTCGCGGCAAGGCCCTCCTGCGGTCCGTCATAGACGTCGGCAGCCGCATCACGGAGGACGCTTTCCGCGAACCCGAAGACGTAACGGTGGCGCTGGACTCCGCCGAGCAGCTCATCTATGGCGTCTCCAACAGGACGCTCAAGCAGCACCTGGCCCCCGTCTCCGAGCTCGCGCCGGGGGCTTTAGAGATGATCCAACGCCTCTACGAGCAGGAGGGCGAGGTAACCGGTGTCGAGACCGGCTTCGAGGACCTCGACCGCCTCACCACCGGCTTCCACAAGAGCGACCTCGTCGTCCTCGCCGCCAGGCCGGCTATGGGGAAGACGGCCATGGCGCTCAACGCCATATGGCACGCGAGCAGCGAGAAAAAGATGCCGGTGGCGATCTTCTCGCTGGAGATGAGCAAGGAGCAGCTCGTCCAGCGGCTCATCTCCCAGACGACCCGCATACCGGCGCAGGCCCTCCGGAGCGGAAACGTCAAGGCGGAGGACTGGCCGAAGCTCCTTCGTGGCGTGGCGCAGGTGAGCGAGGCTCCCATCTGGATCGACGATACCGCCGGCGTAACGTTGATGGAGATGCGGGCCAAGGTGAGGCGACTCGCCAGTCAGCTAAGCGCTCAAGGCGGGCCACCGCTCTCGCTCGTGGTGGTGGACTACCTGCAGTTGATGGTGGGGCAGGGGAGCCGCAACGACAACCGCCAGCAGGAGATCGCCGAGATCAGCCGCGGTTTGAAGGTGCTCGCCCGCGACCTCGACGTGCCGGTCCTGGCCATCGCCCAGCTCTCCCGCGCCGTGGAGTCCCGCCACGACAAGCGTCCCATGCTCTCCGACCTCCGTGACTCCGGGGCCATAGAGCAAGACGCGGACATGGTGATGTTCCTGTACCGCGACGAGTACTACAACCCCGACTCCGACGACAAGGGCATAGCCGAGGTCATCGTGGGCAAGCACCGCAACGGGCCCACGGGCAAGGTCCAGCTCGCGTGGCTGGAGCAGTACACCAAGTTCGCCTCGCTCGCGCGCCGCGGCTGAGTTGCCATCCGGCTTCGACTACTCGCTCGACTACAAGAACCTCTATCTGCACCGGGAACCGCACCTGTACAGGGTGGGCAAGGGCGAACAGGGCGTGCTCCTCGTCGAGCCGTACAAGGCCGAGATCCTGCCTCACTGGCGCTTCAAGACCGAAGAGATAGCGCGCGAATCCTCGGAGAGGATCTACGCCATGTTCCTCTTTTACAAAGACCAGGACGACTTTGTCGGCATGGACATGGCCCGCAAGTTTCTCTAGATGGACCGGTCACGATAGAGCCCGCCTGATCGTACGTTAGAAATTAACTAAGGGCTGTGGTGAAGAAGGTAGTTGCAGGTAGCGCTAAGATTCGCGAGCTCGATTCCGAACACATCGACACGGAGAGGTAGCAAGAGGGGATCGAGCACGAGGAAGAATGTCGCCAGGGAATCCACCACAAAGAATTGCACGGTCGACGACTGTGAGCGTGGTTTGTACGCACGCGGCTTTTGCCACAAACACTATCAAGCGTGGCGTGCGTCCCCGTCATGGTTGTGTACCTGAATCGGGTGTGTTCTTTGGACAAATGTGACAAGAGGCACCACGCCGGTGGATATTGCCAGGAGCATTACGGCAGGCTCACGCCTCATGGCGACCCTCAAGGAGCGGTTGATCGAAGCGGTACGAGCATTACCAGGGATGGATATAGGTTCATCTGGCGCAAAGGCCACGCGAATGCAGCCCCTGATGGAAGGGTCTTCGAGCACCGCTACGTTATGGTGGAACACATCGGTCGTCCTCTCTACCCTGACGAAACCGTTCACCATCGCAATGGCAACAGGCTCGACAACAGGGTAGAAAACCTTGAGTTGTGGTGTACCAGGCATCCAATCGGTGCTCGCGTCGAAGATCTGTTGGAGTGGGCGAGAGAGATCGTAGACCGATACGGGTGAGCCGTCTCCGTCTATCGCTACGCCAACCACCGATCCGGCAAAAAGTACGACGAGGACGGCCGGGTACGCCCGCAGGAGTCCGACGCCTTGGACGGCGAGAAGGCCCGCGCCGCCCGCGTCTTCTACGAAAAGTACGTCGAGGCCCGCGAAGACGAACACTACAAACGGCGCAGAAAGGAATGGACCGAGAGGTACGGCTAGACCCTGGTCTTGCCCACCTGTCCCTTCTCCCGTAACCGGGCCTCCCTGTCGGCCCTACCTGATCGGCGCCCCCATCGCGTGGTAGCCACCGTCGACGTGGATCAACTCGCCCGTCGTCGCCGGCCACCAGTCGGAGAGCAGGCTCACGACGGCCCGGCCTACCGGCTCGGGGTTGGTCGTCTCCCAACCCAAGGGCGCCTGCCGGCCCCACTCGCCCTCTATCTCGTCGAAGCCGCTGATGCCCTTGGCGGCGAGGGTCTTTACGGGGCCGGCGGAGACGAGGTTTACCCTGATGCCCTTGTCGCCGAGGTCGCGGGCCAGGTAGCGGGAGGTGGACTCCAGTGCGGCCTTGGCCACGCCCATCCAGTCGTAGGCGGGCCAGGCGACGCGGGCGTCGAAGTCGAGGCCGACGACGGACGCGCCCGGCCGCATGAGGTCCGAGAGGCCGACGGCGAGCGCCTTGAGGGAGAAGGCCGAGGTCTGGACGGCGGTGGCGACGGAGGGCCACCCGGCGGTGAGGAAATTGCCGCCGAGGGCGTCCTCGGGGGCGAAGGCGATGGCGTGGACGATGCCGTGGACCTCGCCCCAGCGCTCTTCGAGGTCTTTCGCCACGGCCTCTATGTCCTCGGGCTTGTTGACGTCGAGCTCGAGGATGGGGGGCTGGGGGTCGAGCTTCTTGGCCGTCCGCTCGGTGAGGCTGCGGGCGCGGCCGAAGCTGCTGAGGACCACCTCGGCGCCCTGCTCGGCGGCCAGGCGGGCCGCGGAGTACGCGATGGAGCGGCGATCCAGGACGCCCGTAACCAGCACCTTCTTGCCTTCGAGAAGTCCAGCCATCTCGCCTCCAAGGGTTCCGTTGAAAAGTCCGGACCAGTCTAGGGAAAGAGAGTAGAGCTGTCAGCTTTCAGCGGTCAGCCATCAGCTAGAGACCCTCCCGGCGAAATCGCCCCCGACCCCGCGACCGCGCCGGACGCGTGAGGCTTGCGTCGGGGGTGCGACCAAGATCAGAAGCCGACGGCTGAGAGCGAAGGCCGGAGCGGGCTGAAGGCTGACCGCTACTCGGCGGTGGTTTTCTCCTGGTCTTGCCGTTGCTCGTAGGAGGCGGTCACGCGGGCCTCCCAGGCGAGCAGGTCGTCGCGCAGGTCTTCTATCTTCTTCTCGGGCTGCTCCTCGATAAGGTTGTTCCGCTCTTCGGGGTCTTCGGAGAGGTCGTAGTATTCCTCGCCGCGGTTGCCGTAGGAGTAGATGTACTTCTGGTCCCCGTCGATGCTCGCCAGGCACGTGCGCTCGTGGTAGCAGCTAACCTTGATCTTCCGTTCCTTCGGCGGCGAGAGCATCGAGTGGCCCGGGTACTCGCCGCCCTCCACCTCGTACCCGAGCATGTCGGTGACCGTCGGCAGGACGTCAAGCTCGCTGACGTTCTCCTCCACGCGCCGCGGCTCGGGGTTTTGCGGGTCGTGGACGAGGAGGGGGATGTGCAGGCCCTCCTGGTAGATGGTGTTGTCGTGCTGCTTGAGGCCGTGCTCGCCGAAGCCCTCGCCGTGGTCGCCCAGGATCACGAAGACCGTGTCCTCGTAGAGGCCTAGGTCCTTGTACTGCTCGAAGAGTTTCTTCAGAAAGAAGTCCTGGTAGCGAACGGTGTTCAGGTACTTGTTCAGCTCGGGGTCGGAGGAGTACTTCTCTGTCCCGTAGCGCTTGGGGACCACGTAGTTGTGGTGGGGGGTCACGGTCAGGTAGGTGGTCATGAACGGGCCGTCGTCGCCGTTATCCTCGAGCCACTCGCGGCTGGGCTTTAGCATGACCTCGTCCTCGTAGCCGAAGTAGTTGACCCTCTGGTAGCCCGTCCTGTCCATGCCTTCTATCGCCCGGAAAAAGTCGTAGCCGAAATTTTCGACGAGCTGCGGACGCCGCTCAAAAGTCTTCGTCGCCGACTGGAAGAAGGCGCTCTCGTAGCCCTGCTCCCCGAGCAGCTCGGGCAGACACCGGGCGGGGATGATGCCAGGCTCGGACTCGGTCTTCTGGGTGTCGAGGGGGGGATCCACGCCGCAGATGGTGGCCAGGAGCGCCTTGGAGGTGTGCGGGACCACCGCGTGGGCCCGCTCGGCCATCAGGCTCTCCTCGGAGAGCTCGTCCAGGAAGGGCGTGGTGTCGATGTCCTCGTTGTAGGCCGTGGTCGATTCGGCGCGGGTGGATTCGAGGACGACCACGACGACGTTGCGCTTCTCGGTCTGTGGGGTGGGGGAGAGGCGGGTGTCCGTGGGGAGAGAGTCGGGGGAGACCGTGGCCTCGACCTCCGTGGAGGCAACCTCGTTGACCATCATGTTAGCCAGAGGGTCGCGGGCGAACGCGTTGCCGGCGTTCGTGACGCTCGGCACCAGGGAGAGGCAGAACAGCACAAGCGCGATCCCGCCGACGGTGATCGGGGCATGGCCCGGACGCCCGGAGTCCCCCTCGGCGGGGCGCCAGTTGCCGGCCAGGAGCATGGTCAGCAGCGCCGGGCCGGCCAGGACATAGAAGAGGACCACCGAGATCAGGATCCAGTGCAAGAGCGTCGTCTCCGAGCCTATGGCGCCCTGGATCTCGCCGATGGAAGAGATCGAGACGATCACGAAGCTCAGGTCGAGCGTGGAGCCGGTCGACTCGTAGAAGAAGTGGGCGCTGGTCGTAAGCACCACCACCACCACCACGGTGAGGTGGAACAAGAGCATGACCACCCGACGAGGCCAGCCGACCCTGACGAGGGCGAAGATGCCCACCCAGAGCGCGGCGAACCCGAGGTTGAAGAGCAGGTCGGAGCGAACCTGGTCGAGAAAGCCCAATAGGCCGGGCGGGTCCGGACGGGTGACGATGCGCACGACCTTCAGGGTGATGTTGTAGAGGAAGACGGGCACGAGGAGGCAGGCGAGGTAGATCCAATCCCCACGCGTCAGAAGGTTTCTCAGGCGCTTCATCACGCCCACCGTGCCCCGCTTTGCCGCCACAAATGCGGGAGAGTTTAACAAAGTTTTGAGCCGAGCCCGCCCGCCTCCGCCGCGCCGGTCCGGGCCCCCGAACCCGCATGATTGACCGGGACGGCAATGGGGAATACTGTACGGGCAGTATGGGTGACGTGGAGAGGGAACCCGTGCATAAGACACACGAGCCGCATCCCGGGCCGGCCGAAGGGCCGGATCGGGGTCGCCCTCGCCCGTCGTGTGGCCCCGCAGTGTAAATACGAGGAAAGGGAGAGGAATGGCCGAGGAGACCGAGGTACGCACCTACGAGCCGCCGGAGGAGTTCGCGCAGAACGCCAACGTCAACGATGCCTCCGTCTACGACGAGGCGGAGAAGGACTACGAAGCCTTCTGGGCCGAGAGGGCCGGGGAGCTTCACTGGTTCAAGGAGTGGGACCAGGTCCTCAGTTGGGACCCGCCGGAGGCCAAGTGGTTCGTCGGCGGCAAGCTCAACGTCGCCTACAACTGTTTGGACTACCAGGTAGAGCAGGGGCGGGGGGACAAGACCGCCATCCTGTGGGAGTCCGACGAGCCGGGCGAGGGGAAGGCCTACACCTACGCCGAGCTCACCGCCGAGGTCAAGAAGTTCGCCAACGTGCTCAAGGGCTTAGGCGTGAGCAAGGGCGACCCGGTCGCGATCTACATGCCCATGATCCCGCAGCTCCCCATCGCGATGCTCGCCTGCGCCCGCATAGGCGCCCCGCACTCGGTGGTCTTCGGCGCCTTCTCGGCGGACTCCTTGCGCGACCGCATCAACGACTGCGAGGCGAAGGTCCTCGTGACCGCCGACGGGGGGCCCCGCGGCGGCAAGGCGACCTCCCACAAGAAGAACGCCGACGGGGCCCTTGAGGACACGCCCTCCATCGAGAGCGTCGTCGTCGCGCAACGCATCGGCGAGGACGTGCCCATGACCGAGGGCCGCGACCACTGGTGGGACGACCTGATGGCCGAGGCCGACGACGAGTGTCCCGCCGAGGAGATGGACTCCGAGGACATCCTCTACATCCTCTACTCCTCGGGCTCCACGGGCAAGCCCAAGGGCATCGTGCACACCACCGGCGGCTACCTCACCCAGGTCAAGGCCACGACGAAGTGGTCGCTCGACCTCAAGGAAGACGACGTCTACTGGTGCCAGGCCGACATCGGGTGGGTCACGGGGCACTCCTACCTCGTCTACGGCCCGCTCAGCAACGGGGCGACGACCGTGCAGTTCGAGGGGACGCCCAGCTACCCCGGCCCCGACCGCCACTGGGACCTGATCGAACGCCACGGGGTGACGATCTACTACTCGGCGCCCACCGTGATCCGGGCCTTCATGAAGCAGGGCACGGAGCCCCTGGAGAAGCACGACCTCTCCAGCTTGCGCCTCCTCGGGACCGTCGGCGAGCCCATCAACCCGCGGGCGTGGGAGTGGTACCACGAGAACGTCGGCAAGGGCCGTTGCCCGGTCGTCGATACGTGGTGGCAGACGGAGACGGGGGCCATCATGATAGCTCCTCTCCCCGGCATCACGCCGACCAAGCCGGGCAGCGCCACCCGCCCGTTCCCCGGCATCTCGGTGGACATCTACGACGAGGAAGACAACCCCATCGAGGGCGCCGGCAAGGGCAACTTGGTCGTCACCAGGCCGTGGCCTAGCATGCTCCGCACGATCTACAAGGACCCAGAGCGCTTCCGCAAGACCTACTGGGAGCGCCTCGGCGACAAGTACTTCGTCGAGGACGGCGCCGAGCGCGACGAGGACGGCTACTACACCATCACCGGCAGGATAGACGACGTGATGAACGTCTCCGGGCACCGCATCGGCACGATGGAGGTCGAGAGCGCGCTCGTCTCTCACGAGGCCGTCGCCGAGGCCGCCGTCATAGGCCGCAACGACGAGGACAAGGGCCAGGCCATCGTCGCCTACGTCATCCTCGAGGGCGACCGCGAAGGCTCCGAGGACCTCATCAAGGAGCTCAACAACCAGGTCAGGAAGGGCATAGGCCCGCACGCGAGGCCCGAGGAGATCATCTTCACCCCCGACCTGCCGAAGACCCGCAGCGGCAAGATCATGCGCCGCGTCCTCCGCGGCGTCGCCGAGGGCGAGGAGGACCTCGGGGATACCTCGACCCTGGCCGACCCCTCCGTCGTCGACGACCTTAAGGCGGCCCGCCAGTAGCTGTAGCTTCAAGCCAGAGACGCTTTTGCAACCGGCGGGGTACCATCCCCGCCGGTTTGTTTAAGGATTTGGCGTGAGAAATGCTGTCATTGCCTCTCGATGTTCGAAGTGTGCTGCTTGCCCGGTCGTACCTTCCTTGTGCGGCCTGACAAACTCTCCGCGCTCGCGGCAACGAAATTCTAGGTACGATCTGCGCCGCCTTGCGGTTTCGTCGCGCAACCGTAGCGCTTCCTCAATATCCACAACTCGCCCGTCCAGTTCACAGCTCGTCGCTCTTGGCATCGTCATCACCCCCAATCCTACGGTTACGTAAAGCGTGTCTGTACAGTAACAAGCTAGGCTAGTGTGAACGCTCCGTGCGGTAGATAGAGTGTATGGTGGGATAGGGAAGGGGGCTACTCGATCTCACCGCATGGTGGATTGATAGTGGTCGGAATCAGGCGCGATTGGGAGCAGATTGATGAGCAGGGTAGAAGGTGGAAACCTTCTACTTCCGCCGCCGACTTCGGCAACCTTCGGGCCGTCCGGGCGTAGATACGTGTAGTAGAATATGGGCAGTAAATCTTCGCTAGGAGGAACAAGCGTTGGGCGGCATCGGTTTCGGTTACTTGTTTATTATGATCATAGGGGCCCTGATCTCGGGCGCCGCGGCGCTCTGGGTCAGGAGCTCTTACAAGAAGTACTCTAAGCAGGGGAGCAACAGCGGCCTGACCGGGGCCCAGACGGCCCGCATGATCCTGGACCGCAACGGGCTGACGAACGTGCGCGTCGAGCCGGTCGCCGGCACGCTAACGGACCACTACGACCCGCGCAGCAAGGTCGTCAGGCTCTCCGAGAGCAACTTCAGGGACAGCACCATCGCGGGGGTGAGCGTCGCGGCCCACGAGGTCGGCCACGCCATCCAGGACGCCTCGGGCTACGTGCCGATGAAGCTGCGCTCCGGGCTCGTCCCGATAGTGAACTTCGGCGGGCAGCTCTGGACCCCGCTCTTCTTCTTCGCGATCATCACGGGCGTCTCGACGGGCATCGGCCAGCTGTTCATCCAGCTCGCCGTTATCGCCTTCGCCGGCGTGCTCGCGTTCCACATCGTCACGCTGCCGGTGGAGATAAACGCCTCCACCCGCGCCTACGGCCTGCTGACCCGCTACGGCATCCTCTCGGCCACCGAGGCCGGCGGCACCCGGCGGGTGCTCACAGCGGCGGCCTTCACCTACATCGCGGCGGCCCTCACCTCGCTGCTCACCCTGCTCTACCTGTTCGCCTTGAGCCGCGAGTAAGGAAAAGGCGCAGCATCTCCAAAAAAAGGGCGGGGCCTCCGGGCCCCGCCCTTTTTCGTGCCGGGCCACAGCAGCCCGGAAGGCGCCCCCCACGTCCGCCAGCAGGACGACGGACCCGCCGACCACCATCAACACCCCCTGTAGCCTGATGCCTGAAACCCGATGTCCGTAACCTCGCATCGAACCCGGGCGGCGGACGAAAACAGGTTGTAGAATATCCCCGTTATGGAAGATGTCCGTCGGATAACGAAGAGGCGGCGGAGGCTGCGGACGGTGGGCGAGCCGCACCCGTGGGAGCCGCGCCACATGCGCCTCGCGGGGGTGCGGCTCGCCGAGTCGGTCGGGAAGCCGGCGGCCCGCCGCAACGTCACTTTAGGGGTCGTCAAGCACCTGTGGCGCTCCCCTGTGCCCTTCGTGGGGTTCTACCCCCCGGAGGGCGTCAAGGTCACCGAGAACCGCAGGTACTCGCCCGGCGCCCCGCGGCGGGTGGACGACACGGACTACCTTGCCGGCATCGAGGCCCACAAGAGGTCCTTCGCGAAGGACCTAGAGGACGGCATGGTGCCCGCCGGCCACCTCCCCGGGTACTTCGAGGTGCCGACCGACGGAGGCTGGCGCATCACCGTCGATCTGGTAGAGGGGCGCCTGAAGCTGGCCGACGCCTGGGGCCTGGACTCCGAGACCAGGCTGGTCGGGGACCTCGCCCCGTTCGTCTGGGCCTACCGCCACTGCGGATTCTGCATCGTCAGCGTCTACGACAAGGACGTGGACGCCCTGCGCGACGACCTGCTCTTCGTCGCCAAGCGCGAGGGCATCGAACTCCGCTGGCGCCGGACCGCCGCATGAAAGCCGTCAGCTTTCAGCCCGCTGCGGCTTCGCCTCCGCTCTCGGCCATCAGCGAGAGCAAAAGGGCCTATAGCTGACCGCTGACAGCGCGATTTGCGAGGCAAATAGCTAAAAAAGAGCCGTTCCAGGAGACATTCTCGGAAAAGTAATCGGAATAGGTATCCGAGGCTATCGGGTCGTTAGAATGTCTGGGTATAATGGTGCCGCCCGGCGCGGGGCGTCGGGTGCAGGGGGTCTTTAAGAGAGGTAGAAGAGCCAGATGCTTTTGAGCCACAACACCGGGGGATTCGCCGCGACCAGTGCTCCAGAGGGGTTTAGCCTCGAAACCTTCGAGGCGGCGGGGCTCAGGACCGTGGAACGCAGGTTCTCGCCCAAGGACACCATCTTCGCCCCCGGCGACCCGGACGACCAGCTCTACTTTTTGCTCTCCGGAACCGTGCGGCTGTACAAGATCTACGGCGACTTCAAGGAGGCGACGACCGCGCTCCTCAAGAACGGCGGCATCTTCGGCAAGCTCAACCTCGTGGAGGGCCGCTGGCAGAACGTGTTCGCCGAGGCCGTCACCGAGGCGAGGGTTGCGAGCATCCAGAAGAGCTCGCTGGAGGCCGTCATCAAGCGGGACCCCGAGTTCGCCCTCAGGCTCTTCTCCTCGTTCTCCGAGAGGCTCCGGCAGTCCGACGAGGTGATAGAGAGCCTGCTCCACCGCGAGGTCTCCACCCGCCTGGCGACGCTGCTCGGCAACCTGAGCGCACGCTTCGGGCGGGAGAACGGGAGCGGAACCCTCATAGACGTGCGCCTGACGCACCAGGATTTGGCGAACATGATCGCCTCCACCAGGGAGGCCGTCTCCAAGGTGATGAGCGAGTTCCAACGCGAGGGCGTCATAGAGAACCGCAACCGCCGCATCGCCATCCTCGATGCCTCGGCGCTAACCGAACACGCCTCAAGGCTCTCCGGCCTGAGCGTGGACGGGCAGACCTCTATCTAGCTTTCAGCACGCTCCGGCCTGCTTCGCAGGCCTCGCTCTCAGCCTGCCGCCTGACGGCGGCTTTCGGCTAGAAGATCGGGGCTGTGAATGGTGTGGCGGGGGTGTGGTTTGAGGGAATGTTCTGAGCAGACGGTTGTCGAGCGTTAGGATCGGCGCTCGAAACCAAAGAAGCTGAGAGCGGAGCCCGAAGGGCGCAGCGTGCTAAGAGCGGAGGCGGAGCCGGAACGTGCTGGTAGCGTATGCCGCAGGCCGAAGCGCGCGAGCTGCCCCGGAAACTTTTCTGGGGCAACGGCGTATACTCCTTTTGTTATGGGACACGCATCTGCTGTGGCGGTAGGAGGTTGGCGGGCGAGGCTCAAGGGTCTCTCGGTCCGGCGTGCCGAGCTTGAGGACAAGGAGCTCGTCACGAGGACGCTCGCGGGCGACCTGCGTTCTTACGAGGAGCTGGTGGGCCGGTACGAGCGGCTCGTCGGGAAGGTGCTCTACCCTTACGCGAAGCGTGAGATCTCCGTCGAGGACCTCGTGCAGGAGACGTTCTTGCGGGCCTACGATCGGCTCGAGACCTTCAACCCCGAGTACCGCTTCAAGACCTGGCTGCTCGCCATCGCCAACAACCTAGGTATTGACACTCTCAGGCGGCGGCGGGAGATCGTCGAGTTCAACCCCGAGACGCACGCGGCTGTCTCCCGCGGCCCCGAGTCCGAGGCGGCCCGCAAGGACCTCTCCCGCAGCGTGCAGGCCGCGATAGCCACTTTGCCCGAGACCTACGGGGTTCCCATCGTGCTGAGGTATTCGGAGGGCATGAGCTACGCCGAGATCTCCGAGGTCCTCTCCATTTCCGTGCCGGCCGTCAAGAGCCGGCTCTTCCGCGCCCGCAACATGCTGGCCGGGAGGCTGGAGGAGGCGGGGGAGCGGGCATGAGCCGCCCCGGCGGCCCCCGCTGCGACCCCGAGAGGGTCTTCGAGCTCGCCGACGGGGGACTCTCCCCGGATGCGGAAAGGGAGGCCCGGGCGCACGTGGATCGCTGCCCGGCCTGCCGGGAGCTCTACGAAGAAGAGCTGAGGCTCAGCGCCTGCATCCGTTCCGTCGAGGTGGGGCCCACCCGTTCGGTGTGCCGGGAGGTGGCGATGGCGCTGCCGACGCGGCTGGTGGGGGGCAGGATCCTGTGGGCCGGGCTCGCGCTAGCGCTGCTGGCCGCCGTCTCCCTCGCCCTGAGCCTCGACGGGACCAACCCGCCCGCCCTTGCGGTCGATGCGGTCGGCGCCTTCTGGGGCTTCGTATCCGGGCTCGCCGAGGTGGTCGAGGCCTTCCTCGTGGCCGCGGGACCTGCGCTACTCGTCGCCTTCGGCGTAGGGGCGGTCCTGGACCTGCTCATAGCGGGGGTGGTGCTCTCAGTCTCGCGCCGGCGCGCGCGCGAAGCATGAGCATCTCCGTAACCTTTCCCCGGTTCGACGCGCGGCCCCTGATCGCGGCGGGCGTCGCCCTGGTGGGCTTCGTGATGTTCCTGCCTCCTCTCCCGGCGTACGCCGGGGAGAAGAGCGTCTTCGGGGACGTGACGGTCGAGC
>DASYWA010000107.1:0-30927 GCA_035936475.1 Rubrobacter sp. | reverse complement strand
TGGATGCCGGGGCCGAAGTCCTTCGCGTGGTTGGCGAGGTGGTGGGCGGCGAGCGCCTGCACGGCGAAGGTGAGGTCCATGATCTCGACCGGGTGCCCGTCGGCCGCCGCGATGTTGACGAGCCTCCCCCGGGCCAGAACGTGCAGCCTACGGCCGTCGGCGAGCTCGTACTCGACAACGTTGCGCCGGGCGTCCCTGGACTCGACCGCCATCTCCTGCAGGCCGGCCAGGTCGAACTCGTGGTCGTAGTGGCCCGCGTTGGCGAGCAGGGCGCCGTCCTTCATGCGCTCGAAGTGCTCGGTGCCGAGCACCTTTATGTTGCCCGTGCCGGTAACGAAGACGTCGCCCTCCTCGGCGGCCTGCAGGGAGTTCATCACCTGGTAGCCCTCGGAATACGCTTCGAGGAGCTTCACGGGGTCGGGCTCGCAGACGATCACGCGCGCCCCCATGCCGTCGGCGTACTTGGCGAGGCCGCGGCTGACCCAGCCGAAGCCCATCACCACCACCGCCTTGCCCGAGAGGAAGAGGTTGGTGTTCGAGAGTATGGCCGCGATGGAGGAGATGCCCGTGCCGTAGCGGTTGTCGAAGAGGTGCTTCATCTTCGCGTCGTTGGCGGCGAGGACCGGGAACGGCAGGACGCCCTCGTTCGTCATGGCCCTGAGCTTCATGACCCCGGTAGTTGTCTCCTCGGAGGCCCCGATGACGTTGCCCACGAGGTCGGGGTGGGAGTCTATGAGGCGCCCGACAAGCTCGGCGCCGTCGTCCACGATAAGGTCGGGCCCGGTCTCTATGGTCTGATGGAGGTAGCGCTCGAAGTCCTCGTCCGAAGGGTCGTGGGTGGCGTAGACGCGCACGCCCCGCTCGGCGAGGGCGGCGCAGACGTCGTCTTGGGTCGAGAGCGGGTTGCTCCCCGAGACCGTCACGTCGGCCCCGGCGTCCGAGAGCAGGGTGGCGAGGTAGGCCGTCTTCGCCTCGAGGTGGATCGTCATCGCGATCTTCTTCCCCCGCAACGATCCGTCCGCCAGCTGCTCCTTGGCTATGGCGTTGAGGACGGGCGCGTGCTGGGCGACCCAGTCGATCTTCTTGTGCCCGTCGGGGGCGAGCGCTGGGTCCTTTATTTGCGATTCTTTGATCATGATCCTCCCGTGTCTGCAACCGGCCGTGCGGATGGTCTTCCTCGCGCCAAGTGTACAGCGGCCCGCCCCCGAATGCCGCCCCCGGCCCCCCGACGCGCCCGCGAGACCGGGCTCCCATCGCAACCATACGCGGTCCGCCGTGGCCCGCGCGGCGACGAGCGCGAAGGTTACGGGCGGCGTTCCCGGAGGACTTCGGCGAGCACGTCCGGTTTGTCGGTCATCACGGCGTCGGCGCCGAGGTCGAGCAGCTCCCGCATCGGGCCCGGCTCGTTGATGGTCCACGCGTCCACCCGCGCCCCCACCGCGTGCGCCGCCCGGACGAACCGGGGCGTGAGGATGCGCAACGGGCCGTAGTCCACGGGCACCTGCAGCGCGGCGTAGGCCGGGCGGATGAGGCGCTCCAGGCGCAGCCGGCTTAGGGCGTAGAACAACGCGATCTCCCGCCGCGAGGCCCCGGTGTCGAACTCCCCGCCGGCGGCCCTGCGGAACCTCCTGAGGACGCGGTGGTCGGCCGAGGCGACGAGCACGCGGTCCGCGGCGCCCGCCTCCCGCAACACGCCCAGCACCACCTTCTCCGCCCCCGGCAGGCCCCGGTCCTTGATGTCGATGTTGACGGGGACCGCCGGGAACTCCTGGAGGACCTCCCGCAGCGTAGGGACCCCCTCGCCTGGGCTGCCGGCGGCGCTCAAGCGCCTTACGGCCTCAAGCGTCATCCCCGACACGGCCCCGAAGCCGTCCGTCGTCCGGTCCACGGTCGCGTCGTGCATGACCACGGGGTGCCCGTCGCGCGTGACGCGGACGTCGAGCTCGAGCCCCTCGGCCCCGGCCTCCAGCGCCGCCCGAAACGAGGCAAGCGTGTTCTCCGGGAACCGGGCGGACGCCCCCCGGTGGCCGACGTTCGCCGGCCAGCCGACGCGGACCGGACGCCCCCCGCCGCGCCGGAGCAACGCGACGGCCACGACGGCGAGCGCCGAGGCGAGCGCCAACAACGGGATCCTCCACCTCCTTGCCATCCCCACAACTTAGCACACGGCCTGCGCCGCGCCTCCACGTTGACCCCTCGTTGGCCGTCTCGTATACTCTCCCGGCTGCTTTGTCGGAGTGGCGGAATTGGTAGACGCGCTAGGTTGAGGGCCTAGTGCCCGATAAGGGCGTGGGGGTTCGAGTCCCCCCTCCGACACCAGGAAGTCTTCGTATGCGCGGGCAACTGTAACCGGATCTACGCCCATGCATATGCTGGGGTGTATAATTCCATACGGACTCGCCTGTTCTCCCCATCCTCCCCGGGCGAGTCCACTTTCCTGGGGCCATCCTAGCATGGGTGTAATGCATCTACCGGCCTCCGACATGGGCGCTCTCTCGCTAGTTCGACGGGCGCTTTTCCCGCAGCTCGACGCGGCCCGGCCGCCAACGAAGAAGACCCTGTCCCGGCGTCGCCGCACTCGAGGATGTCGCGCCCCGTCGTTCGGCCGCTCGGGGGCGCCCCGGCGCTCCCCTTCACCCGGTCGTTGCCCTCCTGGCCGTAGACGCTGTCGCGGCCGTCCCCGCCACATGGGCCGCTCCTTCCGAGAGAATCCCGAACCCCCACGGGCTGCGCCTCGGCGCGATTCGCTGCAGGCGCTAACCCAGGAAGAACAGTACGATGCCGGTCAGGGCGAAGAGGCACACCACCACGACGGTGAGCCTCGTCAGGTTCTTCTCCATGATCGTGGTGCCGGAGAAGGTCCCGCCGAGGCCGCCGCCGAAGGTGGAGGACAGGCCGCCGCCCTTGCCGGAGTGCAGCAGGATCATGCCGACGAGGGCGATGCAGAAGACTATGTGGAAGAAAGCTACGAGATAGAACATAACGCCGTTACTCTATCACAGGCGGGGAGGGGTGCCCCTACTCCTCGTCCGGCCCGGGGCCCTCGGCGGCCTCGACGAGCTGCACGAACGAGTCCACTTCGAGGCTCGCGCCGCCGACGAGGGCGCCGTCCACGTCGACCTGGGCCATAATCTCTGCGACGTTGGCCGGCTTGACGGAACCGCCGTAGAGGATGCGCACGCCGTCCGCGAAGTCCCCGCCGCGCTCCTCCCGCAAGAGTTCCCGTATGCGTCCGATGGCGTCCTGGGCGTCCTCGGGGGTGGCGGTATCGCCCGTGCCGATGGCCCAGATGGGCTCGTAGGCGAAGACTATGCGGTCCCCGCCGACCTCCCCGATCTCTTCGAGCACGCGCCGGACCTGGGTGGAGACCTTCTCCCACATCCCGCCCGCGTCGCGCTCTTCCTTGGTCTCGCCGACGCAGACCACCGGGAGGAGGCCCGCTTCCACGGCGCGCTTCGTCTTGCGGGCGACGAGCGCGTCGTTCTCCCCGAAGACCTCGCGCCGCTCGGAGTGCCCGACGAGCACGGCGCGCGCCAGAACGTCCTCGAGCATGGGGACCGAGATCTCGCCCGTAAAGGCGCCGGAGTCCTCGTAGTAGAAGTTCTGGGCGCCGGCGATCACCGCCGAGTTCTCGGCCATCCTGCCGACCTCGTGGAGGCAGGTGAACGGCACGAAGACCGCTACGTCCACCCCGTCTGCGTCCCCGGCCCGCGGCAGCAGGGCCGCCGTGTAGTTCTGGGCCTCCGATACCGTCTTGTTCATCTTCCAGTTCGCGGCCATCATCGGGCGTCGCGCCATGGGTTACGCTCCCCTCTCTCGGGTTCTACTTCTCCGGCAGGACGGCGACGCCGGGCAGCTCCTTGCCCTCGACGTACTCGAGGGAGGCCCCGCCGCCGGTCGAGATGTGGCTCATCTGGTCGTCGAGGCCGAGCTTGTTGACGGCGGCCACGGAATCGCCGCCCCCGATCACGCTGGTCGCGCCCCCGCCGCTCGCCTCCGCGACCGCCCCGGCGACGCCCTCCGTCCCCTTGGCGAAGGCGTCGATCTCGAAGACGCCCATCGGCCCGTTCCAGAAGATCGTCCGGGCGCCGGAGATCTTGGCCCGGAAAGCCTCGACGCTCTCGGGTCCGACGTCCAGCCCCATCTTGCCGGACGGGATGCCGTCAACCGGGACGGTCTGCGCCTCGGCGCCCTCCTCCATAGCGTCGGCGACCACGATGTCCACCGGCAGGACGAGCCTCTCCCCCGCCGCGTCCATGAGGCGCTTGGCCTCCTCCGCGTAGTCGTCCTCGACGAGGGAGTTGCCGACCTCGTGCCCTTTGGCCTTGAAGAACGTGAAGCACATCGCCCCGCCGATGAGCAAGAAGTCGGCCACGCCGAGCAGGCTCTCTATGACGCCGAGCTTGTCGGAGACCTTGGCCCCGCCCAGGATGGCGACGAACGGCCGCTCGGGGTCGCCCAGGACGCCGTCGAGGTAGTCGATCTCGGCCTCCATCAACAGCCCGGCCGCCCCCGGCAGCCTCTCGGCCACCCCGACGGTAGTCGCGTGCGCCCTGTGGGCCGCGCCGAAGGCGTCGTTCACGTACAGGTCGAAGGGCGCGGCGAGCTCATCCGCGAACCCGGCGTCGTTCTTCGTCTCGCCCGGGTAGAAGCGCGAGTTCTCCAGGAGAACCACGCCGCCCTCCAGTTCGTCCAGCGCGTTCCCGACCTCAGGGCCTATCGCCGTGTCGAGCTTCGTCACGGGCTCGCCGAGGAGCTCTTCGAGCCTCTTTGCTACCGGGTCCATCGCGTACTTCGGGTCGGGCTCGCCCTTCGGGCGCCCGAGGTGCGAGATCAGGGCGGCCCTCGCCCCTTCCGAGAGCAGGTGCCGGATGGTCGGCAGAGCCCGCCGGATGCGCGTATCGTCCGCAACCTCGCCGTCTCTCACCGGCACGTTGAAATCCACCCGAACCAGCGCGCGTTTTCCGCGCACGTCCAGGTCTCTCACGCTCCGCTTGTTCATGGCCTCCCTTCGGTCGGCGCCGTCAGTCGTCAGCTTTCAGCGATCAGCATTGGGCCAGCGCAGGTTTTCTTGTCAGGCCATCCCGGTTCTACGCGGGGGTCTTCGATGCTGGGCGCAGCCGGGCCACGAGTGCGATGCCCGGCTACGTGTCTAACGGTCGCGGCTGAAAGCTGCTGATAGCTGACAGCTCCTTAGAGCTTCTCCCCCATGAACTGCACCAGGTCCACGGTGCGGTTGGAGTAGCCCCACTCGTTGTCGTACCAGCCGAGGACCTTGACGGTGCGGCCGTTGGACATCGTGAGGGGGGAGTCGAAGACGCAGGAGGCCTGGTTGCCGACGATGTCGCTGGAGACCAGCGGGGCCTCGGAGTACTCGAGGACGCCGGAGAGCTCGCCCTCGGCGGCCGTCTTGAAGGCGGCGTTCACGTCTTCGGCGCTCGCCTCGTTGGAGATCTGGGCGACAAAGTCCGTGATGGAGCCGTCGGGGACGGGGACGCGCATCGCCATACCGTCCACCTTGCCCTTGAGGTCGGGGTAGATCTCGCCGGCCGTTCGCGCCGCACCCGTCGAGGTCGGCACGATGTTCATCGGCGCCGAGCGGGCGCGCCTCGGGTCCTTGTGGGCCGCGTCGAGCAGGCTCTGGTCGTTGGTGAAGGCGTGGACGGTGGTCATGTAGCCGGTATCGATGCCGAAGTTGTCCTGCAGCACCTTCACGAGCGGGATTATGCAGTTGGTGGTGCACGAGGCGTTGGAAACGACCTCGTGGCTCTCGGGGTCGTAATTTTCGTGGTTGACCTTGAAGACGAAGGTGGCGTCCACGCCCTTGGCCGGGGCCGAGATGACGACCTTTTTCGCGCCGCCTTCGAGGTGCTTGGCCGCACCGTCGCGGCTGGTGAAGACGCCGGTGGACTCGACGACGATGTCGGCGCCGACGTCGCCCCAGGGGATCTGGGCCGGGTCGCGCTCGGCGAA
The DNA here is from genome assembly GCA_035936475.1 of Rubrobacter sp. Taxonomy (GTDB): domain Bacteria; phylum Actinomycetota; class Rubrobacteria; order Rubrobacterales; family Rubrobacteraceae; genus Rubrobacter_D. The sequence goes on along the minus strand of DASYWA010000107.1, from coordinate 24,954 downwards.
GGTCTTGATCTCGCGGTCGCCCACGCGCAGGATGTTCCCGTCGAGGCTCACGTCCTCGGGCCAGATGCCGTGCACGGTGTCGCGCTTGAAGAGCAGCGCCAGGCTCTCCATGGGCATGAGGTCGTTGATCGCCACGATCTCGATCTCGTCGTCACTGCGCTCGATGGCCGCCTTGGCCGTCAGCATCCCGATCCGGCCGAAGCCGTTGATCCCAACTCGAACTGCCAAAACCCTCTCCTCTCGTCGTTTTCGGGCTCGTCCTATTGTTACCGATGGAGGGCGCTAATAAAAGCGGAGGTCCCGGGAGGGGTCATGGCCTTCTACGGTTTGGCGGCTCCGGTGGTCGACGGCGCCCCCTGGCGCCCGAGCTCGACCAGCCGGCGCAGCCGATGGTTGGCGGCGCTCCTGGAGAGGCCCCCGAGCGCCGCGAGCTCGGTCAGGGAGGCGTCCGGGTGCTCGAGCCTGAGCTCCAGCATCTCGCGCAGGGCCGTCGGGAGGGCGGCGGGGTCGAGGTTCTCTAGCGCCCTCTGCTGGCGGGCGGCGGCGGTGGCGGTGCGGCCGGCGTTGGCGGCGTCGAAGTTGGTGATGCGGTTGGCGTTCGCCTTTACTTCCCCGAGGACGGCCCTGGCCTCGTACTCGAGGACCGCCTCGTTGAGGCCCATCTGGGCGAGCAGGGACGTGACCCCGTCGGCGCTCTTGGTGTAGGCCACCCACCGGCCCCGCCGCCGCGCGACCTTGAGCGGAACGCGCGAGAAGGCGGCCACCCGCCGGACAAAGTCCTCGTCGCGGTGCACGACCTCGAGGTGGTGGCCGCCCCTGCTGCCTGGCCGCGTGACGGAGCCCGCGCCCTGGAACGCGCCCCTGAGGTAGGCCGCCCGGTCGGCCGCCGCGCGCGAACCCCGGGCGAACCGCAGCTCGTGCGCGGCCTGTATGGCGCCGTTGCCCTCGGTCCTCACGGCGTACCTGGTCCGCCCGAAGCGGTCGGGCTCCGTCGGGTAGAGTCGGGGGTCGAGGGCGAACTCCGAGCGCCACAGCCGCACGGCCGAGCGGGCGACGGCGGCGCTGGAGGTGCGGAGCGTGACGCCGTCATCGTCCCAGGCGCCCGCAGCGTCCACCAGCCCGGCAAGCTCCGGTCGAGGCCGGCGTTCCGGGCCCATCCCCAGGCCGGCGGCCAGCTGCCGGCGCACCTCAGAGGCGAACGAGGGCAGCCCCGCACACCTCCTCCGCCAGGCGCGCGGGGTCGTGGCGGACCCCGGCCCGGTCGTCGCGGGAGAGCACGTCCGCGGCGCGGATGCGCAGGCCCATGCCCCGCAGAGCCCCGAGGTCGCTCGCGACCGGGGCGGCCTCCTCGGCCTCGTAGCGGGCCAGAACGCCGGGCGCGAGCGGCCCGCTGTGTACCAGCACATCGGTCACGATCGGGCCGAGGTGCTCCGAGATGGCCCTGACGTGGTCGGAGACGGTGAAACCGCCCGTCTCGCCCGGCTGGGTCATCGCGTTCGAGACGTAGACCACGGGGCCCCCGAAGCGGGCCAAAGCCTCGCGGACCCCGCAGCCCAGAAGCGCCGGAATGGTGCTCGTGAAGAGGCTGCCGGGGCCGAGAACCACCACGTCGGCCCCTTCGATGGCCCCGATCACGCCCGGCGGCGCCGGCACCCCTTCGGGCTCCACGGCGACCCTCGAGACCTTCTTGCCGACGTCGTGCACCACCGACTCGCCGCGGGTGACCGTCCCGTCCGCGTAGCGCACGACGAGGGTCAGGCTCTCCGCCGCCGCCGGAAAGACCCGGCCCTTGATGCGCAGGAACCTGGACGCCTGCTCCACGCCCTCGCAGAAGCCGCCGGCCATGTCCGCCAGGGCCGCGATGATGATGTTACCGACGCTGTGGTCGTTCAGGTCCCCCGGCGCCTCGAAGCGGTAGTTGAAGACCTCGGCCAGCCTCCTGCGGCCCGCGAGCGCGACCAGGCAGTTCCTCACGTCCCCCGGCGGGGCGACGCCGAGCTCCTGCCGGAGCCTGCCGCTCGACCCGCCGTCGTCCGCGACCGTCACCACGGCCGTCAGGTCCCGCACCCGGTCGCGCAGGCCGCTCAGGAGGACCGGCAATCCGGTCCCCCCGCCGAACGCGACCACCCGAAGATCCTCGACCCTATCCATCGGCGGCCAGTATACCCGCTGCCCTAGCCTGAGAGCCTCTCCCGACCGTGCGGTTCGGAGAAGTCCAGGACCGGGCCCTTCGGCACGATGCGCGTCGGGTTGACGGAGCCGTGGCTGCGGTAATAGTGCCGCTTTATGTGCCCCATGTTGACCGTCTCGGCGACGCCGGGCTGGGCGTAGAGGTCCCGGAGGTAGCCCCACAGGTTCGGGTAGTCCACGATGCGGCGGAGGTTGCACTTGAAGTGGCCGTGGTAGACCGCGTCGAAGCGCACCAGCGTCGGGAACATGCACCAGTCGGCCTCCGTGATGCGGTCGCCGCACAGGTAGCGGCGCGTGGAGAGGACCCCCTCCCAGTGGTCCAGGGCATCGAAGAGGTCGGTTACGGCCTCCTCGTAGGCCTCCTGCGTGGTCGCGAACCCGGAGCGGTAGACGCCGTTGTTGATCGGCTCGTAGATCGCGTCGATGGTAGCGTCGATCTCCCCGCGCAGGTCTTCCGGGAAAAAATCGGCGTCGGCGGTGGAGATCCCGCCGAACTCCGTGTCGAGCATGCGGACGATCTCGCGCGACTCGTTGTTGACGATCGTCTCCCGCTCTTTGTCCCACAAGACCGGCGTCGTAACGCGGCCCGTGTACCCCGGGTCCGCCTTCGCGTAGACCTCGCGCAGGAAGTGGGCTCCGTTGACGCCGTCCGGGATGACGCCTGGTTCGTCGTAGAAGGCCCAGCCGTCGTCGCCCATAAACGAGCCGACGGCCGAGAGGCCGATGGCGTCCTCGAGGCCCTTGAGCCGGCGCAGGATCGCGGTCCGGTGCGCCCACGGGCAGGCCCACGCGATGTACAGGTGATACCGGCCCGCCTCCGCGGGAAAGCCCGTGCTACCGTCCGAGGAGACCCAGCCGCGAAAGCTCGTCGTCGACCGCCTGAACCGGCCGTTCTCCCTCGGTATGTCGTCCTCGGTTTTCCACTCTCCATCGACCATCATGCCGGACATGTGGCCTCCCTTCGGTCGGCCGCTTTCAGCTATCAGCCTTCAGCGGTCAGCTCTCTGGCTCACGGCGCTTGCTGCTCTTGACGACCGAGTGTATCTGGTTCCGGGAGTCGGCATATGGTGCCGTAGTCACCGCACGATCGGTCTTACACGCCTCTAGCTGATGGCTGATAGCTGACAGCTACCTCTCCACGTCCCGGTGGCGGACGAAAAGGTCGACGCCGATGTCCTGCTCATCGAGGCGCCGGGCGAGCTCCTCGACGATGGCGACGGAGCGGTGGCGGCCACCCGTGCAGCCTACGCCGAGCGTAAAGTAGGTCTTCCCCTCGGCGTCGTAGCGGGGGATCAGGAAGGAGAGCAGGTCGCACGCCTTCTCCAGGAACCTTCGGCAGTCCTCGGAGCCGAGGACCGCATCCCTCACCGGCGCGTCGTGGCCCGTAAGCGGCCTGAGGACCGGGTCGTAGTGGGGGTTCGGGAGGAAGCGGACGTCGAGCAGCGTGTCCACGTCCATGGGGGTGCCGTGCTTGAAGCCGAAGGAGATCAGGGACAAAGTCAGCCGGCTCGAGAACGATTCGGCGAGCCTCTTGAAGCGCAGCCGGGTGTCGAGCGCGGAGTACCCCGAGGTGTCCACGATCAGGTCGGCCATCTCCCTGAGGGTCGAGAGGTCCCGCCGCTCGCGCCGGATGGCCTCGATCACGTCCCCGTCGCGCGCGGCGGGGTGCGGCCTGCGGCTCTCCTTGTACCGCCGGACGAGGCTCGCATCGTCGGATTCGATGAACAGGATCCTGCGGTCCCAGCCCTTCTCCCGCTCGACCGCCTCCAGGCTCCGCTCGAGCTCCTCGCCGAAGTACCGCCGACCCCGCGTGTCCATGACCGCGACCACGCCGTCCGGGCCACCGGCGCCCTCGCCCGTGGCCTCCATCACGGCAGGCACCATGCGCGGCGGCAGGTTGTCCACGCAGTAGTACCCAGCGTCCTCGAAGGCCTGCAGGGCGTTGGACTTGCCCGCCCCCGAGAGCCCGGTGATGATCACGATCCGGCGCCTGCCGGCGGACGCATCCCCTTCGACCGTCGGCGCCTCCCCGCTCAAACCGCCCCGAACCGCCCATCCAACAGATAAAGAAACATCTCGAATGATCACACTAGCACCGGAAAACGGACCCTGCAACGAAACGCCGTATACCTAACGGAGATGCGGGGTCCTGCGAGCGGACTTCGGAGGGTGAGGGATTGGTCGCCCGCCCGGTAGCCCTCGTGATACCCTGAGTAGCCTTTTCGGAAAGAGGTCCTACCGAATGAACCAGCTCTTAAAGCTCCTCTCCACGGCCGCCGCGGGCGCCCTGGACGTGTGGGTCGGGATCATAACCGGCGTGGCCCTCGGGCTCTCCCCCGCCTTGAGCGGCGCCGTCAGCATAGCCAGCGCCGTCGTGGGGGTGACGCTCGTGGTCGCGCTCGGCGGGCGGCTGCGGGACCTGATCTACCGCAGCCGCCGTCTCGCCAGGCGCCGCGAGCGCATAGAGCGCGTGTGGAAGCGCTACGGGATACCGGGGGTGGCGTTGCAGGCCCCGCTGCTCACCGGACCGCTGCTGGCGACGCTCCTGGCGCTGGCGCTCGGCGCCCCTCCCCGCCCCCTGCTGTTGTGGATGCTCGCCAGCGTGGTGTTCTGGGGAGCCGCCCTCACCGGGGCCACGGCCCTGGGCTTCTCTATGTTCGGGCTCTAGCGAACCCGACCACCCCCGCCGCGACGATGCTTCCTTCGTGTTGGCCGGCGAGGCCCTTGGCCTTCTCCATCCCCTGGCGCGCTAGGCCGCCGGAGCTGGCGGCGGCACACGGCGATCGACCAAGCGCTCGACGACGTCGCTGTGCGGCTGGGGGAACTCGTGCGGTATCTCGCGGCGGTAGACCACGGTGCGCTTCCGGGACCCGTTGGCGTACCGGACGAGCCGGCCGGGGATCGCCTCGTTGGGCTGACCGTACGTCTCGACGATCCCGTCCGCCGCGCTCTCGGCCACCTCGGGCCAATCGACGGTAATAGGCTCGAAGGTCTTCGCGTCTATTACGTTGGGGGACTGGGCATCCGCGGCTCCGCCGACCGTTTGGCGTGTGGCCGCGCTCATCGACCGCGAACTCAAGGTGATCCCGCGCAAGGCCCGAAGCCCGTAAGCTGATGCCTGACACCTACCTGTGGACCCTCGCGTGGACCTCGCGGGCGACGCGGCCGGGGAGGCCGGGGACGGCTTCCAGTTCCCGGAGGGAGGCGTTGAGGAAGGCGTCGGGGGTGCCGAAGTGGTCGAGGATCTGCTTTTTGCGGGCCGGGCCTATGCCGGGGAGGTCGTCGAGGACGGACCGGGTCATGGCCTTGCCGCGGACCTTGCGGTGGTAGGTGTTGGCGAAGCGGTGGGCCTCGTCGCGGACCCGCTGGAGCAGGTGCAGCTCGGGGGAGTTGCGCTTCAGCAGGACGGGCTGGGGGCGTCCGGGCTGGAAGACCTCCTCGTCCCTCTTGGCGAGGGAGCGCAGGGGTATGTCCGGCAGGCCCCCGCCGACGCCCATCTCCTCGAAGACGGGGGCGACGGCCGAGAGCTGGCCCTTGCCGCCGTCGAGCACTATGAGGTCGGGCGCCGGCAGGAACTTCTCGTCCTCTTCCTTAAGCCGTTCGAGCCGACGCCTTATGACCTCGGACATGCTCGCGAAGTCGTCGGCGCCCTCGACGGTCCTTATCTTGAACCGCCGGTACTGGTCCTTGGCCGGCTTGCCGCCCTGGAAGACGACCATCGAGGCGACGGAGTTGGTCCCCATGGTGTTCGAGATGTCGTAGCACTCGATGCGCATCGGGAGCTTCGGCAACGCCAGCTCCTCGCGCAGCGTGTCCAGCGTAGAGGCCACCTGGTTGCGGCGGGCCTCGTCGAGCATCTTCTCGTGGGCGAGACCTAACTCGGCGTTGCGCACGGCGTTCTCGAGCACGCGCCGCTTGTCCCCGCGCTGCGGGCGGTGCACGTTCACCCGCGTGCCGCGCACCTGCGAGAGGTGCTCCCGTAAGGGTGCCAGGGTCTCCTCGTCCTCCTCGGACTGGACGAGCACCTCGCGGGGGACGGCGGCGTTGTCGTAGTACTGGGGGACGAACTTGAGGGCGACGCTCTCGGCGCTCTCCTCGCCGTAGTTGTCGAGCAGGAACGAGTCCCGGTTGACTACCTGGCCGTCGCGGACGGCGAAGACCTGGACGCAGGCCGAGCCGTTCTCGGCGAAGGCGCCGACGGCGTCGAAGGAGTCCTCGGAGGTGATGGTGGCCTGCTGGCGGTCGCGGACGTGGTCGAGGGCGGCCAGCTCGTCGCGGAGCTTGGCGGCCCGCTCGAAATCCATCTCGCGGGCGGCCGCCTTCATGGCCTCGCGGCGGGTCCGGATCAGGCCGTCCACCCGCCCTTCGAGAAAGGAGACGACGTCCGAGATGATCCCGTCGTACTCCACCTTGGTCACCGCCCCGATGCACGGCGCCGCCGAGCGGCCGATGTGGTAGTTCAGGCACGGCACCCCGCTCCTGCGGCCCGGCTCCGGCCCCCGGCACTTGCGGAAAGGGAACGTCTTGTTCAGGACGTCCAGCGTCGAGTGGACCGACCCCGCGCTCGGGAACGGCCCGAAGTAGCGGTGGCGCGGGTCGTGCAGGGAGCGCGTGGCGAAGACCCGCGGGTACTCGTCGCCGGTCGTGACCACGATGTAGGGGTAGCTCTTGTCGTCCTTCAGGGAGGCGTTGAAGCGCGGGCGGTGGCGCTTTATGAGGTTCGCCTCGAGGACGAGCGCCTCCGTCTCCGTGCGCGTGGCGATGAAATCTATGCGCGAGACGCGCTCCCTGAGCTCCGCTATCTTCGGCCGGCCGTCCCCGCCCTTGGTGAAGTAGTTGGCGACCCGGCTGCGGATGTTCTTGGCCTTGCCGACGTAGACGACCCTGTCCTCGGCGTCCTTGAAGATGTAAACGCCGGGCGAGGTCGGGAGGTGGGACCTGTCGGGGTAACCGTTGCGGGACATCGCGCGTATTATACCGCGCCCCCGCGGCGGTCCCGCCGGGTCAGCGGGGCTTCTGGCGGGGTCCGCGAGGCCGGATGGTGGAGCCCGGCGGGATCATCTCGTCCCCGCCGGCCCGCGCGTAGCCCCCCGCCCCGCCGACCCATCCGGCGAGCGCCGCCGAGACGGCCGAGATCAGGACGGCGGCGATGCCGACGGTGCCGGGGTCGGACAGGACGAGCCCGAAGCCCGCGAGCACGGCGAGGCCCGCGCCGACGAGGCCGAGCCTCCACCGCCGCGGCGTATCCATGCCCTTCGCGTAGAGCGACATGACGACGAGGATCGCCCCCGCCAGCGTGAGGGGCGGAAACAGGTAGAAGGCTATGCCGCCGACGTCGGCGAAGGTCCCGCTCCTGAACGCCTGGTCCCGCTCGGCGAAGCCGAGGGCGGCGGCAACCCAGACCAGCGAGAGAAGGCCGGAGAACCCGATAAGGGCGCCCACGCCCGCCCCGACCCTCCCCGCCACGCCCCGCGGGGCGCGGTAGGTGCGGGCGCCGAGGACCGCCGCGAAGACCATCCCCGGCACGAGCGCCACCGTCCCGACGTACGCGAGCGTCGGCGGCACGTAGTTGTAGACAGCTTCGCCTCCGAAGTACCGGAACGGCAGGGATATAAAGAAATTGGCCGCGAGAAAGGTCAGCATGGCCATGTACAGCCACGTGACGCACCCGAACGCCCGCCGGTAGCGGGGCTGCAGCCCCCCCTGCTCTTCCGCCGCCCGCCCGTCCTGCCTAGACGACACTAGGCTCCGCGGGTCTGCCGGCCCCGAAGTGGCCAAGCAGCATCGGGGCGACGTCCGTGATCCTGCGCGGCGCCCTCGCCCCCTCGCCGAAGCCGCCCGCAAGCACGAACACGCGCGAGTCTTCGGCGTGCAACGAACCGTGGTCGCTCGCCTTGTGGTAGCCCCCCGAGACCTCGCCGAACGTGTACCCCGGTTCGGCGGAGAGCACCAGGTCCCCGCACCGGGGCGTGTGCAGGCAACCCCACAACCGCTCCAGGGCGTCGGGGTAGTCCCCGTAGAGCACCTGACCGCTCGAGACGTCGAGGTCCAGCGCGCGCGGGTCGCCGTCCAGCTCCCAGGAGCGCCCGAAGGGGTCGGCGGGCCCGGTTCCGGGTCGGAACCTCAGGAGCCCGCCGGCGCCAAGCACGCTCGCCCACCCGTCCTCGGCCCACGCGGCGAGGTCGACGCCCCGGCGTCCGACTAGGCCCTCGGCCAGCGGCCCGGGCCTGATGCCTTCGCGCAGGTAGATGAGGGCCGACCGTCCGTTCGGGACCACGACGGCGTCGTCGTTCCTGCCGAAGCGGGCCTCTATGCCGGAGGAGACCTTCAGGCCGAGCACGCGGCGCAGGTCAACGTGGCGGCGCCCGGGGAGCAGCGGCGCGTGGCCGTGGTCAGAGAGGGCGAGGACGGCGTAATCCTCCAGCAGCCGGTCCACGCCGCCGGCGGCGGCGAAGATCCTGCCGACGTACCCGTCCGCCGTCCGGAGCCACTCCCGCTGCGCCGCGAGGCCGTGGTGGTGGGCTACGGAGTCCCCCTTGAAGAAGTACACGAGGTTGAACGGCGCGGACCTCTCGCGGACGAGCATCGCGCCTATGCGGGAGGCGTACTCGTCGTTGATCCCGACCGAGCGCCGGAGGCCGCCGCTCGCCTTGCGCCCGTTGAAACCTGTCTCCCGGCTGTAGAAGAGGTCGCCCATGAAGTATTCCTTGGGGCCTTCGACGGAGGGACCGAGGTAGCGGCCGTTCTTCCGGTAGTTCTCGACGGTCTTCATCCTTATGGGGTGCGTGTGCGGGCCGCGCCTCACCGGGAAGTTCACGCACGCGCCGTCGAAGCCCCGGTCGTGCAGCGTCTCGAAGAGGGTGGCGGCGTGCAGGTCGTCGCGGTTCATCCGCCAGACGTTGTTGTGGAAGACCTTTATGGGACCGGTCGCCATCACGGTCTCGGTCATCGCGCCGTAGATGACCACCCGCCGCTCGCGCGCGTCGTACCAAGCGTGCCCGACGATGCCGCTCCTGGCCGGGGCCTCGCCGGTAGCTATCGCGGCCGTCGCCGCGGGCGTGATGCTAGGGAAGACGGAGACCGCGTCCCAGACGGCCTCTCCCCTCTCGGCCAGCGCCCCGAGGTTCGGGGTCTCGCCCCCCTCGATGGCGGAGCGCAGCACGTCGGGCCGGATGCCGTCGAGCACCAGCAGGAGGACGGGTTTCGGCGGGGGGTTGTGTGCGGGGGTCGTCAAGGCCAGCCTATTCTAACCCGGCGGCCGGGACGGGCCGTGATCCCGTTCTCGGGCTCAGGCCTCCTCCGCGGGTCCCCCGGCGGCCTCGGTGCGGCCCAGCCGGCTGTGGGAGCGGCTGTAGGCGAAGTAGAAGGCGACGCCGATGGCCATCCAGCCGAGGAACCGGACCCAGGTCCCGGCGCGACGACGCCCCGGACGTGCCGGGCGGCGCTACTCGGCGGCCGGAGAGGCGCTGGCGTCCGGGTCGGCCTTGTTCTCGGCCGCGGGAGAGGCGCTGGACGGTGCCTCTTCGGGGTCCGCCGCAGGCGAAGCGCTCGAGGGCGCCTCTTCCCCGCCCGGAGCCGGAGAGGCGCTGGAGGGGGCCTCGTCCGCGCCGCCGGGAATGAGGTCCCGGCCATCGGGCATACCGCCTCCCTGCCGGATGGAATCTATGACGCCCCCGCCCCCGCCGAGGTCCACGCCCCCGCCGAAGAGCGTGGAGTCCGTGCCGGCGTCGCCGAACCCGGCCGGGTGTATACCGGGGGCGGCGCCGTACGGACACGACCGCCATATGCCGCAAGAGAGGCTGTTGCCGATCAACTTCTCCACGCCCCAGATGGCGACCATGCAGATCACGAACGCCACGCCGGCGGCGACGAGGGCCTTTATGAGGATGGGCCGTCTCGCGGGCGTCGGCAGCCGCCTGAACCAGTCGACGGCGGCCCTCATGCGGCCGGCGAAGTTGTCCCTGAGGTCCGGGCGCCCCGGGGGGTTGGCCCCCTCCGGCGGGTTGCTCCGTTCGGGCGGGGCGCCCGTCGCGCGCGCCCCCTGGCGCTCGCGCAGCCTCGTCGCCCCGCCGCGGACCCGATCCGCGGCGCTCTCTGCGGCGCTCTCTATGTAGGCCCTGAGCACGGCCGCGCCGCCGGTGATGATCATGGCCGTCAGGGCCGCCCCGAGCAGCGTCCCCGCCACGCCGAAGCGCGACGTCACGAAGGCCGCCCCCGTGGAGGCGAGGCCGGCGGCCATGACCTGGTGGGTGTCTAACCCGGGGTTGTTCGTACCCTTGGTGCTCATGGGAGAAGAATTTAGCAGCCCCCCGCCGGGGTTTCAAAGACGAATTTTGGGTGTACGCCGTCCGTCCTCCGTAGCGCCGAGGACCCTCGCACGGTTAGAATCCTCCCCGCTCTACCAACGTTCGGCGACGCGTGCGAGAGGATCAGGATGGCCGACACAAACAACGGCAAGTTCTCCGAGTTGTTCGAGGTAATAGAGGATTACGCGCGGAGGGAGTACCACTACCAGGACAAGGCGCTCCAGGTCATAGCCGGGTCCTACGTCTTCATGTTCGAGAGCGAGGACATGCCCGACGCCCGTCCCGTGGTAGACGGCATCCTCGAACAGTACGACTACGTCTTCACCACCCTCGAGCGCGGCAACCTCGACCCCCTCATGGTCGACGCCATAGTGAAGGTCGCCCTCTACCGCGAGGAGCACATGGAGTGGGGCATCAACCGCCTCGGCAAGGTCCTCGAAGCCCTCTTCCGCCGCTCCCGCGCCGACGAGTCCTACGAAGACTACGTGCCGGACACCGGCCTCGTCATCCGGGGCCTCGAGAGGATGATCACCGGCTCGGTCCTCGAAGAGTTCGTCGAGAACGCGAACACGGGCAATGATGCGTCTGGGCCGTGAAATTTGACGTCGTGGTGGCGGTTGAAGTGCTCGCCGAACCGTCCTCTCCGTAGGACCGGGCTTCGCATCCGCCCGCGTCGCGAAATATCCCCTCAGGAGAGCTTGGGTCTTTGAGCATCTTGGCCGCCAGAATGGTCAACTGCTGGGACAGACGCTTCAGGTTTTCGACCAGCTCCTAGAAAGTTCTCCCTCAAAAGCTGCGCGAACGCGCCCGAACTCCTCCTCCAGTCGAGAGATCCGGGCCAGCGCAGCCCCAACGTCCTCAGCGCGCCCCATCTCCTCAAGCTCCAAGCAAAGGGCTTCCATGTCCCTCGCTCCCATGTTGGCGGCGCTGCCCTTGAGGGTGTGCGCGATCCGCTGGACACAGTGGGCATCGCCGGCCGCCGAGGCCTCCCTTATGGCCCCAAGATGCGGCGGCACGTCGGCCAGAAACAGCCCGATGAGTTCGTCCAAGATGTTCGGCTCGCCGTCCTCTTGGAGCTCGCGTAGGCCCGCCAGCACGTTCTCGGCCACGGCCGCTCGCGCCCCGTCCGGAGCCGTCGCATCGACGCCCACCGCCGGAGCAAGCGTGCCAGGGTTCGAGGGCTCTTGCCGGGGGATCCAGCGCTCTAGCACGGCCTCAAGCTCCTCGGGCTTTACGGGCTTGGAGACGTAGTCGTCCATCCCCGCCTCTAAGGCCTTCTCCCTGTCTCCCTGCATGGCGTTGGCGGTCATGGCGATTATGGGGGTGCGGTGGACGGGGCGGTCCATCATTATGCTGCGGCGTCCCGCCTCTGCCTCGCGCCGGTTGATCTCCCTGGTGGCCGCATACCCGTCCATCTCGGGCATCTGCACGTCCATCAAGACCGCCGCATACCGGATGCGCGAAAGGGCTTCTACGGCCTCCAGGCCGTTTGCCGCAACGTCCGCGCGGTAACCCAACTTCTCCAGCATCTTTACGGCAACCTTCTGGTTTACCTGGTTGTCCTCGGCCACCAGAACCCGCACCCGAGAACGAGCTTTCGTCTCTTTCAGGCTATGGCGGGTGACCAACGAAGGCGCCTCGGGCTTCGGGCTCTTCGCAGGCTCCGCCTCCGGCCCGCCTCCTACCACCGTGGCGAGGGTGTCATAGAGGTGGTTCTGCCTCGAGGGCTTGGTGAGGTAGGCATCCACGCCCGCCCGCGCCGCCTCCTTCGCGTCCCCGCGCCGGCCCATGGAGGTAAGGAGCACCAGCCTAATGGAAGAGACGCAAGGGTCGGCCTTTACCCTTTGGGCTAGCTCCACGCCGTCCATCCCCGGCATCCGCATGTCCAGGATCGCCAGCTTGTAGGGTTTCCCTTCTTCTGCTGCCGAGCGCAGCATTCGCAAGGCTTGCGGGCCGCCTTCGGCGCTGACGCTCTCCATGCCCCACGCGGAGGTCTGCTTGCAAAGTATCTGCCGGTTGGTGGCATTGTCGTCTACCACAAGCACCCTGAGGCCCCGGAGATCGGCGGAGGGCTTCGGCGTGGCCTGTTCGGACCGTGCCGATCTCTTCAAGGGCAAGGTGAACCAGAAGGTGCTTCCCTCTCCGGGCTCGCTCTCCACCCCGACTCTCCGCCCATGCTCTCCACCAGCCGCTTGGATATGGCGAGGCCCAACCCCGTTCCGCCGTACTTGCGGGTGGTGGAGGTGTCGGCCTGGGAGAAAGACTGGAACAGGCGCGAGCGCTGCTCTTCGGTCATGCCGATGCCGGTGTCGGTGACCTCAAAGCGCACCACGGCCGCGTCTCGCCTCTCCTCAGCCAGGCCTACTCTCAGGACGACCTCTCCCCTTTCGGTGAACTTCACCGCGTTGCCGAGCAGGTTGACGAGAACCTGACGTATTCGGCCGGGATCACCCTTAAGCGCGGTGGGCAGGTCGTAGTCTACGAGGCCCGCAAGCTCCAGGTCTTTGGCGCCGGCCTGCTCCGCGAGCATCTCCAGAGAATCCTCCACGGCCGAGCGCAGGTCGAAATCTATGGTCTCGAACTCGAGCTTTCCCGCCTCTATCTTGGAGAAGTCCAGGATGTCGTTGATCACGGTGAGCAGGTTCTCGCCCGAGCGGCGGATCGTCTCGGCGTATTCGCGTTGCTCTTCGGTGAGATCGGAGTCGAGCAGCAGCCCGGTCATGCCGATGACGCCGTTCATGGGGGTGCGGATCTCGTGGCTCATGTTGGCTACAAAGTCGCTCTTGGCCCGGTTGGCCGCCTCGGCTTGCTCTTTGGCCGCCCGCAACTCGTGCTCCGCGAGCTTGCGCTTGATCCCCTGCGCGATCACGTCGGACAGGGACGCCAAAGCCTCGAGGACGTCCTCCGCGAGCTCCTCGCGGGAGAACATGGCCACCACCCCTATCAGCTTGTCCTCGACGACCAGCGGGTAGCCGGCGAACCCTACCAACCCCTCCCGACTTGCCCACTCCTTATCCGCGACGCGCGGATCGCTGGCAACGGCGTTGGTTAGGTGCGCCTTACGCTCCTGGGCTATGAGCCCGATCTTGAACTCGCCGACGGATATGCGGCTGTGGGCGCCGTCGGTATGGGTGTACAGACCGGCGCTGGCCTGCAACTCGAGCACGAGCTCCACTTCGTTTAGCGTCCATACGCGGGCGAAAGCGGCGTCGAGGTGACGGACCATGGCCTCCATGCACCGCTGAAGAACGGGGCGCAGCTCGCCACCTCCGCTCAAGGCGGCACCCACGTCCGCCCGCAACGCCGCGTGCCGCGCCTGCCTATCTCTCTCCTCCTCGGCCCGCCTGCGGTCGGTGAGGTCCATCATGGAGCCTATCGCCCGCACCGGCTTCCCCCCCGCGTCGCGCACGAGGAACGCCCGGTCCACGACCGTCGCGTAGGTGCCGTCGGCGCGCCGGAAGCGGTACTCCTCGGACCACGTCTCCCCGAGGCTACTCAGTACCTTGAGAACGCCCGACACCACCCGCTCCTTGTCGTCCGGGTGTAAGCGCTCCTCCCACCACTCGCCGTCCGTAACCTGGTGCGCGGGGTAGCCGAACATCCTCTCCAGCGCACCGTCCCAGGTCTGCTTGTCGGCCAGAATGTCGGCGTCCCAGATCACCTGGTTGGTCGCCTGGGAGACCAGCCGATGGCGTTCCTCGCTCACGCGCAGCGCCCGCTCATTCCGCTTGCGCTCGGTGACATCCTTGGCGATTCCATAGATGCCTACGACTTTGTCGGCAACCAAGATCGGGATGCTCGTCACGTTTAGCTCTACGCGGCGCCCTTCTTTGCTGGTTATGGCGATCTCGTAGTTGTGTGCCTCGCCCTCGAGCACCCTCTCGAAAAACCGGGCGGCCCTACCCGAATCTTTGCCGACGACGAGGTCAGCGAAGCCCTTCTGACGCAGTTCCTCGACCCGGTAGCCCGTCGTCACCTCCGAGGCCGCGTTGGCAGTAAAAAAGGTGCCCTTGAGGTCGAGCGAATAGACCATATCCGGGTTATGCCTGAACAGGGATTCGTAGCGCCGCTCGCTCTTTTCCAGTTCCGCGGCCTGCGTCGAGAACCTGCGACCGATGGTCGAACTTATCAGCGCGAGCACCAATATCGCCAGGGTAGAGAGGGCTATGCCCAAGCCGAGCGCGAAGCTGTTCATACCACTCGTCGCCCCCATCGCGCCCTCGTGGCGCCCCACGAAGTCGGCCGCCGCCATCCCGGTGTAGTGCATCCCCACGATGGCCGCGCCCATGACGAGCGCGCTGCTTCCCTTGGCCCACCGCCACCCTCCGCCTGTGTTCTCCCCCGTGCTGAACTTGAATGCCAACCAGAGCGCGGCCATCGAGGCGATAATCGCGATCAACACCGATAGCGCGAGGAGGAGGGGGTCGTACCTTACGGTCGCCGGCATCTGCATCGCCGCCATACCCGTGTAATGCATCGAGGCTATGCCGACGCCCATTATCGGTCCAGCCACGAGCAGCTGGGGTACCCCGAGCACCCCGCGGCCAACCACGAAGAGGGCTAGCGCCGACGCGGCGATAGCCATCATCATGGAGAGCAGCGTAACGAACACGTCGTAGGTCACCGGCATCGACATCTCGAGGGCCTGCATGCCCGTGAAGTGCATGGCCCAGATGCCGATACCCATGGCGAAGGCACCACCGGTCAGCCACAGCCTTCGCACCCGACCGCGGTTTGCCGCAACCCTTCCGGCGAGGTCGAGCGCCGTATAGGAGGCTAACACCGCAACCACGTAGGAGAGGATCACGAGGCGCAGGTCCCACTCGAGTGCCGCCGTTACGTGCGCGTGGGTCATCTTTTTAAGGGCGCCTCATCGAAGCTCTACCTACTCTTTTTTGGTACCCGACTCCTGTAGGGCTGTGCTTTTTGATAGCTACCATTGTCGATGGGCGTTGTTGGCTTGCCAATATGCCGGGTGGCCATTGCGTTTTCGTCTACGGGCGAGGAAGCCCTACGGAACGGCGCGGGGGCCCGGAAAGCAATCCACGGGTAGTCGAGCAGCTACTGATTTGTTGACCTCGGGCCGGCGTATCTGAACAGGACTGGCCCACAAAGCTTCGGCTCCTACCGACGCTCGCGATCACCTGAGCCTTGGTGGCGTTACTCTTGATATTCGGACCCTTCAGGCTGCCGCATACCAGCAACCAGAAAACGGAGGTCCTTGCCCGAAGTGCTCAGCTCGCCGCCATGACCTCGGGCATGAGGTCACGCAGGAAGCGGCCGGTGTGGGAGCCCTCGACGCGGGCGACGTCCTCGGGGGTACCGGTGGCGACTATCTCGCCGCCGCCGTCGCCGCCCTCGGGGCCGAGGTCTATTACGTGGTCGGCCGACCGGATCACGTCGAGGTTGTGCTCGATGACGATGACGGTGTTCCCGGCGTCGACGAGCCGGTGCAGGATGTGGAGCAGCTTCTCCACGTCCGCGAAGTGCAGGCCCGTCGTCGGCTCGTCGAGGATGTACACGGTCTTGCCCGTGGCCCTTTTGCCGAGCTCGCTGGCGAGCTTGACCCTCTGGGCCTCCCCGCCCGAGAGCGTCGTCGCCGGCTGACCTAGCCGGACGTAGCCGAGGCCGACGTCGCGCAAGGTGTTCATGCGGCGCGCGATGGCGGGGACGGGGGCGAAGAACCCGCAAGCCTCCTCGACGGTCATGTCGAGCACGTCGGAGATGGACTTTCCCTTGTAGGTGGCGCGGAGGGTCTCGGTGTTGTAGCGGCGGCCCTTGCACACCTCGCACGGGACGTAGACGTCCGGGAGGAAGTGCATCTCTATCCGGATCTGTCCGTCCCCCCGGCACGCCTCGCACCTACCGCCCTTCACGTTAAAGGAGAACCGCCCGGGCTTGTATCCCCTTATCTTCGCCTCAGCCGTTGAGGCGAAGAGGTGGCGGATGTGGTCGAAGACCTTGGTGTAGGTCGCGGGGTTTGAGCGCGGCGTCCGGCCGATGGGGCTCTGGTCGATGTCTATTACCTTGTCCACGTTCTCGATGCCTCTAAGGCCCGCGTGGCGGCCCGGCCGGTGCTTGCCC
Source organism: Rubrobacter sp. (assembly GCA_035936475.1). GTDB lineage: Bacteria > Actinomycetota > Rubrobacteria > Rubrobacterales > Rubrobacteraceae > Rubrobacter_D. The sequence goes on along the minus strand of DASYWA010000107.1, from coordinate 8,374 downwards.
CGGCTCACGGCGTTGGCCAGGGCCTTGTACAGGATCTCGTTTACCAATGTGCTCTTCCCTGACCCCGACACACCGGTTATGCAGGTAAAGATACCTAGCGGGAACTCGACGTCGACACCCTTCAAGTTGTGCTCGGTCGCGCCGAGGAGGCCTATGGAGCCGGTCGGCTCGCGGCGCCTCTCGGGGGGCTCTATCCTGCGGCGCCCGGAGAGGAAGTCGCCGGTAACGGAGCGCTCTTCGGCCTCGATGTCCTCTACGGAGCCGGTCGCGATGATCTCGCCGCCGTGGACCCCGGCCCCGGGCCCCACGTCCACCACGTAGTCGGCGGCCCGGATCGTCTCCTCGTCGTGCTCGACGACGAGGAGCGTGTTCCCGAGGTCCCTGAGCCTCTCGAGCGTCGTGAGCAGCCGGCGGTTGTCCCGCTGGTGAAGGCCGATCGATGGCTCGTCGAGAACGTAGAGCACGCCCACCAGCCCGCTCCCGACCTGAGATGCCAGCCGGATCCGCTGCGCCTCGCCGCCGGAGAGGGTGCCCGCCGAGCGGGCGAGCGTCAGGTAGCCGAGGCCCACGTCCACCAGGAAGCCCAGGCGCTCGCGGATCTCCTTGACCACCCGCTCGCCGATGAGCCACTCCCTGGCCGTGAAATCGACCTCCTGGAAGAAGCCCTGCGCGTCCCAGACGGAGAGCTCCGTGAACTCGGAGATGCTCTTCTCCCCCACCGTGACGGCGAGCGCCTCGGGGCGCAGCCTCGCACCCTTGCACTTCGGGCAGGGGACGTGGCTCATGAACTCCTCGATCTTCTCGCGGCGGTACTCGGAGTCCGTCTCCGCGTAGCGGCGCCCCAGGTTGCTCACGACGCCGTCGAACCTGGTCATGTACTGGCGGCGGCGGTTGTAGCGGTTCTTGTAGGAGACGTAGATCCTCTCCCCGTCCGTCCCGTAGAGGATGAGCTTCCTGTGCTCGTCCGGGAGATCGCGCCACGGCACGTTGAGGTCGATCCGGTACTTCTCCGAGAGGGCCCCGAGCACGCTCCCGTGGTACTCAGTCTGCGTGTTGGCCCACGGCACGACCGCGCCCTCGTTGACGCTCAAGTCCTCGTTGGGCACCACGAGCGCGGGGTCTATCTCCAGCCGGCTCCCGAGCCCGTCGCACCGGTCGCAGGCCCCGTGCGGGCTGTTGAACGAGAACGTTCTCGGCTGTATCTCCGCTATGGAGGCCCCGCAGTTCGTGCAGGTAAACGACTCCGAGAAGAGCATCGACTCGCCGGAACCGTCCCCCTCGACGGTCTCTATCCCGACCAACCCTTCGGCGAGCTTCAGGGCCGTCTCTATGGAGTCGGTGAGGCGGCGCTCCATGCCGTCCCGGATCACGAGCCGGTCGACCACCACCTCGATGTCGTGCTTGTAGTTCTTGTCGAGACCGAGGTCCACCGGCAGCTCGTGGGTCTCGCCATCGACGCGAACCCTCGCGTAACCCTGCTCGGCCAGGTCCTTGAACATCTTCCCGTACTCGCCCTTGCGCCCCCGCACCACGGGCGCCAGCACCATGAAGCGCGTCTTCTCCGGTAACGTCAACACCTTCTCGACCATCTGCTGCGGGGTCGAGGAGGCCACGGGGAAGCCGCAGACGTGGCAGTGCGGCCGGCCGGCGCGGGCGTAGAGGAGCCTTAGGTAGTCGTAGATCTCCGTGACCGTGGCGACCGTCGAGCGGGGGTTGTTGCTCGTCGTCTTCTGGTCGATAGAGACCGCCGGGGACAACCCGTCTATGTGGTCCACGTCCGGCTTGTCCATCTGGCCGAGGAACTGGCGGGCGTACGCCGAGAGGCTCTCCACGTAGCGGCGCTGGCCCTCGGCGTAGATCGTGTCGAAGGCCAAAGAAGACTTGCCGCTCCCGGAGAGGCCCGTCACGACGACCATCACGTCGCGGGGCAGGGAGACGGTGACGTCCTTCAGGTTGTGCTCGCGTGCTCCCCGCACGACGATCTGGTTATCCGCGATCGCCCATCACCCCTTCTCTCAAGACGCTACCGGCAAGTATACGGCCCCCTCTAGGGAGGCCAAAGAACCAGATTACTCGGGGCGAAATTTTAGCACCCGAAGGTTGGCGGGGAAGGGCCTTTGAGCCGTTCCCCGCCGCTATCGGCGTTCAGCCGGAGACGCCGGCCGCTGAAAGCGAAGGCCGAGCGGGCCGAAACCCGCGAAGCGGCGCGCTGAGAGCGGAGGCGAAGCCAAAGCGGGCTCCAACGTTTGCCATTCCCGCGGGTTGGCCTCACAATGATACCGGCCCGTTACACCGCGTTGCGAACGGAGTTGGCCGTGATCCTCAAACACTTTTCGCGGGTGCTGCTGGAGGAATTGGGCGCCGACTGCCCGCTGCCAGGCGACCCCTCCCGGACGGTCTCGGGCCTCGCGGTGGACGAGCCGCTCAAGGGCTGGCTCGGCGAACACGAGGCGGCGGTCACGGCGAGGCCAAACCTGGACGACGACTTTCTCCGGGAGGTCGCCGCGGGCGGCTCCCCGGCCGTGGTGTGGCGGTCGGAGGCAAAGGCGCCGCCTGATGCCCTGGAGCGGGCCTCGGGCCTCGGGCTGGCCCTCTTCGAGCTCGCGCCTGACATCCCGCTGCGCCGTCTGAGCGCGCTCTTCGGGGGCGGCGACGAACTACTGCTCCTCTCCCACGGCGCGGGCCGGTCGCTGCTGGAGGGCGCCGGGGGCGAGTCCTCCGTCGCGGAGACCGCCGCGCGCGTCTCGGGGCTCCTCGGGCGGTCCGTCGTCATAGAAGACCGGGTTGGGCGCCTGATCTCCTCGTCCCCGAGCCCGGAGAGCGGCGGAGAGAACGCGCTGCGGGACCTCCTGGAAGGGCGCTCTTTGCGCGCCTCGCGCTCCTCGGGGGTGGACGAGACCAGGCGCGAGCGCCGGGACCGCTACGCCCGGCTGCCGGACGGCTACCTCTCCGTCCCCGTCGAGCGGTGGCGCGTCGAGGACCACGAGCTCTTCTGGACGCCCATCGGCACCGGGGCGCCTGCGGGCTACCTCTGGGTCGGCCTCGAAGGCGAGGCCCTGAAACCAGAGGACGTCGTCCTCCTCTACTGGGCCAGGCGCGTCCTGGAGACGGAGCTCGGCAAGGACCGGGTGCGGCTGGAGACCGAGCTCGGCGTGCGGGGCGACTTCGTGGACGACCTGGTCAAGGGGCACTACGGCTCGGTGAACCTGCTGCTGCAGCGGGCGGGCTACCTCGGGGCCGACCTCGCCGCGGGCGCGCTCGTCCTTATAGTGGACATCGACGACTTCGCCCGCTACCTGGAACGCCGCAAACCCAAAGAGCCCGCCATCCAGGAGCTCAAGCGCCGCCTGGCCGAGGCCGTCCGCATGCAGACCCGCCAGCTCTTCTCGAACTTTCTCCTGGGACCACGCTCGGACAACGTAATAGTCTTTCTAGGATCCTCGGAGGCCACCCCGCCCGAAGACCTGCCCGAAAAGGCGCAGCTCCTCGCCAAGGGTGTGCAGCGTTACGTCAAGGGTCTGCTCCCGGACCTGACGATCTCCGTCGGCATCGGCCGCCACAAGACGGACCCAGCCCTCCTCCCCGACGCCTACTCCGAGGCGGAGGTCGCCCTGGAGATAGGCCACCGCATCCACGGACCCTCCTCCGTCTCGACCTTCGAGGGCACCGGCACCTACAAGCTCCTCTTCCGCGTCCTCCAGGAGAACCCGGAAGAGCTCGAATCCTTCTACGGGGAGACCCTGGAGCCCGTCGTCCGCTACGACTCCCGCTACAGCACCGAGCTCGTCCAGACCCTAGTCGCCTACCTCGGCAACGACGCCTCGACCGTCAAGACCGCCTCGGACCTCTACGCCCACCGCCACACCATCCGCTACCGCCTGGACCGCGTCGGCGAGCTTACGGGCCTCGACGTGGACAAGAGCGAAGACCGCGAACGCCTCACCCTCGGCATAAAAGCGATGCAGCTCCTCGGCCGCGTCCCCGAACGACCGACCAGCTTCGCTGATCGGTAGCACGCCCGCTTCGCGAGCTTTCGGCACGCTGCGCCCTTCGGGCTCCGCTTGTCGGCCCGGCGCTTCGCGCCTCTCAGCCCGCTCCCTTCGGTCGCTTTCGGCTCTTTTGGTGGATGGCGTCGCATGGTGCTTACCACCATCCCCACCGAGTAGCGGTTCTTCCGGGCCATTCGGCGCATTCATGACCGAGATGGTCTCTAGGCTTTCTGCTGAGAGCGGAGCCCGAAGGGCGCAGCGTGCTGACAAGCGGAAGCCGTAGGCTGGAGCGTGCCGGATGAGAATGCCCGCCGCTTGGACATTCGTCAAAACAAACCCTTCTCGATCGACGGGCATTCTTGTCCACGCGGCTAAAGACCGTCTCGGGGACGGTACATAGACTATGTTCCCAGAGAACATACCCCCGTTTCCTGAGGAGGGACTTTGCGGCGGATAACGATCTTCATGCTGACGACGATGATGCTGGTGCTGGCGGTGCCGGCGCTGGCCTTTGCGCAGGAGGCGCCCTCGACGGCAGATCTATCGCTGGCCATGGACACCGTGTGGGTCCTGATAGCGGCGGTGCTGGTGCTGTTCATGCAGGCCGGGTTCGCGATGCTGGAGGTCGGTTTCTCGAGCATGAAGAACGTCGGGAGCGTGGTGGCCAAGATCCTGGTCAACCTCTCGATAGCGGCCCTGCTCTTCTGGGCCGTCGGCTTCGCCATCACGTTCGGCACCGGCAACGCCATCTTCGGGACGCAGGGCTGGTTCCTCGCGGTGCCCGCAGGCCAGGTCAACGAGGTCTACGCGGGTCTCTCGTGGACGCAGGTCCCGCTCTCGGCCAAGTTCCTCTTCCAGGTGGCCTTCTGCGCCGTCTCTTTGGCCATCGTGTGGGGCACGATGCTGGAGCGGACGAAGTTCGCCGTGTACGTGATCTTCGCTGTAGTCTTCGCCGGATTGCTCTACCCGCTGGTGGGGCACTGGATCTGGGGCGGCGGCTGGCTCACCGAGCTCGGCATGCAGGACTTCGCCGGCTCGACGGTCGTCCACCTCTCGGGCGCCATGGCCGCGCTCGCCGGTACCCTGCTCCTCGGCCCCAGGCTCGGCAAGTACGACGACGAGGGCCGCCCGGTCACCATCCCCGGCCACAACATGCCGCTCGCGGTCCTGGGCGTCCTGATCCTCTGGGTCGGCTGGTACGGCTTTAACCCTGGCTCCACGATGGCGGCCACCACCCAAGTCGCCGACATCGCCCTCACAACTACCCTGGCTGCGGCGGCCGGCGTGCTCGGCGCCATGACCATGAGCTACATGTATCGCAAGAACATCGACGTCGGCATGGGCGGCAACGGCGCCATCGCAGCACTCGTCGCCATCACCGCCCCGTGCGCCTTCGTAGCGCCCTGGGCCTCCATCGTCATCGGCTTCATAGCAGGCGTAATCATGTACGCGACGCTCGTGTTCGTGGACAGGATCGGCGTGGACGACCCGCTCGGCGCCATCGCCGCGCACGGCATGGGCGGCATCTGGGGCACGCTTTCGGCCGGCCTCTTCACCACACCCGAACTGGCGGCCATCGGCCGCCCCGGCCTCTTCTACGGCGGCGGGTTCTACCAGCTCGGCATCCAGGCCCTGGGCATCATCGCCTGCGGCGGCTTCGTCTTCCTCGCCTCGCTCGCGGTCTTCGCCGCCCTCAAGGCCACCATCGGCATCAGGGTCAAGCCCGACCAGGAGCTCGACGGCCTGGACATCCACGAGCACGGCGTCTTCGGCTACCCGGATCTCGTCGCCACGGACTACCAGAACGGCAACGGACACGGCAGGTCCCGCGAGCCGGTGAGGGGCGCCAGGGAGGGCAACGCGTAGGGGGAAGGCTTCTGCACCGGCCGGGGAACGTCTCCCGGCCGGTGCTTTTTCGCGCCCGCCCTCCCGGGGACGGAGTTCTGTATGCTGAAACGAAGGGCCAACCCTAAAAGGCACGGAGGGCAGCTTGGAGGCACCCATTACGCAGGCCACGGCGCGCAACAACACCATCGTCGCCGTCTTCCCGAACCACGTCGAGATCAGGACCGGGTGGCAGTCCCAGAACGTCGAGTCTTTTAACCTCAGGGAGATCTCCGTCGTGGCGACGAAGGGCCTCGTTAACGCGACGCTGAAAATCGAGACCAACAAGGGCCGCGTGCTGGAACTGACCAGGATGGCCCCCCCCGACGCCCGCCGGGTCAGGAGCACCATCGAGTCCCAAAAACGCCTGGCCGGCCTCTACGAGTAACACCTTACCCCGCCTTCCCGCTGAAATAGTAGGCCCAGCACCTCTCCGCCCCGAGCACCCCACAAGACTGGAACAGGCAAAGGAGATCGAGCCGACGACACCGGCCCGCACCGCCGCCCCCCGCTCCTCTTGCACCCTATATTTACAATGTAAGTGAAGAGCATATCCTGTAAGCTGTCGACAAAGGCGCGGGAGGTCCTGTCCGGTGGTGGAGGCGAAGAGGCGGCCGTTGAGCAGGCGGCGGGTGTTGGAGGCGGCGGTGCGGTTCGCCGACCGCGAGGGGTTGGAGGCGCTCAGCATGAGGAAGTTGGGGGCGGAGCTCGGGGTGGAGGCGATGTCGCTCTACAACCACGTCCCCAACAAGGACGCGCTGCTCGACGGGATGGTGGAGGTGTTGCTGGGGGAGTTGGAGGTTCCGTCCCCGGAGGCGGGGTGGGAGGAGCGCATCAGGGAGGCGTACCGGGGGTTCCGGCGGCTCGCGCGCAGGCATCCCAACGTCTTCCCGTTGCTGGTCCTCCGACCGCCGGACACGATGGATGGGGTCTGGCTCGTCGAGGAGTTTCTGAAGACCATGCGGGGGGCCGGGTTCGACCCGGCGACCGCGTTGTACGCGTTCAGGACCTTATCCGCGTACGCGATGGGGTACGCGATGGCCGAGATCCGGGGCTTCGCCATGGAGCCGGGCGGGGGCCGGGACGGCGCGGCGACCCTGCCGCCCGAGGAGTTTCCCCACATCGTCGGCCTCGAAGAGAAGCTCGGCGAGGTAGACCGAGACGCAGAGTTCGAGTTCGGGCTCGACCTCATCCTGACGGGGTTGCGCCAGCACAAAGAGCGCCGCTGACGTCGTACCCTTCAGGGCGGGGCGCGACTTCGAGGCGCAGCATCCGGTAAACCCTGTTCTTCTCCTCGCCGGTGAGTCCGTCCAGAGCCTCGGGCACCATCTCGGCCATCGATTCCAGCAGGGCGTCCCGATCCTTCTCGATGCCCTCCGCGCGCCTGCGGCGGTCTTTGAGTGAGGCCAGCTCCCGCTCTGCGGCCCTGCGGGTATTGTCGAGCTCCCGAAGTTTGGAGCCGAGTTCCTCCAGGGTCATCAGCCCGGCCGCCTGCTGATCTTGGTAGGCGCCACGCCGCCGGTCGCACGCGGCGATCCGCTCGACCCACCCCTCCGCCTCGCGTTCCGGATCCCGTATGGGGCGCATCCGGTCTTCCTCCACCAAACGCTCGATGCCGAGCCGTACCCTCTCGGGGTCTCGCAAGAGGCCGGCGACGAACGCCCACACGCGGCCCTCGGCCTCGGCGGCCCTCACGGCCCTTTGCTCGCAGTCGCACGCCTGCCTGCGCTCTTTGCGCTGCTTGCACAGGTAGTAGTGATAGTCGGCGCCGTTGCCCCTCGACGTCGCGGTATGGGTGGTCATCTTCCAGCCGCACGAGCAGCGCAGCAGACCCCGCAGCTCCCATCCTCGCGCCAGGCGTTTCCTCTCCGTGGGCCGGTTCGCCGCCAAGGCCGCGCGCGCCTGGTCCACGAGCCCGCGCGGGAGGCAGGCACGAACCGGTACCGCCGTGCGCTCCTCTTCCGGTCGGATGCGGGTGGTCGTGGCCTTCCTGTAGCGGCGCCCCCCATTCGCGTCCGGCTCCGAGATGGCGCGCTCCGTGGTGCTCTTGCGACCGAACCACCAGACGCCGTATTCGGCGTCCTCGTCGAGGCGATCCAACACCTCGGTGGAGACCAGCCCGGCCAGTTCCGCGCGGGGGCGCGCCTTGTAAAGATCGCTGCGGAGCAGCTGTTCGAGCGTGCGGCGCGGCCACACCGGGCTCCCCGTTGGCGAGGGCGTTCCTTCGCCGTGGAGCCGGGTCCGGATCGCCTGGGGGCCCAAGCCCCCGGCCGCCATGCGGAAGATCCTCTCGACCACCGACATCTCGAGGTCGTGCAGCCACGAAGTACTCGGAGGGGTACCTGGGCGTCAAGTACCGGGTGATCGACGCTGCGGGGGAGCGGCTCGGCGGCCCCATGGAATACCTCACCCAGGGTGTCGGCGGCGCTTTCGGGCGAACCTTGGGGTTGCTTTTCGCGATCTTCGCCTCCGTCGCCGCCTTCGGCATAGGTAACATGGTG
>DASYWA010000106.1:0-9474 GCA_035936475.1 Rubrobacter sp. | reverse complement strand
CATAGTTGCCTCTCCCTACTCGCCCAACGCGGCGAGCCGATCCGGGATCTCCAGGCGCTCGCAGGCCACGCAACCGCCGCGTTCACGCTCCAGCGATACACCCACCACTACGATTCATCCGCCCGCCGGTCCGCCGGCGCGATGGGAGACATCCTACCGGACAGCGGAGCTACCACCGACGAGATGTAGCCTCCGGGTTGGCATCAGGTTGGCATCACCAGAGGCCCGGACATGATCCGGGCCTCTCCCCTACTTCGAGAATTTCCTTTACCTATCGGCAATAAAGAGAGCCGACGAGCGGACTCGAACCGCTGACCTGCTCATTACGAGTGATGCATCGGGCGTTGCAGGAACTTGCACGGACTTGCAAATCCCCATACCTTAGCGGTTTCCTCTTCTCCGGCTTGCACGGCGTTGCACCGCATTGCGTTCCCGGTGGTATCAGAGTGGTATCAACATCACCCTCGTATCGACCTAACGACCACCATGAGCTCGGGGTCGAGCTTGACCTCGGGCAGCCTGGGAACGAACCCGAGCAAGGCGCCGCCAACGACGAGCACGATCCGATACGGCACCGAGAGGTGGCGGGCGAGCGCGCTCAAGCCCGCGACGGCCACAAGCAGTCCGGCGATCAGAAGCTCGGCTTGGCCCATCCCTCGAGTGTACCCATCCGCCGGACGAACGGGATCCGACCGATTCCGCAAGTGGCCATTCGTCCAGCCCCTATGCGAGCTGCTAGAGCCTCATGTATGGCGAGCACCGCCCGTAGAGGGCTGGCGAACAAGCCCGTGCCGACCGTGGCGGCTGCGTCTCCCAAGGGCGTGCCCACGGGTTTTTCCTTCCCGTTTCGGTCATGACTCCCCTCACTGGACGAGTTTGTCCGGTGTGATCGGGAGGTCACGGACGCGAATCCCACTGGCGTGGTAGACCGCGTTAGCGATGGCGGCGGATGAGCCGACGATGCCGATCTCACCTATCCCTTTGGAACCCATCGGGTTGACGTAGGGGTCTTCCTCCTCGATCCATGCGATGTCCATCTCGCCCACGTCGGCGTTGGTGGGGATATGGTATTCGGCGAAGTCGTGGTTTACGACGTGCCCGAACCGTTCGTCTACTACGCTCTCCTCGTGCAGCGCCATACCGAGACCCATCGTCATCCCGCTGATGAACTGCGAACGGGCGGTCTTGGGGTTGATAATGTTCCCAACCGCGAACACCCCGGTCATGCGCGGGACGCGCACTTCTCCTGTGTCGGCGTCCACTCGCGCCTCGACGAAGTACGCCCCGAAGGCGTGCATCGCGTAGTTCTCGGTCTCCGGGTTCTCGGGCATCCCGGCTTCGACCTCATCACCTTCGGAGGGGTCCTGACCGTGCTGCTCGTGAAACGCGCGGGCCGCCTCGAAGATGGTCGAACCCCAGGTCGTGATGCCCGAAGAGTTGCCCTCAACGGAGGCGAAGGGCACGTTGGTGTCCCCAATCTTCAGGTCTATGACCTCGACGCCCACATCCAGAGCGTCGGCGGAGATCTGGGTCAGCGCCGTCCACGTGCCGGTCCCGATGTCCGCAGCGCCGATCTCGACGGCGTATCGTCCGTCGCCTTCGCAGCGGATCCTCACCCTCGAACCGGGCTGCCTGCCGACGGGGTAGGTGGCGGAGGCGACCCCGGTCCCGACGAGCCACCTACCCTCCCGCCGGACGCGCGGGGTCGGGTCGCGGCCTTCCCACCCGAAACGCCATGCTCCTTCGCGCAGGCAGGCGACAAGGTTGCGGCTGGAGTAGGGGAGCCCCGTCTCAGCGTCGATCTCGGGTTCGTTGCGGATGCGGAACTCCACCGGGTCGAGGTTGCACCTTATGGCTATCTCGTCCATCGCCGCTTCGAGCGCGTACATCCCGGGGCATTCGCCAGGTGCCCTCATCCACGACGGCACCGGCACGTCGAGCGCGGCGAGCCGGTGCGTGGTGCGGCGGCTCCCGGTGGCGTACATCGTCCGGGTCGCGATGGCGGTCTGCTCGGCGAACTCCTTTATCTTCGCCGTCTGCTCGACGACTTCGTGGGAGATCGCCGTGAGGCGACCGTCTTCGTCGGCGCCGAGGCGTATCCTCTGTATGGTCGGGGTGCGGTAGCCGACGCAGGAAAACATCTGCTGGCGGGTGAGCGCGAACTTCACGGGCCGGCCCTCGACCTTTCTCGCGGCCAGTGCCGCCAGGATGCTGTTGGCGTGCGGCAACCCCTTCGACCCGAACCCGCCGCCGACGTAAGGCGCCACGACCCGCACCCGACTCGGGTCGAGCCCTAAGATCGGGGCGACCGTGGCCTTCACGGAGTGCGGCCCCTGTGTGGACTCGTACAGCGTCAGGTCCCCGCCCTCCCACACGGCGACCGTGGTGTGCGGCTCCATCGGGTTGTTGTGCTCCATCGGCGTGGCGTAGGTCTCGTCGAGCTTCACCGCCGCCGAGGAGAACGCCTCGTCGAAGTCACCTTCTTCGGTGTCGGTGGGGAAGCCGCCGCTGACTTGGTCTGGTGTGTACAGGTCGTCCCGGTCGGCCCGGAGCGCCACGTCGTGCGGCTCCTCGTCGTATGAAATTTCGACGATCTGCGCGGCGTGCCGCGCAATCTCGAAGGTCTCGGCGACGACGGCCCCCACGTACTGACCGCGAAAGGCCACTTCGTCGGATTGCAAAATCGCGAGTTCCTTGTCGCTGGTATCGGCCAGCCTTGGGGCGTTCTCGTGGGTGATCACGAGTACCACGCCAGGGAGGGCCTCGGCGGCGCTCGCATCTATCCGGGCGACGCGGCCACGGGCGACGTCACTGTGCAGCGGGTACAGGTAGAGGGGGTTCTCGACGTGATGCTCGTAGGCATAAGGGGCGGTCCCCGTGACCTTCTGCGGTCCGTCGATGCGGTCGAGTGGCGTGCCGATTGCTCTGCCGGACACGCGTGTAGTAGTGCTCATCGTTCCTCCGAAAGCTCGAGCAGCGTGCGGGTGATGACGTTGCGCGCGAGCGGGACCTTGAAGGCGTTCTCGCACAGGGGCCGCGCGTCCTCCAGTTCGATCTCGGCGGCGGCGCGGAAGATCACCTCGCCCGCAGGTTCGCCCCGCAGGGCCTCCTCCGCCTTCGTCGCCCGCCAGGGCTTGTGTGCGACCCCGCCGAGCGCCAGGCGCACGTCGCGCACCACGCCGTCCTCCACGTCGAGCGCCGCGGCGACCGAGACGAGGGCGAAGGCGTAGGAGGCCCTTTCGCGCACCTTGCGGTACTTCGAGTTGTACGCAAAATCGAGCGGCGGCAGGTCCACCGCCGTGATGAGCTCGCCATGTTCCAAGGTCGTGTCGCGCTCGGGCTCGTCGTCGGGCAGTCGGTGCAGATCCTCTATCGGGATGCGTCGCTCGCCGTCTGGTCCGTGCACGTTGACGAACGCCTCGAGCACCGTCATAGCCACGGCCATGTCCGAAGGGTGGGTGGCGACGCAGTGCTCGGAGGCGCCGAGGATGGCATGATCCTTGTTGTGGCCCTCTATAGCCGAGCAGCCCGACCCCGGCTCGCGCTTGTTGCACGGCGTGGTCGTGTCGTAGAAGTAGACGCAGCGCGTGCGTTGGAGGAGGTTCCCGCCGGTCGTGGCGAGGTTGCGTAGCTGGCCAGATGCTCCCGAAACGAGTGCTTGCGAGAGCACCGGATAGCGGGAGCGGATGGTGCGGTCGGCGGCGAGGTCGCTGTTCGTGACGGCGGCCCCGATGCGCACGCCGCCGTCTTCGGTCTCCTCGATCCGGTCGGAGGTCAGGCGGCGCACGTCCACGAGCACGTCCGGCGTCATTATCTCCAGCTTCATCAGGTCCACGAGGTTCGTGCCGCCGGCGAGGTACTTCGCGTTCGGCTGTTCGGCGAGCGCCGCGACAGCTCCGGGTATGTCCCTGGCCTGCTCATAGTGGTAGGGTTTCATCGGCGCGCCCTCTCTTCGGCGGCCTCCCGGATGGCCGGGACGATGTTCGCGTAGGCGCCGCAGCGGCAGAGGTTGCCGCTCATCCTCTCCCGGATCTCCGCGTCGCTCAGGGAGATTTCCTCGGCGCTCACGTCCCCGGTTACGTGACTCGGCCAGCCCGCTTCGACCTCGTCGAGCATCCCGACCGCCGAGACGATCTGGCCGGGCGTGCAATATCCGCACTGGTAGCCGTCGTGCTCGATGAAAGATCGCTGCATTGGGTGCAAATCTCCGTTCTCGGCGAGCCCCTCGGCCGTGACGATCTCCGCCCCATCGTGCGCGACGGCCAGCGCGAGGCAGCTGTTCGCGCGCCTGCCGTCGAGCAGGACTGTGCAGGCGCCGCACTGGCCGTGATCGCAGCCCTTCTTCGGGCTGGTGTTTCCGAGACGCTCGCGAAGAGCGTCCAAGAGCGTCGTGCGGGTATCCACGATGATGCGGTGCTCCTCGCCGTCTACCCGGAGCATGATCTCCTCTTCGTTCATCGTCCTCTCCTTCCCCGATTCTCCGCGTCTACTGGCCGAGAGTGCATCTTTGATGATGCCCTATTCTAGTGTCTCCTTTACTAAAGTCGGTGAGCTACGGAATGCAACCAGAGTAACATGTCTTCTTGCCGCTCAGCGATCGATCAGCCTCTGCGAGCTTTCGGGGTACCGGGTCCCTGCACCCTGATCCGGGCGGCGGCGCTATCGATCTCGCGAAGATCGTCGGCCTAGCGGCGGCCGACGGCGCGGTCGTCATAAGCAAGCACATCGAGCTCCTAGGCTTCGGCGCCATGATCTCCGGCAGGCTCCCGGCCTCCCATATTCCGAGTATCCGGCTTACCTATGGGGGGAAATAGAGAGCCGACGAGCGGACTCGAACCGCTGACCTGCTCATTACGAGTGATCAGTCAAGCGTTGCAGGGGTTTGCACGGCCCTGCATTTTCCCTTTACGTAAGCGTTTTTCTTCTCTCTGGCTTGCCAGACATTGCACACGGTTGCGCTCCAGGTGATGTAGAGGTGATGTAGATTAATGTACGGCTCTACCCGGCCTGGTTCTTGCGCTCACGATAAGCCTTTTGGCGACAGCCGCCGGAACAATGTCTCTGCCCCTCGCGTCGGACCGGAAAGGGCATTCGACAGACAAGGCATAGCTTCCAGGTGCGGAACTCGCTTATCTCCTCAACGAACTGATACGAGATAGCCGTCCGCAAGTCCCGTGGCACATAGACCGGAACAGCGCGAACCGGAAACGCCAGTGGCCGTTTGTGGTCGAAGTCATGCCCGAAGCGTAGCTCCGTGTTCCGGTTGAGCTTATCGGAGAGGTGTTGGCGGACTGCCCACTCAACGATCATCAGCGCGCTGCTTGTTGGCCTCATTGGTAGCGCAGAAGATTGCAGTTTGATGTCCGACACCGTGACAGTTCACCCGACAGCCTCTGCAGTCTCGCCCACGCTGCCGAGCAGAGAGGTTTGCAGCGAGGCCCCGCAAACTAACACATATTTAGATGCCACACTTGACGTACCACCCGGCGGTATTACAATTAGTTAGCCGGCTAACTAAAGGTCAGTAGTAGAGGGGACGCGATGGCGAACATCAGGCAGAGAATTGAGGACGAGGTGTCTAGTTGGCCGGAGGTGGAGAAGAGGCCGCACCAGTTCAACGGGGTAGAGTTTCGGGTGAATGGGCACGAGATCGGGCACCTGCACAGCGAGCGCCTGGCCGACCTTCCGTTCCCCGTGAGGATGAGGAAGGAGCTCGTGGCCTCGGGGAAGGCACGGGTGCACCACGTCCTGCCGCAGACGGGATGGGTCAGCTACCCGATAACGCGAGAGGACGACGTGGAGGGGGCGCTCGAGCTCTTTCGGCTTAACTATGACAGGTTGACGGGGCCCGGGCGAGGCCGTGGGCGCGGCACCGGCCAGCAGAAGGTGGAGGAGGCATGAGCGAGTTTACTCTGGGTGAGGTCGAGCACCTCGTGGAGCAACGTCTGGGGCGGCTTGCGACGGTGGACGCGAGGGGCGTGCCCCACGTGGGCCCCGCGGCGTTCCGCTACAACACCGATCTCGGCACGATCGACGTGGGCGACCACAATCTGGGGAGGAGCAAGGACCGAGACGCGCGGGCGACCAAGAGGGCCGCGTTCGTGGTGGACGACATCCTGCCGCCCTGGCGCGCCCGCGGCGTCGAGGTGCGGGAGCGCGCGGAGGTCTTAGGCGGGGGTGTCCAGCGGGTCAATCCGGATTTCGACACCGAGCTGATCCGGATCTTCCCGGAGCGCATCGTGGGCTGGGGGATCGACTCGGACGCCTACAGGCCGAACTCGAGGTCGGTGGGCGCTGGCCGGGAGGAGAGCGCGTGATCCAGGCTCGCCTCGTCAAGGAGACCACCGGCTACGCCCTGGCGAAGGTCTGCAAGGTGCACCGGGGCAACGTTGGGGAGCTGCTGGCGGAGCTCGGGCTCCACGTCGGCCAGGAGATGGTCCTGCTGGAGCTGTGGGAGGAGAACGGGCTGCGGGGCGGCGAGCTCGCCGAGAGACTCGGAGTCGAGCCGCCAACGGTGACGAAGATGGTGCGGCGCCTTGAGGGCTTGGGGCTCGTCGAGCGACGCCAGGATCCGAGCGACGCCCGCAGCTTCCGGGTGCATCTGACAAACATGGGCCGTTCGCTCGAAGGGCCGGTCGCCCGCTGCTGGGAGAGGGTCGAAGAGAAGACGCTGGCAGGTATGACCCCCGGGGAACGCAAGACGTTCCACCGGCTTCTGACTAAGGTACGGGCCAACGTGGACCCGGGGTTCGACGGAGAGTGATAAAGACACATTTAGAGAGTCATAGGCATATAGAAAGTCATTTCGGAGACCGCATTTGAAGGAGGCGAAGATGAGTTCAGGAGACGGACGTTTGAGGGTCGTTGGCATCGGGGGGACGTTGAGGGAAGGATCCAGCTCCCTTGGAGCTCTCCGTCGGACGCTCGCCGCGGCGGAGGGGGCAGGGGCACAGACGGAGCTGTTGGATCTGCGGGAGCTCGACCTCCCGATCTACGAGCCGGGCAGGCCGCTCGAGGACTACAGTGAGGGCGTCGCGCGCTTCGTTGAGGCGCTACGTGGAGCTGACGCTGTAGTTATCAGCACGGCGGCGTATCATGGGACACTCGCGGGGGTGACCAAGAACGCCCTCGACTACGCCCAGTTCTTGGCGCGCGACGAGCGGCCGTATCTCGACGGCAGGGTCGCAGGCCTGATCTCGACGGCCGGCGGCGACTTGGCGGCGGCCCGCTCGATCGATGCGATGGTGCACGCTGTCCATGCGCTGCGCGGCGTGGTCGCGCCGCTGACGGTGGCGATCCCCAAGACGTGGCAGCGCTCCGACGATGGAGGGAACATAACCGACGACGCCTACGGCGCGCGGCTCGAGAAGCTGGGAGGGCTCGTAGTCGAGCTCGCTGAGGTGCTCGCGCCAGGCCCCGCGTCGCAGAGCGCGTCCCCCCGGGCCGTCAGGATTGCCAGTTGATCGCCGGGGGTGCGCCAGAGCGGGAAACGCGGGTGAACAGGCGACTCCTGCTCGCGGTGCTCATCTGCGCAGTCTTCGTCTCGGTCATGAACAGCTCGATGGTGAACGTGGCGGTGCCCGTCATGAGGCAGGACTTCGGAGTGTCGGAGGCGCAGATAGGCTGGGTCATAACTGCGTACCTGCTTATCTACGCCGTCGGCATCCCTCTCTACGGGCGCGCCGCGGACGTCTTCAGTCTGAGACGCGCCTTCTCGCTGGGATTGATCGTCTTCGCCGTCGGGAGCCTGGTATCCGCGGTGGCGCCAAACCTCCCGCTGCTGGTCTTCGGGCGGATCGTGCAGGCCACAGGCGCCGCGGCGGTACCTGCACTGGCGACCGCCTCGGTCGCGAAGGTGCTGCCCCCGGGAGACCGTGGGACGGCTCTGGGCCTCATCGTCTCGAGCGTGGGCGTCGGGGCCGCCGTCGGCCCGATAGTGGGCGGCGTGATGCAGCAGTTCGGCGGCTGGCAGTCGCTTTTCTACATGACCCTCGCGCTAACGTTGTTCCTCCTCCCCGGCGCCATCTACGCCCTACCTGATACCGAGTCCTCGGAAGACCGCAGCTTCGACGTGCCCGGCGGCGTCCTGCTGGGCCTGGCGGCCGGTTTGTTCCTCTTCGGGATCACACAGGGGCAGACGGCCGGCTTCGCCGACACCTCGTCGTGGGGCTGCTTCGCGGCGGCGGCGCTCGCCGCCCTGGGCTTCGCCTGGCGCATCGCGAGCGCCGAGTACCCCTTCGTCTCCCCAGCCCTCTTCCGAAACCCTCCCTATGTCGCGGCGGTGGCCGTCGGATTTTTCTCGATGCTCGTCAACATCTCCTGCCTCGTCTTGGTGCCCCTGCTCGTCTCGCAGGTCAACGGGCTCTCGCCCGCGGCGACGGGCCTCGTGCTCGCCCCGGGGGCCATAGCGCTTGCGATCCTCTCCCCTCTAGCGGGCCGGCTCTCTGACCGCATCGGGGCCAGGACCCCGATCTACGCGGGGCTCACGGTGATGCTGCTCTCCGTTCTCTTTCTCTCCGCGTTCGCGGCCGGGGCCCCACCCTACGTCGTCGCGATGGGGATGCTCGGCATCGGCGTCGGGTTCGCCCTGACTAACTCCCCGAACGTCAACGCGGCGGCGGAGGCACTGAAAGAGGAGGAGTCGGGTGTCGGCCTCGGCATCTTCAACGGGCTCTTCTTTCTCGGCGGCGGGACCGGCCCGGCAGTAGTCGGGGCCTTTCTGGCGGCGCGCAGGGAGGCCGGGGCGGGCGCCCTCAACCCCCTCTACGCGCTCGACACGGCGCCCTTCTCGGACGCGTTCCTGCTCCTCAGCGTGGCGCTCGGGATCTGCCTTACGGCCTCGCTCTGGATCAGGAACGGCGTCAAGGTGCGGGCCTTGGAGGCCAAAAAGTAAGGAGAAACGCTGAACGAGAATGCGCGGGGACGACGGACCGGGTTTCACCCTGATAGCCAAATTACCTCTATCTATCGGGAATCAAGAGAGCCGACGAGCGGACTCGAACCGCTTACCCCTGCTCATTACGAGTGCGCACTCATATATGTCTGGGCATTTCCAGTTGTTTCAAAAACCGCTTACACAAGCTAGGTCCAGCTGTTCTACGTTTCTGAATATCGCTGGGCGTTCGCCTGGATTACTGTCAAGGTTACTGTCAACTGCTCTCCTCTCCGCGCACTATTTCAGTCTTAAAGAGTTCCCGGAAACGACGCAAGTCCACTTAAGGGCCGCGCCAATATGTTGGCAACTTTTCGCACTTGGAAACTTTCGAAGCGATCGAACAGCCTTCCCACCGCTCCTCGACACATACGTTACTCGCCTATTGGCGCAAGCTCTTATTAACCTGACTTCCGAGAGCTCGACTTTAGCCATTTGGCCGTGTAACACACCGCATCAGTTAAGCCTTCTACGAAGGCCCTTGGGGCTTTTGCCGTGTCGGTCTGCCCCAACGACCCGTAAAAAGTCGCCCTAAAAGGACC
>DASYWA010000105.1:0-6682 GCA_035936475.1 Rubrobacter sp. | reverse complement strand
CCTCCCGCCCGCCCCTCTCGCGAAGCCTCGTACCCCTCTGGGGCCGGCTTCTGGATCTGCGGTGATGATGCTGATCTCAGTGTGATACCGGTCCGGGGGAGCTGCGTCCGCGTAAGAGGCCTGCCGCGCCTCCCTCACCCGCGCCTGGTCCTCGTTGCCGTCCATGAGCGTCGCCGCCCCGACCGTGCCGGGGGGAAGCTCTCTCTGGGCCTCGGGAGGGGGAAAGTAGTAAGACGTGGGACCCCGCGCGACCTGCTGCCCCGCGTTGTACGCGACGGAGGCGAGCACCACGGTGAGGGCGAACGTCGGTATGGCCAGGGTCAAGAATGCCACGCCGGACCGCGCGGGTGAGAGCCCGTGTACCCGACGCAGCCCGGTCTGGTACAGGTAACAGCCGTAGAGAGCGGCCACGACGCCCACGAAGGGTATCCAGGCCAGGAGCAGGGTGGTGCCGGCCGCGTAGCAGAGGACACGCGCCGTGGCCCGCAGACCCCGTTGGGCGTGCCTCGCCACGAGGACGACGATCGCGTGCTGTATCAGGACGCCGGCGAAAAAGATCGCCGGCCCTAAGACGGACAAGACGAGAAGCACCATCCCGGCGAGGACCAGCAGGCCGAACGGTAACGCCGGGTTCTCGAAGACCGTGAAGGCCCCGAGGACGAACCATGCGGCCACCCCCAGCACGGCTAGAATCGCGATCATGGCGACGGCGATCAGGTAGCAGACCAAAAAGTACAGCAGGGCCACGCCCGCCGGCGCCTCGGGCGGCAGGGCGTCGAAGAAGCGCCGCGGCGACAAGAGGACGCGTCGCGTTACCGACCACAGGCTCGATAGGGGATCTCCGGGCTTGAACTCTCCCGGACCCGCGTTCGTTCCTTCCGTGCCGCCGACGGGGGGTTCTTGCAAAAGGACCTTTCTCTTGAGACCTTGCCCACAGTATAAGATGCGCCGCCGGAAGGCGGCCCGAGGTGATGTAACATTGGGCCGCCGAGAAGGTCACACGCGGGAGGATGATGGAGAACGCAAGGGTCGCGCTGGTCAGCGGCGCCAACAGGGGTATAGGGCTCGAGGTGTGCCGCCAGCTAGCCGAGAGGGGGCTCACGGTCGTTCTGGGCTCCCGCGACGAGGAGAGGGGCCGGCAGGCCGCGGAGGGGCTCCCGGGCGAGGTGATGGTCCGCCAGCTCGACGTGGCCGACGCCGCCAGCGTGGAGAAGCTCGCCGCCTCCATCGAGCAGGACTTCGGGCGGCTCGACGTTCTGGTCAACAACGCCGCCATCTCCAACGACGAGGGCCAGAGCGGCGCTGAGGCCGACCTCGACCGCGTAAAGGAGGCGCTTGAGGCTAACCTCATCGGCGCGTGGCGGCTGTGCGAGGTGGCGATACCCCACATGAGGCGCGAGGGGTACGGCAGGATCGTCAACGTCTCTACCGGGCTCGCCGCGCTCGAGGACATGGGCGGCGGCTCGCCGGGGTACCGTATCTCCAAGACCTCGCTCAACGCCCTCACGCGCATCCTGGCCTCCGAGCTGCGCGGCGGCGGCATCCTCGTAAACGCCGTCAACCCCGGATGGGTCCAGACCGATATGGGCGGCGCGAACGCCAACCGCACGGTCGAGGAGGGCGCCGACGGCGTCGTCTGGGCGGCCACGCTGCCCAACAACGGCCCGACGGGCGGCTTCTTCAGGGACCGGCGGCCCGTGGCCTGGTAAGGGGGGCGTCGGCTTCCGGCCGTTCGATCGAGGATAGGGATTCGTGGGGTTGGCGGGGCCCCTGCCGGGGTAGTCTTCCGTCTCCGTCGCGCTAGCGTCGGCCCTGGCCGGCGTGGTGTTCGAAGGCTGCGACGGCCCGGGAGACGCCGTCTTCGGCCGCTATTCGTGATGCCAGGGCCTCGCGGTGGCGGTGCATCCGTGGGTCGGTTGCGGCTTGCAGGATGGCGCTCGAGAGGTTTTCGGGGGTGAGTCTTTTGTGGGGGATGGGGGGTGGGGCCGCGCCCAGGGCGTGGACGCGCCAGCCCCAGAACTCCTGATCCGGCACGACGGGGACCACTACGGAGGGCGTGCCGGACCTGAGCGCCTCGGCGGTCGTCCCTGCGCCGCCGTGGTGCACGGCGACCGAGACCCTCGGAAAGAGCCAGTCGTAAGGCAGCCCGCCGGAGATCCTGACGACGTTCTCCGGTAGGGCGTCATCGGCGCCGTCGTGGTCCGAGATCAGGACGCCCCTCAGACCCGCCAGCCCGAGCGCCCTCGCCGTGAGCGAGACGATTCGCCCGGCTTCGGAAGCCCTGGTGTGGCCCATGCTCCCGAGGCCGAGCGCCACCGGGGGCTCCCCGGCCGCGAGGAAGCGCCGCAGCTTCTCCGGGGGGCGCCATCCCCGTTCGTGGCCGAGAAACCAGTAGCCCGTCGCGTGCATCCAGCCTTCGCGCCTCCCGTCCGTGGGCAGGACGTGCGGGCTCCAGCCGAGCAGGAAGGGCCGCCTCTGGCGGTGGATGTCCCCGAGCGGACCCCTCAGGCGGGGCATCGGGGCGAGACCGGCCTCCCTGCGGGCCTCCGCCACGAGGGGCTCGACGATGCGCCAGTAGAGCTGCTCGGTCGCGGGGTGGCTCAGGCGGTTGTAGAGGCGGCCGGGGAAGGGGAGCGGGCGCCCGAGCACCGCGCTCGGAAAGCCGCCGTCGCGGACGAAGAGCGGCGTCACGACGCTCCCGACCGAGGGTATGCCGAGGTGCTCCGCCGCCATGAAGCCGGCGAACCCGAGCGGGGTGTAGAGGACGGCGTCGGCCCCATCGCAGGCCGCGACGCAGTCGCGGAGGCCCCGCCCGACGTGCGGCCCGAGCAGCGGGCGGAAGCGCCTGGCGTACCCCAACGGGTTGCGTCCGGCGGCGACCAGCGCCTCCACGAGCCTGTCCGGGTCGGGGCCTGCCACCGGGGAAAATTCCAGGCCACGGCTTTCGGCCATGCGCCTGTACGGCTCCCAGGTCGCGAGGGTGACCTCGTGGCCCGCCCCCTTCAGGCCGAGGCCGAGGGCCACGCAGGGCTGGACATCGCCCCTGGAGCCGGCGGCCGTTACGACGATCTTCAATCGGACCGGCCGCCTCTCTCTTCGCGCAGGCGCGGTGAGAGCGCAAGGACGGCGGGGCCGGCCGCGACGACGAGACCGAGCGCGGCTCTCAGCCCGGTTAGCTCGGCCAGGCCGCCCACGAGCGGCGTCGCGAGCAGGCCCCCCCGGAGCCGAACGTGATGACCACAGACACGGCGGCCCCCGCGCGTTTGGGGTACAGGTCGCCCGCCGACGACTGCGCCAGCGGCGCCATACCCGATATAGCCAGCCCGACCAGCAGGAACCCGCCGACGACGAGCACCGGCCTCGTCGTGGCGAGCGCGAGCGCCATGCCGCCCGGGGCCAGTAACCCGGCGCCTTGCAGGACCCGGCGGTTGCCCAGGCGCGTCACCGCCCAGCCCGTCCCGAACCTTCCGAGGGCCATGGCCCCGAAAAAGACCGCCACCCCCGAGCCCCCGAGCAAAGCCCCCAAACCTAAAGAGTCGCGCAGGTAGATGCCCGACCACGCCTCCATGACCCCCTCGGAGACGAACCCGAGGCCCGCGATGGCGGCCACGAGCAGGAGCGGCGCGCTCCGGTAGAGCGCCCACCGGCCCTTCTTGGTCCTCCCCGCCTCCTCGACGGTCTCGGGCGGAGCTTCGTCGTCCGGGTCCGGAAAACGGGTGGCTGCGACGCCGGCGGCCACGGCCGCCAGCGGGGCCAGGGTCGCGAGGTAGACCAGCCGGAAGCCGACGCCGGCCGAGAGCAGCATCCCCGCGCCCAGGGAGCCGAACACGGCCCCGACCGCGTAGAGGGCGTGCAGAAACAACATAAGGCGCCGCTCCAACAACCGCTCCAGGTCCACCGCGACGGCGTTGATCCCCACGTCGTAGAGCCCCGTGGCCGCGTACAGCACCACGAAGACGGCGACGAGGGCGGCGAAGTTTCCGGCGAGGACGAGGCCCGAGATCCCAACCCCGAACATGCCCGTGACGGCTACGAGGTAAGCCCTGCGGCCGAACCTGTCCGCCGTCCACCCCAGCGACCACATCGAGACCATCAACGCCGCCGCCCCGGCGAAGAGCGCGATGCCGAGCGGACCCGGCGAGAGGCCCACGGACCGGCTCAGGTCGGCCAGGAGCACGGCCGAGCAACCGGCCCAGAGCCCGAAGACCCCGAAGGCCGAGGCCGCGAGCGCCAGCAACCCCCCGACGCCCGAAACCCGCGCCTCCGTCCACGACCTCTGCAGCGAGTCCCCCTCCGTACCGGGCCATCCCTGACCGGGATGCTACAGGATCGACGCCGGCGGTGGATCGGCGGGTAGGACGAGGGGCCAACGGGCGCGGCCGCCCGTGGCCCCGACCGGGACCACCGAGCGTTACTTGTCCAGCCTGGCGGCCATCTCCAACAGGGCGGTGGAGATGGTCCTGAGGTCCGCCTCGTTCTCCGGCGTCGCGAGGTAGCGGTCCAGCTCTCGGCTGCGGATGCCGCGTCCGGCGAACTGTTCGCGCAGGTCCGATATACCCGCGAGGTGGTCGGACAGGTAAATGCCTTGGGTTTCGACGTCGTGGAGGGTGACGCGCCGATGGGCGTACTCGTGGTCCTTGATGACGGCCTCGTTCCGGGGCCTGCAAGCCTCGCGCCGGCGGACCAGATCCCCGAGCGCCTCGGACCGGGCCCGCGCCAGGTTCCTCAAACCGGCCCTGGTCATCTTGTGGCGCCGGCGCCTGAACGGGAGCAGGTAAGGGCGGCGCCGGTTGCCGACGGCGGGGGAACGGCTGCTAATGGTCGGCGTCTCGATCATCTACCCTCAGCGTATCAACCCGAGGGATGCGTCGGGTTAAATGCCGTCGGAACCCGCGCCAAACATTGTTAAGTACGCTCGACCAAACCACCGGTAGACTTGCCGTTCTGTAACGAAGCCGTGAAGTCTCTTTAACGCGGCCGCGGACGACCACCGCGCCGCTCGATCTTCCGGGCGGCACCTAGCCGGACGGGCGATGTGCGTTCCGGAGCGCGGGGATAGAGTACTCGCATGGGTACTTCGGACCGGGAGATAAGAATGGAAGGTAGAGAGACTTTGGCCGCGTTGTCCGAGGGGATGGCGGACGCGGTGGCGAAGGCCGGCAGGTCGGTGGTACGGGTACACGGCAGGAGGCGCCACCCGGGGAGCGGCGTGGCCTACGCCGAAAACCTGGTGCTGACGGCGGGGCACGTGCTGGAGCGCGAGGAGGACCTCTCCGTCGACACGGCGGACGGGCTGACGCTGGCGGCCAGCATCGTCGGCAGGGATCACTCGACGGACCTCGCGGTGCTGCGGGTCGAGGGGCTCGGCGTCGAGGCGGCCACGCCGGCCGCCGGGGAGGCGAGGGTGGGGCAGATCTCGCTCGCCGTCGCGAGCCCCGGCCGCGGCGAGGGGCCGCGGGCCACCTTCGGCATCGTCAGCTCGGTCGGCGGGCCTATCAGGACGCGGCGGGGGCCGAGGCTCGAGCGGTACATCCAGACCGACGCCTCGCCCTACCCCGGTCTCTCGGGCGGGCCGCTGGTGGACGTGGACGGCGACATCGTTGGGATCATGGTGGCCGGCTGGGGGCGCAGCGCGGCGTTCGCGGTCCCGGCCGACCTCGCCTGGCGCGTCGCCGGCACGCTTCAGGAGCGGGGCACCGTGAAGCGGGGCTACCTCGGCATCCTGAGCCAGCCGGTGCGCCTGCCCGGCGGGGCGAAGACGGATGCCGCCCAGAAGGGCGGGCTTCTGGTGGTCGGGATCGAGGACGGGAGCCCGGCGGACCGCGGCGGCCTCATGGTCGGGGACATCGTCGCGACCCTGGACGGCCGGCCGGTCGAGGACACGGACGACCTGCTGGCCCTGCTCTCGGGAGAGAGGGTTGGGAGTCTTGTGCGGGTCGGGGTTGTTCGGGGCGGCGAGCCCCGGGAGCTTGACGTCACCGTCGGCGAGCGCGGATAGGGGGTCCGGGATGGCCGGGTCGGAGAGAGAACCCGTCGCGCGGGCGGCCTCGTCGGCGGGCGCGGAGATGGTAGAGGAGGCACGCAGGAGCGTCGTCGAGGTCCAAAACGGCGGCCGGGGCTCCGGGGCGGGTGTGATCTGGCCGGGCGAGGGCCCCGTCTTGACGAGCAACCACGTGGTCTCCGGGGGACGCCGTCGGCGCGGCGGCGCGCGCGTGGTCCTGGACGACGGCCGCGCGCTCGACGCCGAGGTAGTCGAGCGGTCCCGCGCGCTGGACCTCGCGCTGCTCCGGCTGCGGGGAGAGACTGACGGGCTTCCCGCGGCGCGCGTCGGTGACTCCGACGCCCTGCGCGTGGGCGAGCTGGTCTACGCCATCGGCCACCCGTGGGGCAACCCCGGGACGGCCACCGCGGGCGTCGTGGGCGGGCTGGGTGTGCCTGGGGGCGTTTCCGCCGGGGCTCGTCCGCGAAGTACGTCCGGTCCGACGTGGCGCTCGCGCCCGGCAACTCCGGGGGGCCGCTCCTGAACGCCGGGGGCGAGGTCGTCGGGATCAACGCCATGATCTTCGGCCGCACCGCCCTCTCTATCCCGAGCAACGCCGCGGCCGAATGGGCCGCCGACCCGGACGAACGGCGTTCCCGCCTGGGCGTCGGGGTGTCGTTGGTCCGGATTCCGGCCTCCGGG